>JAQSDJ010000135.1:11215-26661 GCA_029945855.1 Lacunisphaera sp.
CATTTCGCCTACTGGCCGGCGCAGACGGTCAACTACACCGAGTCGCACGACGACCGGACGTGGCTCGACATGATCACGGAGAACGGCGGCCACAACGGCTTCCACCCGACCGCCAACGACCGGGAGCGCACGCACCTGATGGCGGCCCTCCTCTTCGCCTCGGTCGGCATCCCGCTGGTGGCGGCGGGGCAGGATTTCCTGCGGTCGAAGCACGGGGTGCACAACACCTACCAGCGCGGCGACCTCAACGCCCTCGATTACCACCGGCTCGCGCGGTTTCCGGCGACGCACGCCTATTTCGCCGACTGGATCGCGTTCCGGCTTTCACCGCGCGGGCAGCTGCTGCGGCTGTGGTCGCGGCCCTCGGAAGGTTTTTTCCAGGCCTTTCGCGGCCCGGCGTCGGCGGCGCTGGTGCTTATTTACAATGCGGACGGCAGCCAGGGGCCGTCGCGGTTGCTGTTTGCGGTGAATCCCACGACGGAAGACGTGAGCATCCCGATCGGCGATTATGCGGACTGGGATTGGGAACTCATTGCCGATCATGAGTGTTTTTACCATGAGGGCGGCCACCCGCCGGGTGAAACCGTCACGCCGGAGCTGTTTATCCCGGGCCTCGGCTGCAGCTTGTGGCAGACGGAGCAATAGCCGCCAGCAGTTGGGGTAATATTCGGCGCCCAACTGCGTATGGCGCGCATCTCGCTTGCCATGACCGGAGGCGGGCATTTCATTCCGCATAACTGACGGCACTATCTGCCGGCAGTTCCTAAAAGTCCTCAACTCCTCATCATCATGGCAGTCAAAGTAGCAATCAATGGTTTCGGCCGCATCGGCCGCCTCGTTTTCCGCGCGCTCGTCGAGCAGGGCCTGCTCGGCAAGGAACTGGATGTCGTCGCCGT
Organism: Lacunisphaera sp.; assembly: GCA_029945855.1. GTDB lineage: Bacteria > Verrucomicrobiota > Verrucomicrobiia > Opitutales > Opitutaceae > Lacunisphaera. The sequence goes on from JAQSDJ010000135.1 coordinate 12,112, forward strand.
CGGCGATATCGTCCCGGCCGACAACCTGGCCTATCTGCTCAAGTATGACTCCACCCAGGGCCGTTTCCAGGGCACCGTGTCATCCAAGAAGTCCTCGCCGGACAAGGCCGAGGACGACGTCCTCGTCGTCAACGGCAAGGAAATCCATGTCGTCAGCGCCAAGACCCCGGCCGAGCTGCCGTGGGCGAAGTTCGGCGTGCAGCTCGTGATCGAGTCCACCGGGCTCTTCACCGACGCCGCCAAGGACAACCCGAAGTCGGCCTACGGCCACATCACCGCGGGCGCCAAGAAGGTCATCATCTCCGCCCCGGCCAAGAACGAGGACATCACCCTCGTGATGGGCGTGAACGACGACAAGCTCGACCTGAGCAAGCACCATGTGATCTCCAACGCCTCCTGCACCACGAACTGCCTCGCGCCGGTCGTGCATGTGCTCCTGAAGGAAGGCTTCGGCATCGAGGAAGGCCTCATGACGACCATCCACTCCTACACCGCCACGCAGAAGACCGTGGACGGCCCGTCGAAGAAGGACTGGAAGGGCGGTCGCACCGCGGCGCAGAACATCATCCCCGCCTCCACCGGCGCCGCCAAGGCCACCGCGCTGGTGTGCCCCGCGGTCAAGGGCAAGCTCACCGGCATGTCCTTCCGCGTGCCGACCCCGACCGTCTCGGTCGTCGACCTCACGGTCCGCACCACCAAGGAAACGTCCTACAAGGAGATCTGCGCGGCCATGAAGAAGGCCTCCGAGACCTACCTCAAGGGCATCCTCGAGTATACGGACGACGAGGTCGTCTCCTCCGACTTCATCCACTGCAAGTCCTCGTCGATCTTCGACGCCGGCTCCGGCATCGAGCTGAACAGCAAGTTCTTCAAGCTCGTCAGCTGGTATGACAACGAGTGGGGCTATTCCAACCGCGTCGTCGACCTGACCAAGATCGTCGCCGCGAAGCTTTGAGTCGCAAGCGACTCTAAGCCAAAGGCTGAAAGGCTGAAGGACTGAATGGCTGAACCAACAGCGCAGTCCTTCAACTTTCAGCCTCTTTTATTTCAGCCCTTCAGCTTTTCAGCTCTTCGCTCCTTCATTCCCATGTCCAAATTCAAAACCATCCGCGACCTCGAACTCTCCGGCAAACGCGTCCTCATCCGCGTGGACTTCAACGTCCCGCAGGACAAGGCCACCGGCTTCATCACGAACAACCAGCGCATCGTCGCCGCGTTGCCGACGATCAAATACGCCCTGGAGAAGGGCGCGTCGGTCGTGCTCATGTCGCACCTGGGCCGGCCGGACGGCCAGAAGAACAGCAAATATTCCCTCAAGCCGGTCGCGACCGAACTCGAGAAGCTGCTCGGCAAGCCCGTGACGTTCCTCGATGACTGCGTGGGCCCGGCGGTCGAGGCCGCCTGTGCGAAACTCGCGCCCGGCACCGTCGTGCTGCTCGAGAACCTCCGTTTCCACATCGAGGAGGAGGGGAAGGTGAAGGTGAAGAACGCCGACGGCACCGAGGGCAAGCTCAAGGCCGATCCGGCCAAGGAAGCCGCCTTCCGCGCCAGCCTGAGCCGGCTGGGCGACGTCTACGTGAACGACGCCTTCGGCACGGCGCACCGCGCGCACAGCTCGATGGTGGGCGTGAACCTGCCGCTCAAGGCCGCCGGCTTCCTGATGGAGGCCGAGCTCAAGGCGTTCGCCGCCGTGCTCGACCACCCGCAGCGCCCACTGCTCGCCATTCTGGGCGGCGCGAAGATCGCCGACAAGATCCCGCTCATCAAGAACCTCATCGAGAAGGCCGACGAGATCATCATCGGCGGCGGCATGGCCTTCACCTTCAAGAAGGTCACCCAGGGCATGGAGATCGGCAACAGCCTCTTCGACCCCGAGGGCGCCAAGCTCGTGCCCGAGCTCGTCGCCAAGGCGCAGGCCCGCGGCGTGAAGCTGATCCTCCCCGTCGATTATCTCTGCGCCGACAAGTTCGACGCCAACGCCGCCACCCAGACCGCGACCGACGCCACCGGCATCCCCGCCGGCTGGATGGGGCTCGACGGCGGGCCGGCCTCCATCGCGCTCTACGGCGCGTCGATCGCCCGCGCGAAGACCATCATTTGGAACGGGCCCTCCGGCGTGTTCGAGTTCGAGAAGTTCGCCGGCTCGACCAAGGCCATGGCCGCGGCCATCGCCGAGGCGACCGCCCGCGGTGCCACGACGGTCGTCGGTGGCGGCGACACCGCCACCGCGGCCAAGAAATTCAAGGTGGCCGACAAGGTCACGCACTGCTCCACCGGCGGCGGCGCCAGCCTCGAGTTCCTCGAAGGCAAGGTGCTTCCCGGCGTGGCGTTTTTGGAAAAATAACCCTCCGCACCGTAGGTCGGGCTTTACGCCCGGCTCAATGTCGGGGATAAACCCCGACCTACCCAATAAAACTTATGATCCGCAAGAAAGTCATCGCTGGTAACTGGAAGATGAACAAGACCGCCGCCGACGGCGTCGCGCTCACCAAGGACATCGTCGCCGAGATCGGCCGCGAGACCGGCGTGGACGTCGTCGTCTGCCCGCCGTTCACGGCGCTCGAGAGCGTCGCGCACGTCTTGGAAGGCCAGGCCATCAAGCTCGGCGCCCAGAACATGCATCCGGAAAAGAACGGCGCCTACACCGGCGAGGTCTCCGCCGAGATGCTCCGCACGCTTTACGTCACGCACGTCATCCTCGGCCACAGCGAGCGCCGCGCGTATTTCGCCGAGACCGACGCCTTCATCAACAAGAAGGTCCTCTCGGCCCTGGCCAACCAGCTGAAGCCCATCCTGTGCGTCGGCGAAACCCTCGCCGAGCGCGAGTCCGGCACGACCCTCGCGGTCGTGCAGCGCCAGGTGGAAGGCGGTCTGCAGGGCGTGACGCCCGAGCAGCTCACCTCGGTCATCATCGCCTACGAGCCCGTCTGGGCCATCGGCACGGGCAAGGTGGCGACGACGGAACAGGCGCAGGAGGTCCACGCCTACATCCGCGACCTGCTGACCAAGCTCTATGGCGCGGCCCTGGCGCAGAAGGTCCGCATCCTCTACGGCGGCTCGATGAAGCCGTCCAACGCGGTCGAGCTGCTCGCGCAGAAGGACATCGACGGCGGGCTGATCGGCGGGGCGGCGCTTGAGGCGCGTTCGTTCGTCGAACTCGTGAAGGCGGCCGGCGCGGCGAAGTAAGCCGGAGCCGTCTGGTTCAGTTTCATGATCCCGGGCGGGCCGGAAACGGCCCGCCTGGGGCATTTCCCTGCGCTTGCGGGCTTGCGCACACGGAAACTCCTTGCGTTAGATGTCGGGCAATGCGGCGCCCCATCCGTTTTTTCCTCATTGTCCTACTGGGGGCGGTTCCGGGCTTGCGGGCGGAATTCCAGTTCAACGCCGCCGACTGGGCGATCGAGGCGAAGTTCGGCGCGCCGCCGAAGACCGACCTCATCGTCTCGCCCTCGCCGCAAGGTGACGTGAAGGCCGCCCGCTATATCCACGAGCCGCCGGGCGAGCATTACCTGCTCATCAAGTTCACCTACCCGATGGCGATGCTGCCGGGCAACGAGCAGTCGGTCTATGACCGCTCGATGGTCGACATGACCCGGTCCCGGCCCGGGCAGATCCAGGTCCGGGAAGCCTATGTGCTCGGTCCCTACGAGGGCCAGCGCGTGGTCATCAGCCAGCCGCGCGAGAAGTCCACCCGCGAGGTGCGGATGATTGTCATCGGCTCCTCGCTGTATGTGTGCAGCGCCGAGTGGCCCGTCGGCAGCGCCGGCGGGGCGGCCGCGGGGGCGGCGTTTTTCGACAGTTTCCGGCTGCGCCCCGACTACACCGACGCGCGGGTGGTCGAGGAGCGCGAGCGATTCCGCGTAATCCGCGAGGGGCGCTTCCGGTTGCGCTACGATGCCTCGCGCTGGTATCGCGACCCGGCCGACCAGGAGCCGGGCATCTACAACCTGCTGCGCCCGGACCAGAAGGCCGAGGCCCAGCTGATCTGCGAGACGGAGCCGGCCGAGGGAGGCGACATCGAGAAGGCCGTGCTCGACACCGCGCGCGAGAGCGCGGACAGCGTCAGCGTGAAAAAGCGCGGCAAGAAGCTGCGCGGCGCGGCGTCGGTCATCGAGCTGCAGTTCAACGCCACCGTGGACAACGTCACCTACATCAACCACGGCTACTTCTACAGCGGGTCGGAAGGGGCGGTGCAGTTGCGCGGCTGGGCAAAGGATCAGGACAACCGCGAAGTGGCCGGGGATATCATCGAGTTGCTGGACGGCCTGGCGATCAGCGAGAAGTAGGCGAAGGCCGCAGCGTCAGGGGGGCGGGGCGACAAAGCGGTCGAGCAATGCGCGGACCGGCGGATGGAGGTCCAGGGGATCGAGGTCATCCAGCAGCCCGGGCACCAGCGTGGCGGCGTCATCGGCCGGGGACGCGACGGCGAGGGTCAGCGCGACATGCAGGGCGAGCTGGCGGGCGCCGGCGGCCAGGTCGGGCCGGCCGCGGAATTCGTAGAGGCTGGCGGTCTGCTGCAGCAGGCGGGCGTAGGTCAGGCACTTGTCGCGGCCGACCGCCGGTGTTGCTCCCGCCTGCAGGGCATCGATCTGCGCATCGACCGGCAGGGCGAGGAACTCCGGGGCCGGCCGCGGAAAGAGCTTCGCCTGCAGGTTGAGCGAGAGCTGCAGCGCCTCCTCCAGACCGGCCGGATTGCGATCGATCGTCAGGCGGGCGACGAATTGCCGCAGCAGCTCGATCTGGTCGAGAATGTAGTCTTTGCGCTGGCCGGGCATTCAGTTTTTCCGCTCCGTCAAGCTCTCCACCAGCGCGGTGAGGAAGGGGGCTTCGCCCGGCAGCAGGCGCAGGGCGGCGAGGGCGGCCGCGGTATGCGCCTGGGCATAGTGCCGTGAGTCCGCGAGTCCGTGGAGTTTCACGTAGGTGGTCTTGTCCGCCTTGGCGTCCTTGCCGGCGGTCTTACCGAGGGTCGCGGTGTCGGCGGTGGCGTCGAGGATGTCGTCCGTGATCTGGAAGGCCAGGCCGAGGTGCCGGCCGGCGTCGCGCAGGGTGGCGAGATGGGCTTCGCCGGCCCCGCCGCAGAGCCCGCCGGCGACGAGGGCGGCGCCGAGCATCGCGGCGGTCTTGTTGAGGTGGATGTATTCGAGCTCGGCGGCCGTGGCGTCAGCCTTCTTCTCGGCCAGGAGGTCCGCCATCTGGCCGCCGATGAGCTGCTCGCTGCCGGCGGCGTCGGCGAGGGTGCGGGTGAGGGCGGCGCACAGGGCGGGGGTGCCGGCGTAATGGCGGGCGACGAGCTGGAAGGCGAGGGTCAGGAGGGCGTCGCCGGCGAGCAGGGCGGTGGCCTCGTCGAACTGCCGGTGCGCAGTGGGCCGGCCGCGGCGGAGGTCGTCATTGTCCATGCACGGCAGGTCGTCATGAATGAGCGAGTAGGTGTGGATGCACTCGAGGGCGATGGCAGCCGGCAGGGCGTCGGGGATTTTCGATTCTGAGCCGGAGTCGGCTGGCGCGAAGAGATCGGCCACGGCCAGGGTCAGCACGGGCCGCAGGCGCTTGCCCCCGGCCTGCAGGGAGTAGCGCATGGCCGAGTGCAGGCGGGTGGGGCGGGTGGCGGCGGGCGGGGCCAGATCATCCAAGCCGCGCTCGACCCGCTGGCGATAATGCTCGAACTGGGCGGAGAAATCCACTGGGCGCCACGGTCGGGTGCGGGAGCCGGGTTGGCAAACGGATTCTGCCCGGTTCGGCCAAGAACAGACTCGCCAAGCCGCTCGGCCCGAACCATATCTGGCTGCGCTGTTCCGCATGCCAACCTACGAATACATCTGCACCAAGTGCGGCCACGCGATGGAGGCCTTCCAGTCGATGAAGGACGAACCCCTCAAGCGCTGTCCGGCCTGCAAGAAGGCCGCGCTCAAGCGCCAGGTCGGCGGCGGCGCGGGATTGATTTTCAAGGGTTCCGGCTTCTATATCACCGATTACAAGAAGCCGTCCGCGGGCAAGACCGACGCGGGTGCCGCCAAGCCTTCCGCCCCTTCCCCCAGCAAGCCCGCGGCTGCAGCTGCCGCGGCCAAATAACCCCTCACCGCCATGGCCAACAAAAATATCGATAAGGAGCTCTACGGTCCCAGTGTCACGGAAGTCGCCCTCGGCGCCGTGCTCGGCCTGCTCGCCGGCGTGCTGGTGGCCTGCGTTTATCTGGTGTTCAAGCCGGTGGCGCAGGTCAAGGAACTGCCGAAGGAGCCCGCGCGCAGCGTGGTGTATTACATCCCCGGCACAGACAGCAACGCCAAGAGCCGCGGCTGGCAGGCCAAGCAGAAGCAGTTTCTCGCCGGCACCTCGATCACGGTTGTCGAGGATGAGATGAATGCCTGGGCGGCCACCCTGTCGGCCCCGGCCGCCGCCAAGCCGGGCACGAAACCCGCTCCGGCGGCCAAGCCCGACGAGGCCAAGCCCGCGCCGGAAGGCCTGATCATCCCCTATGCGCCCAATTTCAAGGTGGTCGGCGACAAGCTGCAGATCGGCTTCAAGTGCACGCTCAACTGGTATGGCTTGACCTACGACACGACGGTGATCGCGACCGGCGTCTTCGGCAGATCCGGCGACCAGGTCGCGTTTGTCCCCGAAAAATTCTACCTCGGCTCCTGCCCGATGCATCTGCTTCCCGGCCTTTCCGGGCTGATCGGCTCCTATGTCATCTCGAAGGAGAAGGTGCCGGATGAGGTCCGCACGGCTTGGACGAAGCTCGCCGACGTCACCATCGAGGGCGGCGCGGTGAAATTCTCCGTGCAGTGAGGCGCGGCGTCTCCGCGCCGTGTCGAAGCATCTGAAAAACATCAGTGTCGTCGCAGGCGCGACCGTGGTGTCGCGGGTGCTGGGGCTGGTGCGGGAGATCTGTATCGCCGCCGTCTTCGGCACCAGCGCGCTGAGCTCGGCTTACGTTTCCGCCTTCACGCTGCCGAACCTGTTCCGCCGGCTGCTGGGGGAAGGGGCGCTGACCGCGGCGTTCGTGCCGACGCTGTCCCAGGAGCTGGAACAGCGGCAGCGGGTCGCGGCGTTTGGCCTGTTGAGCAAGGTGTCCAGCTGGCTGCTGCTGGTGACGACCGGCCTGGTCGTGCTGGCGATGCTGGCGATGGCGAACGCGGCGCCGCTGCTGCGGCTCGGCGGCGGGCTCGGCCTGGAACCGGCCACGGCGGAACGGCTCCTGCTGGGTGCCGACCTGGCCGTCATCCTCTTTCCCTACATGGTCTTCGTCTGCCTGGCGGCGGCGTTCAGCGCGGCCTGCCAGGTGCTCGGGCGCTTCACCGAGCCGGCCTTGTCGCCCATCTGGCTCAATGTCGTCATCATCGGCGCGCTCGGGCTCGGCGGCTGGTGGGCGCTGGGCGACACGGCGCGGATGAACCTGCTCTGCGCCGGCGTGCTCGTCGGCGGTTTCCTGCAGATGGCCGTGCCGGCCGCCGTGCTGTGGAGGGAGGGCTGGCGGCCCCGCTTCGACCTGCGGGCCGACGACCGGGTGCGCGAGATCGTCGGGCTCATGGCCCCGACGGTCATCGGCTCGGCCATCTACCTCATCAACCTCTCGGTCTCGCGGTTCATCGGGCTCTCCCTCAACGACAGCGCCGCGCAGGTGCTGAACCTGTCGACCCGCGTGATGGAACTGCCCATCGGGGTGTTTGCCGCCGCGATCGCGACGGTGGTGTTCCCGCTCATCGCCCGGCACGCGGCGAAGGCGGACTGGACGGCGCTGGCAGCCGACTACCACAAGGGCCTGCGGATGGTGCTGATCATCAATGTGCCCGCGGCGCTCGGCCTCGCGCTGTTGAGCGAGCCCATCACGCGGCTGCTGTTCCAGCGCGGCGCGTTTCACCCCGAAGACACGGCGCTCATGGCGCCGATCCTGGCGGTCTACGCCCTCGGCCTGCCGTTCCTGTCGTTCACCACGCTGGCCCTGCGGGGTTTCTACGCGCTGAAGGACACGGCGACACCGGTGCGGGCCGCGGCCCTGAGCTTTGTCGTCAACATCGTGCTGAGCGTGGTGCTGATGGACTGGCTGTCCACCATCGGGCTGGCGATCGCGAGCAACCTCGCGGTGCTGGCGCAGGCGTGGTTCCTGCAGACGCGGCTGACGCGCAAGCAGGGCGGTCTCGCCTTCACGACGCTGCGCCCAAGCCTGGGAAAAATCATCGCGGCCAGCTTGCTGATGGGCGCGGTGGTCTGGGGCGGTGCATTTTGCGTCATCCAGCTGCCTTTGGCGCTCAAGGTGCGCGACTTCATCATGGTCGCGGGGCTGATCCCGGCGGCCTGCGCCGTCTACGGGGTGTTGCTCTGGCTGCTGAAGATCGAGGGCCGCGAGGAAATCGCGGCGCTGGCGGGCCAGGTGCGGGCGAAATTCGGCTCCGCCCGGGGACGAGGCGGGGCCCGCGGGCCCCGCGACCCGGGCAAGCATGGCGCGGAGCACCAGTTGCGCGGCCGTCACCGGCGGGATGTGCTCCGTGTTGAGGACCAGGTCGTAGGAGTGTGGATCGTCGATGTCCTGCTCGAAGTTCGATTGCACGTAGCGGCGGCGGGCGCTGTCGGTTTCCTGCAGGATGCGGGCGGCCGTCGCCCGGTCCAAGCCCTGCTGGTCCTGCAGGCGCTTGATCCGCAGGCTCAGCGGCGCCACGAGGCGGAGATGGAAGCCGCCGGGCAGGCTGCCGGTGATGAGGTGGGCGGCCCGGCCGGCAAAGATGACCCGGCCCATCTGCGCGAACTGGCGGATGGCCTCGTTCACACGCTGCTCCAGCTCCCAGAGGGGCGGATGCAGGCCGACGATTTCGCCGATCATGCCCTTGATGTCGGAGATCCGGTCCTCGGGGAGGAAGTCGGCGAGTTTTTCCGGGAGGTGGTTCGTCGTCAGCGCGCGGGTGAGCAGGTCCTTGTCGAGGAACATCCAGCTCCGGCCTTCCTCGCCCAGCTGGGCATCGAGGAGCGGCACGAGGTGCTGGCCCAGCGTCGTGGCCCCGGCGCAGGCTTCCCGCGAGATGGTCAGGAACGGACGGGTGGGCGGGCTGAACGGCGTGGTGGATCCAGCCCCGGGGGCCTGATTCCGGGTGTTGAAGATTGTGATTCCATGATCGAGATAGGTATGCGGTGTCATGGCTGGAGGGAGTTGCAGGGTTGCTGGATCCGGCCGGCGTCGGCCGGCCGCGAAGGAGCCCGGGAACAACCCGGCTCCCTCACTGGGAAGGATACCCGCTTGGGAGGGGATGTGCCATGGGAATTGCTGCGCATTTATTGCCGCGGGCCCGGAGTTGCGAACGACCGCGACAGACGTATTGCTGGGGGTATGTCCCAATTATCCGAGGTCCTGCACAATGCCGCGGCGCAGCGTTACGAAACGACGGTGGACGGGCATCTCTCCGTCTGCGAATACGAGATGGCGGGCGACCGGATGGTATTCACCCACACGCTGGTGCCGCCGGAACTGCGCGGCCGGGGTGTTGCGGAAAAACTCGTGCGCGCCGCGCTGGCGGATGCCCGCACCGCGGGACGCAAGATCGTGCCCGCCTGCTCCTACGTCGCGAAGTTCATCGAGCGGCACAAGGAGTTTCAGGATTTGCTCGGGTAGGTGATCTCGGAGGGTCAGTGGGGTAGGGGCCGTTGCCCCCAACGGCCCGGGCGCTTGAGGGCAAGCGCCCCTACCGGTTCCGAACGGGGAAGTCCGCCCAACAAAAAACCCGCAGCTTGCGGCTGCGGGTCGGAGGAAGGAGCGAGTAATCAGGCTTTCTGCACGAGGCCGGCCTTGATGGCCTTGACCGACACCCACATGCGCTTGGAGCCGCCGTTGGGCAGCTTGACCTTGATCCACTGCAGGTTCGGGCGGAACTTGCGGGTGGTCAGGCTGGTGACGTGCGTGCCGATGCCGCCGCTCTTCTTGGACTGCCCCTTGCGATTGATGATCTTGCCCATTGTCGGGCGTTTTCCGGTGATTGCGCAAATTCGTGCCATGGTGTTTCTTGAGTTAAAGGGTCGTGAGTAAAGGATGGGTCGAACGCTTAGCAAGGGAAATTTGCCAATCCCCGTGCGGAAGCGGGTTATCGGCGTAAAGCATGGAGGGCCTGAAACTTCTGGCCCATGTTGGCGGGGTGCAAAAGCTGCATCAGCATGCGTTTGCGCGGGCTGAAACTGCCGGCCTCGGCCGCGGTGATGGCGGCCAGTTCATCGGCCGCGTGATGCATGAAAAAGGCCTCCTGTGACTCGACCTGGGGCTCGCCGAAACCGGAGCGCACGAGGCCGTCCTCCAGCCAGTCCCAGCAGATATGGCAGGTGATATCCTGTTTGCCGGGGCGATTGAGAAGGTCGTTGCCCATCTTCTGGCGATAGTAGGTCCGGCCCGATCCGGCAGGCATGTTTTCCGCCAGTTCCGGCCAGTGGCGGCCGTAGTCGAAGGCGAGAAACAAGCCGGTCCACTTTGGGTCGGTAAGCCGCTGGAGCAGCGGCACGGTGCGCAGCGGCAGGTCGATGTGGTAGTTTTCCTCGGAGGTCTGCGGCAGCCGGTCGGCCCAGGCGGCGAGTTCGGGGGTGAATTCCGGCAGTTCGACCTCGCGCAAATGGCGGCCCTGCAGCGCCACCCCGAGTTCGCGCCACCGGCCCCCGCGCCAGACGACCCGGGTGAAGGGCTGGGCGTCGAACAATTCGTTCGAGAAAACCACGCTTTTCGCCGGGAACACAAAGGGCTGGCCGTAGGAAATGGTCTGGTAGGCGGCAAAGGGATGGGGCAGGTTCCGCAAAATGCCGGCCCCGGGCTCGGCGGCGACCTCGACAAAGATGAAGTCCCGGAGCACGGCGGGCTCGAGGAGCTGGGCCACGGCGGCGATGACGAGTTCGCCGAAGACGGGGCTGAAGGTCGTGGCCGTGAAAAAATCGGCCTTGGCGTCCCGCCCGACCCGCTTGAAGTCCCTCGTGTAGTATCCCGCCGTCGGATGATACATCGCGAGCTCCATGTAGCGGGCAAAGCCGATCCCGGTGGTGGCATCGGGCTCTGCGCCGAAGATTTCAAAAAAGTCTGAGGAGGAACCCATTTGCCAAGCCAAGCATTTGCGGCCACTGAAAGCCATGCTCAAAAGGTTTTGCTTTCACCCCGGATCCGCGCGCGCCCGTTGAACGCGCAGATGACCATGTCCCCCACACTCAAGCGCATGTTCGTCATCGCGGCCGCCATGCTGGCCGGCTACGGCCTGGCGCAGGTCGCCGCCCGCTCCGGTGCGCCCAGCTGGTGGCCGGACCGGGCCCGGGACCGCAATGTGAGATATTTCCGCGAGGTGCTGCAGGTGGTGAACCAGAATTACGTCGGGGACGCCTCCGTGAACTACGACGACCTCACCCGCACGGCGTTGACCGGCATGGTCGGCGCACTGGATCCCCATTCGCAGTTCCTCCGGGCCGACGAGTTCCAGGAAACGGAGGACGAGCTGACCAACGCCTTTGGCGGCGTGGGCATCCAGGTCGAGCAGCACGACGGCCAGATTGTCATCATCACTCCCATCCCCGGCAGCCCGGCCGAGCGGGCGGGCATGCGCCGCGGCGACCGGATGGTCAAGATTGACGGCAAGACCCTGGAGAGCCCGACCATCGAGAAGACCATCCGGCTCGTGCGGGGCGAACCCGACACGATGGTGACGCTGACAATTTTTCGTCCCGGCCAGAACCGGACCATCGATTTCACGCTCAAGCGCGAGCGCATCCGGCTCGACAGCGTGCGCAACGCGGCGCTGCTCGCCGGCGGCATCGGCTACCTGCAGGTCACGGTGTTCAGCGAGCGCACGGGCGATGAGTTCAAGCAGGCGCTGAGGGAACTGGAGCACCAGGGCCTGCGCGCTCTCATCATCGACCTGCGGGACAACCCGGGCGGCCTGCTCGATGCGGCGATCGAGGTCTGCGAGCAGTTTTTCAAGCGGGACGAGCTCATCGTCTACACGCAGGGCCGCACGCCCGAGTCGCGCGAAGATTACCTCGCCGGCGGTGGCAACGGGGGGCGGGCCTACCCGGTCGCCCTGCTCGTCAACGGCGGCACCGCCAGCGCGGCGGAAATCGTCGCCGGGGCGATGAAGGACACCAAGCGCGCGGTGATCGTGGGCGAGAAGACCTTCGGCAAAGGCTCGGTGCAGAGCGTGATGGAGCTGAAGGATGGCGAGGGCCTGCGGCTCACCACCTCGCGCTACTACACCCCGAGCGGCATCACCATCCATGAAAAAGGCATCCAGCCGCAGGTGGAGATCGAGGTCTCCGAGGACGACGAGTCGAAGGTCCGGTTGCAGCAGACCCGCACCGACCTGCGGGATCCGGCGGCCTTCAACGAGCGCTTCGGCTTCGAGCGCATCGCGGATGTCCAGCTGGAGACGGCGGAGGAAGTGCTGGCCGGCGTGCTGGCGGCGAAAGGGAAATGAGTGACCTCGGCCAGATTCCGTCGGGTAGGGGCGATTGCCCCCAATCGCCCTGTCTTGGGCTGTTGAGGGCAACAGCCCCTACCAGGTCCCAGCCATGATCCTCGCCCTCGAAAGTTCCTGCGACGAGACGGCGGTGGCCGTCTTCGACCCGGCGCACGGCCTGGCCGGGGAGTGGGTGCACAGCCAGATCGCGCTGCACGAGGCCTATGGCGGCGTGGTGCCCGATCTCGCCAGCCGCGCCCACCTCACGCATTTCGCGCCGCTGCTGCAGCGGGCACTCGACGTGGTGCCGGCGGAAAAATTCACCCAGATCGCCGTGACCCACGGTCCTGGCCTGGCCGCCTGCCTGGCGATGGGCCTGGCCACGGCCAAGAGCCTCGGGCTGGCGTGGCGCGTGCCGGTCGTGGGTGTGAACCACCTGCGGGCGCATGCTTTCTCGCCCTTCATCCGGCTTCACGCCGCCGCGCCGGCGGACTTCGACGCGCAGTTCGCGAAACTGCTGCCGCATCTGGGACTGCTCGTCTCGGGCGGCAACACGGCGTTGTTTTCCATCGACGAGGCGCGGCGCATCCGGTTGCTCGCCTCGACCATGGACGACGCGGCCGGCGAGGCGCTCGACAAGGGCGCGAAGCTGCTCGGGCTGGGTTATCCCGGCGGGCCGCAGGTGGAGAAGCTGGCGGCGGCGGGTCGCGCCGAGGCCTTTGATTTTCCCAAGGCGGTCGCGCAGCGCTCGTCGCTGGAGTTCAGCTTTTCCGGCCTGAAGACCAGTCTGCGCTACCAGCTGGAGAAAATGGCCCCCGCGGAGATCGAGCGCCGCAAGGCCGACCTCTGCGCCAGCTACCAGGCCGCGGTCTTCAACGCGCTCGTGCGCAAATCCAGGCTGGCGCTGGAGCGCGGATATTTGGAGGGCCGGTCTCCTGACCGGCCGCGGTCGGCCGGGAGGCCGACCCTCCAGGCAGAGGGCGAGGCGGGATCAGCGATTCCACCCGCCAACGAGACAATTTCCTATCGCAGCTTCGGCCTGTCCGGCGGCGTGGCGAACAACCAGACGCTGCAGGCCGAGCTTGAGCAGGTGGCGAAGGGGCAGAACATTCCCTTTTTCCGCGCGCAGCCGCAGCACACCGGGGACAACGCCGGCATGATCGCCTTCGCTGCCTGGGCCGAGCGCGAGGCCGGCGGCGTGAACGAAGCCGGGCTCGGCCTGGAAATCGCGCCGAGCCTGCCGCTGGCGGCGGGGTAGGGCGAATCGTCCCCGATGAGCCGCGGCTCCGCGACAGCCTCTGAACCTTGAGCTGGTCGAAACGGCTCGTCCGGAGGACTCGCCCTACCGTTTCAGCTTCTCCCGCAGATAAGGCGCGGTGGGGCTGCGCTTCGCCTTGAGCAGGCCGGCGAGCGGGCCTTGATACATGATCTCGCCGCCGGTGGGGCCGCCGTTCGGCCCGAGCTCGACGATGTAGTCGGCCTCGGCGAGCAGGTCGAGGTGGTGCTCGATGACGACGACGGTGTGGCCCTGGTCGACGAGGCTGTGCAGCACCTTGATGAGTTTCTCGCAGTCGCTCAGGTGCAGGCCGATGGTCGGTTCTTCGAGGAGGTAGAGGTTGCGCACCGCGATGTTGTGCGAGCGCTCTTTGTAGGTCTGCAGGCCCTTGGCCAGTTCCGTGACGAGCTTGAGCCGCTGCGCCTCGCCGCCGGAGAGCGACGGGCTGCTCTGGCCGAGCGTCAGGTAGCCGAGGCCGCAATCGACCATGAGCTGGCAGACCTGCGAAAGCTGTGAATGGAAATCGAAAAACACGGCCGCCTCGTCGAAGGAGAGCTGCAGCACCTGGCCGATGGTCTTGTTTTTCCAAGCGATGTCGGCCAGCTCGGGACCGTAGCGCGTGCCGCCGCAGTCGTCGCACGGCAGGTAGTGGTCGGGCATGAAGGCCATCTCGAACTTGATGCGGCCGGCGCCGGAGCAGGTCTCGCAGCGGCCGCCCGCGGTGTTGAACGAGAAGCGGCCGGCGGTGTAGCCGCGCATCTTGGCCTCGGGCAGCGAGGCGAAGAACTGGCGGATGAGGTCGAAGATGCCGAGGTAGGTGGCCGGCGTGGAGCGCGGTGTCTTGCCGATGGGGGACTGGTCGACCTCGACCACGGT
>JAQSDJ010000136.1 GCA_029945855.1 Lacunisphaera sp.
GAACGGATCGCGGCGGACCTTGCCGATGGTGCCCGCGGCTGCCGCGGTCATCTCGGAGCCCATCGTGGCGCCGACATAGACGCCGCTCGACCAGTTGAACGCCTGGAAGATCAGCGGCATGGTGGTGGCCCGGCGGCCGCCGAAGATGAACGCGCTGATCGGCACGCCCTCGGGATTCTCCCAGTCCTTGTCGATCGTCGGGCACTGCGAGGCCGGGGCGGTGAACCGGGAGTTCGCGTGGGCGGCCTTGGCGCCGGTCTGGAGCGCCATTTCGGGCGTCCAGCGTTTGCCCTGCCAGTCGAGACACTCGGCCGGGGCCTGCCCGGTCATGCCTTCCCACCAGACGCCGCCGTCGGGCGTGAGCGCGACGTTGGTGAAGATGGTGTTCTTCGACAGCGCCGCCATGGCGTTCGGGTTGGTCGAATTGCTCGTGCCGGGCGCGACGCCGAAGAAACCGGCCTCGGGGTTGATGGCGCGGAGCCGGCCGTTGGCGTCGGGTTTGATCCAGGCGATATCGTCGCCCACGGTCCACACCTTCCAGCCCTTCTTCACATAATGCTTCGGCGGGATGAGCATCGCGAAGTTGGTCTTGCCGCAGGCGCTGGGGAAGGCCGCCGCCACATAGGTCTTCTCGCCCTTGGGATTCTCGACCCCGAGGATGAGCATGTGCTCGGCCATCCAGCCCTCGTCCCGCGCCATCGCGCTGGCGATGCGCAGGGCGAAGCATTTCTTGCCGAGCAGGGCGTTGCCGCCGTAGCCGGAACCGTAGCTCCAGATCTCGCGGGTCTCCGGGAAGTGGACGATGTATTTTTCATTGTTGCACGGCCACGGCACGTCCGCCTGGCCCTTGGCCAGCGGCATGCCGACCGAGTGCATGCAGGGGACGACGCGCTTGAAGTCCGCGTCGATCAGGTCGAACACCTTCTGGCCGATGCGGGCCATGATGCGCATGTTGACGACGACATACGGCGAGTCCGTCAGCTGGACGCCGATCTGCGACATGGGCGAACCGATCGGGCCCATGCTGTAGGCCAGCACATACATGGTGCGGCCCTTCATGCAGCCGTCGAAGAGCCCGCGCAGGGTCTTCTTCATCTCAAAGGGATTGACCCAGTTGTTGGTCGGGCCGGCGGCGTCCTTGGACGCGCTGCAGATATAGGTGCGGTCTTCGACCCGGGCCACGTCGCTGGCGTCGGAACGCGCATAATAGCAACCGGGCCACTTGTGCTGGTTGAGCTTCGTGAAGGTGCCGTTGGCCACGAGGGCGCCGCACAGGGCGTCGTATTCCTCCTGGGAGCCGTCCACCCAATGGATGGCGTCGGGCTGGCAGAGGGTCTCCATCTTCTTCACCCATTGGATGAGGTGGGGATTATGAGTCAGGGGCTTCGAGTTGGGCTTCATGGTCATTGAGGAAAGGCTACGGGTGGTGGCTCGGGCGAGTAAACGGGAAAGCCCCCGGGGTGGGCACTAATGAAGTTTGTTTCCAAGGGAAGATTAGATGGAGCGCTGTTTTGCCCCTTCCCTGTAAAAACAATCGCGTCGCCAACCTCTTCCCGTGCTATGCTTTTCGTCTTTTTTCATCTCTTCTCCTGCAAGATCAGCCGCCTGCTCCAGACGACGTCGGGTCTTTGGCCCGATCGCCCCGCCCAAACAGGTGGCAAGCAGCACGTTCAGCAGGACGCCCCAATATATTGTGGGTGCGCCACGGGGCCGGAGGATTCCAGCGCCCCCATTAAGGCGTGCAGGCGGCCAATCCCGCCACCATCCTGACGGCATGACGAAGCTCTGCATCTTCGCCGGCACAACGGTCCTGGGTTATGCCTTTTGGTATCTCGGCGAGCTGTTGGGCCTCGAATTTTTCGGCTGTTTCCTGCTCAGCAGCGTCGGCAGCGTGCTGGGCGTCTGGGCCGGCTGGAAAATCGCGCGGCATTTCCGCTGAGTTGATCCCTTCCGGTTCATCAAGACCGCCCCATCGGGCGACACGTTCACCCCCGCGTCGGCTCGATGTGCACCGTGACGTCGTCGATGCCGTGCGGGACCGAGGCGAGCAGGGCGTCCTTCACCGCGTGGGCGATGTCGTGGCCCTCGCGCACCGTGAGGTTGCCGTCGACCTGCACCTGGATGTCCACGAGCAGGCTGAGCCCGCTCTTGCGCATGCGCACCTTGTGAAGCGCCTGCACACCCGGCACCGCCAGGGCCAGGCCGCGCACCTCGTTTTCCAGATTCTGCGGCAGCGCCGTGTCCATCACGTCGCCCAGCGCCTTGAGGAACATGCCGACGCCGTTGAAGGCGATGAGCACGCACGCAAACAGCGCCGCCCAGTCGTCGGCGGTCTCCCAGCCCTTGCCGCCCCACAACGCGATGCAGATGCCGACAAACGCCGCCGCCGAGGTCAGCGCGTCCGACCAGTGGTGCAGCGCCTCGATGCCGAGCGCCGTGCTGCCCACCTCCTCGCTGGCCGCCCCCATCCGGCGGGAAAACATCGCCTTGGTCACGATCACCCCGGCAAGCACGAGCAGCGTCCACCACGCCGGGGCCTGGTGCGGCGTGATGATCTCGTGCACCGCGTGCCAGCCGATCCAGCCGGCCATGCCAAAGATGAAGAACGATACCGCCAGCCCGGACAGCGACTCGGCTTTGCCGTGGCCG
>JAQSDJ010000137.1:0-25212 GCA_029945855.1 Lacunisphaera sp.
GCACCCAGCCGGCGGTCGCGGGCGCCCCGGCCCACGCCCCGTGCACGAGCGCCGGCGGTTCGGCCCGCATCTCCCGGTGATAGCAGCCGGCGAAACCCGCCCCGAGCATGTTCTCCCAGAAATTCAGCCACGAGGGGGCGACCCGGGTGAACACGCCCTCGAACAGGTCGCGGATCAACCGCGGCCGGCGGAAACATTGCCACGGGATCTCGAACAGGAAGAGCGGGACGAGACGCCACTTGGGAAAACTCTTCACGGGCAGTCCGCGAAAGGTGCCGCCCCCGCCCCACATCGAATACAGCTTCAGGCGGAGTCCCTTCGCCTGGAGCGCCGCCACGTCGCGCTGCAGGAACGTTTCCGAAGTTTTCGGGAACGTGGTGAAAAGCAGGGCGATGTGGGGTGGGCGGGAATTCAATGCAGGCAGAAATCTACAGGGTTAATGGGCAAAATTCCAAACCCCAAAGACCAAAGAAATCCCGAATCTGAGTTTCGAACCTCTGTCTCTCATTTGTTGGTAGTTTGGACCTTTGGCTTTTTGTGATTTGCCGCCGTCAGGCGGTCGTTGCGCCGGCCACGGCCAGAAAGGCGCCGAGCGCGGGGTCGGGCGCCACGTCCTTGCGCCAGCCGAGCACAAGGCGGCTTTCGGGCGTGGGCCCCGCGACCGGCCGGAACACAACCTCCGCGGGCAGTTGCTGGGCCTCAGAGGGCGCCATGAACGTCGCGCCGAGCCCGGCGCGCACCAGGCCGATGGCATTGGCCCGCGGCCAGACCTCGTCGGCGATGCGCGGGGTCACGCCGGCCTGCGCGAACGCCGCAAGCACCCGGTCGTAGAAACCGGGATTGTGCGCCCGCGGGAACATCACGAAGGGCGTGTCGGCCAGGTCGCGCAGGCGGAGCTTTTTCGCCGCCGCCAGCCGGTGCCCGGCGGGCAGCAGGACCCCGTTCTTTTCGTGCAACAGCACCTTGGTCGAAAGGCCCGCGGGGGCGGTCGCGTCCGGATGGAAGAAACCGCAGGCGATCTCCCCGTTCTTCAACAACTCCAGCTGGGTGGAGGTCGGCGATTCGTTCAGCTCCACCCGGATGCCGGGATAGCGCCGGTTGAATTCGCGCAGAATGCCCGGCAACACCGTCGCCATCGCGAGTCCGCTGAAGGCCACGCGCACCTGCCCCGCCTGCCCGCCGGCCAGCGCCTGGATGTCCGCCGGCACCGCGGCCAACCCGCGCAGCAACGGCTCGATGCGTTCCAGGAACGCCCGCCCGGCCGGCGTGAGCTCGACCTTGCGCCGCGTGCGGTTCAGCAGGTCCACGCCCAGCGCCTGCTCCAGCTGGGCGACGCTCCGCGACAATGCCGGCTGCGCGACCGCCAGCGTCTCCGCCGCCTTCCGGTAATGCAGCTGCCGCGCCACCTCGCGGAAGTAGACGAGGTGCCGGAGCTCGAACGGATATTGATACTCCCGAGGCATCACAGAGCACCAAACAAGTATTTCTGGTTATGGCAAGATTCTGGTAGTCTCCGGCCCGGTCAATTCTCCGCGGATCACGCGGATGGACGCGGATAGCCAAGGCAATCTTGGTTTTATCCGCGCTCATCCGCGTAATCCGCGGAAGGTTTCATCCCTTTCACTTTCACCCTCACTCACTCTTCCCCCATGCCCCAATCCCTCTTCCAGAAAGTCTGGGACGCCCACACCGTCAGGCAACTGGCCAACGGCCAGACCCAGCTGCTCATCGGCACGCATCTGATCCACGAGGTCACCTCGCCGCAGGCGTTCGGCATGCTGCGCGACCTCGGCCTCCCGGTCCTCATGCCCCACCGCACCTTCGCGACGGTCGACCACATCATCCCGACCAACGAGCTGGTCGAGCCCTACAAGGATTCCCTTGCCCAGGCCATGATGGATGAGGTGCGGAAGAACTGCGCGGAGTTCGGCATCACCTTCTTTGACCGCGCCACCGGCAAGCAAGGCATCGTGCACATTGTCGGGCCCGAACAGGGCATCACCCAGCCCGGCACCACCATCGCGTGCGGCGACTCCCACACCTCCACCCACGGTGCGTTCGGGGCCATCGCCTTCGGCATCGGCACCAGCCAGGTGCGCGATGTGCTCGCCACGCAGACCATGGCCCTCGGCCGGCTCAAGGTCCGCCGCATCGAGGTGAACGGCAAACTCCGCCCCGGCGTCTACGCCAAGGACGTCATCCTCCACCTCATCCGCCAGCTCGGCGTCAACGGCGGCACCGGCTATGCCTACGAATACGCCGGCAGCACGTTCGAGCACTTCTCGATGGAGGAGCGCATGACCGTCTGCAACATGTCCATCGAGGGCGGCGCGCGCGTCGGCTACGTCAATCCCGACGAGACCACCTTCGCCTACCTCAAGGGCCGCCCCTACTCGCCCACCGGCGCCGCGTGGGACACTGCCGTAGCGGGTTGGAAGTCCTTCGCCTCCGATCCGGGTGCGCCCTACGACGATGTCGTCAAGATCGACGCCGCCACCATTGCGCCGACCGTCACCTGGGGCATCAACCCCGGCCAGGGCATCTCGATCGTCGAGAACATCCCGAGCCCCGAGACCGCGACCTCCGCCGACGACAAGGCCGGCATCATCGAGGCCCTCGCCTATATGAAGCTGCCCGCCGGCAAGCCGATCAAGGGCACCAAGATCGACGTCGCCTTCCTGGGCTCCTGCACCAACGGCCGCCTCTCGGACTTCCGCGAGGTCGCCAAATACCTCAAGGGCCGCAAGGTCGCCGCCGGCGTGAAGGCCATCGCCGTCCCGGGCTCGCAGATCGTCGCCCTTCAGTGCGAGAAGGAAGGCATCGACCGGGTGCTCCGGGACGCCGGCTTCGAGTGGCGCGCCGCCGGCTGCTCCATGTGCCTCGCGATGAACCCCGACAAGCTTATCGGCGACCAGCTCTGCGCCAGCTCCTCGAACCGCAACTTCAAGGGCCGCCAAGGCTCGCCCACCGGCCGCACCGTGCTCATGAGCCCACTCATGGTCGCCGCCGCCGCCGTCACCGGCACCGTCGCCGACGCCCGCGAGGTCTTCGCGGTGAACTGATTTTATAGTAGCGAGTAGTGAGTAGCGACTAGCGAGCATCCCGCCGCCACCGCCCTCACCCTACTCGCTACCCACTACCCGCTACTCACTCCTTCTTCCCCCTATGGCCCTCGCTAAAATCACCTCCGTCACCGGCCGCGCCGTTCCCGTCGTCGGCAACGACATCGACACCGACCGCATCATCCCCGCCCGCTTCATGAAGTGCGTCACCTTCGACGGCCTCGGCGAATTCCTTTTCTACGACGTCCGCCAGGACCCCACCACGGGCCGGGACACCGCCCACCCGCTGAACGAAGCCCGCTTCAAGGGCGCGACGATCCTCCTCTCCGGCGCCAATTTCGGCTGCGGCTCCTCCCGCGAACACGCCCCGCAGGCCATTCAGAAATACGGCTTCAAGGCCATCATCGCCGAGAGCTACGCCGAGATCTTCTTCGGCAACAGCACGACCCTCGGCCTGCCCTGCGTCACCGCCGCCCGCGAGGACATTGAGAAAATCACCGCCGCCGTGGAGCAGGACCCGCAGGCCGAGGTCGTCATCGATCTCGTCAAGCTCGAGGCCCGCTGCGCCGGCCAGACCGTGAAGCTCGCCCAGCGCGAATCCGCCCGCGACGCCCTGATCAACGGCCGCTGGGACGCCATCGGCGAGCTGCTCGACGGCATCCCCGCCGTGAAGGAAACCGCCCGGAAGCTCCCCTATCTCGCGGCCTGATTGCGCGACCGGTGCTTTCGCCCGGCGCGGCCACCGGCCGCGCCATTTTATATGTCGAACGGGGTCGCGGTGTCTCCGCTCCGGCGCGACTTCGGCGGGAACGGACCCGGCGCGATCGCCGTGCCGGCCACTTCCTGCGCGAGGTCGACCAGTTCCTTGATGACCACGGTAGGATTCTCCTCGTAGCGGAGCTGGAGAAACCGGCCCCGGAGGCTGTCGTAGCCGCCTCGGTCCGCCATCCACGCATCGATGATCCGGCCGAGGTCCGCGGTGTTGGTGATGAGTTCGGCGCCCTCGCCGTTGCGGAAGAACTTCACCGTCAGTTCCTCCTGCGGCATGATGCCGCCGATGGCGTTGAAGATGATCGGACAACGGAAATGCAGGGCCTTGGCGGCGGTGGTCGTGCCACCCCGCGTGACGATCACGTCGCTCACCTGCATGAGCAGGTGGACTTCCTCGGAAAAACCGTCCACGAAGCAGTGCAGCTGGGGATGCAGGGTCCGCCAATGCACCAGCTGGTTGTAGGTTTCGCGGTTTTTGCCGCAAATGATCACGACTTGGAGTTTGTCCGCATGGGGCAGGAGCTTGGGCAGCAGCTCGAGGTGGTTGTTGGCGCCATTGCCGCCGGTGGCCAGGAACACCGTGAAGCGGTCCGGCCGCAGCTCAAGGATGTCGGTGAGGTAGGCCGCGCGGGTCTCCGGGGTGAACACCTCGAGGTGCGCCCGCGGTTGCATTAGGTAGCCGCGCACCCGGGTCCGTGCGGCCGGCATGCCGAGCTTGATGGCGTAGTCGCAGGCCGTGGCCGTCCGGGAGACATAGAGATCGGCGCTGGGCTCGACCCAGTTGATGCTGTAGCCGAAGCCGCCGGAAAATTCGCCGCAATAGGTGGCGCAGCGCACCCGGTCCGGCCCGAGGATCTTCCGGGCGAGCTGGAAATAACCGCGGTTGAGGCAATCGTGCACGCTGAACACGAGGTGGGGCTGGTATTCGCGCAGCACGTTCTCGTAATAGGCGCGGCCGAAGGTGACGGAGCGGCGGTTGAGCAGGCTCAGCAGCTCGACGAACAGGAAGAAGGCCTTGTGGATCCACGGGGATTTTTTCTGGATCCAGTTGTAGAAGCTCACCCCGGCGCTGAAAAACCCGGAGGATTTCTCCAGCATCTGCTCGATGCGCACGTCGACATCGTGCCGGTAGAGCTCGAAGCACCATTCGGCAAAGGCCTGGGCGCGGGTATCGTGGCCGGCGCCGGTGCTGGAGGTAAGGACGAGGATGCGGATATGCTGCGAACTCACAGGCCGAAGTATTTTTCCTGGATTTTCCGTTGCAGGGCGAGCGAGCCGAACCGGGCGAGCAGGGGCGCCAGCACGGCCTGGAAAAACCGGCCGGTGCGCACCGTGCCGCTGCGGCCGCGCAGGAGCGCGCGGCGGAGCGCGTCCGCGGCGTGCGCCGGCGGCGGGCCGGACCGCATCAGGGCGGTGAACGCCGCCCAGACTTTTTCCTGGCCCGGACCGGGGGCGCCGGGCGGGCGGCGGACGGAGGCCTCGAAGTCCGTGCGGTAATCCCCGGGCCGGAAATCGATGAGGATGACCCCGGTGCCCCTGACCTCATACATCAGGCTGGCGCTGAGGGCGGAGAGGCCGGCCTTGGCCGTGTTGTAGGCGGCCTGATAGGGCATGCCGAACTCACCGGCGATCGAGGAGAGGTTGACGAGCGCCCCGCGGTTCCGGGCGAGCATGCCGCGCAACGCGACGTGGCTGAGGCGCGCGGTGTTGACCAGCATCACACGGAGCTGCTCCTCCCAGACGGAAAAATCCGTGTGGGCAAACGAGCCGAAGGCGCCGAAGCCGGCGTTGTTGATGACCAGATCGAAACCGTCGGCCGCCTGCTCCGCCGCGAGGAAGGCCGCCCCGGCCGCGGGACCGTCGCCGAGTTCGAGCGTCACGGCATGGAAGCGGTCGCGGGGCGCCAGCCGGTGTGGATCCCGGGACGTGCCCCACACCTCGACCCCCGCCGCGAGCAGCATCTCCGTGAAGGCCTGGCCCAGACCCGTGCTCGCTCCGGTGATGAAGGCGGTGCGGTAGCGGGCGGACAGCGCGGAGCTCATGCAGGGGACCAACCCAATCAGTTCGCGCCCTTGAAGACGAGAACGACGTTGGCGCCACCGAAGCCGCTGCTGTTGCTCAGCACGACATTGGGCCGGTGCGGGAGCGTGGCCCGGATGATGTTCAACCCCTCGCAGGCCGGGTCGAGCTTGGTGATGTGCGCGGAGCCCGGCATGAATCCTTCCTTCATGGCAAGCGCGCAGAAGCCGGCTTCCATCGCCCCGGCCAGCGACAGGCCGTGGCCGGTCAGGGCCTTGGTGCTGCTGACGGCGGGACGCGTGGGGGACTGGCCGAAGATGCTCTTGAGCGCCCGGGCCTCGGAAATGTCGCCGATGGGCGTGGAGGTCGCATGGGCGTTGACGTAGTCCACCTGCTCGGCGGTGGTGTCGGAGTATTTCAGGGCGTTCGTGATGGCCAGGCGCAGGCCGTGCCCCTCGGGATGCGAGATGGCGACGTTGTAGCCGTCGGAGGCCTGGCCCCAGCCGGCCACCTCGCAATAAACCTTGGGGCCACGGCGCTGGACCTCCTCCTCGCTCTCCAGCACCAGGACCGTCGCGCCGCCGGTGCCGACGAATCCGTCGCGCGCCACGTCGAAGGGCCGCGAGGCGATGGCCGGATCCGTCTGCAGGGACAGGGCGCGCATGCCGGCAAACGGCAGTATGCTCTCCACGTTGCCGTCCTCCGCACCGATGACAAACATGCGGTTCTGGCGGCCCCGCGCGATCTCGTCGTAGGCAAACCCGAGCGCATGCGCCGACGAGGCGCAGGCCGAGGAAAACCCGGTCGAGGCGCCCTTGATCTTGAACTGCGAGACCAGGTTGAAATTAACCGTGCCGGAGATCGACGCGACGATGCCAAGCGGGGGGCAGCGCATCACCCCGAGCTTGCGCATGCGCTCAAGATGGTAGCCCAGCAGGAAGGGGGAGCCGGCGGACGCGGCGTAGAGGCCGGTGTCGGGGTTGGACCAGTCCGCCTCGGTGAGCTTGGCGTCCTCGACGGCCTGCAACATGGCGCAATAGGCGTAGATGCCGTGCGGGGCCATGCCCCGGAGCGTTTCGCGGCGGATGTTGTAGCGGGCGGGAAAAATCCAGTCCTCCGCGTCCGTCGTGGCCGTCTGGAAATCCTTGATGGGCGCCGCCACCTTGACCGGCACTTCCGGCTTCTGGAAGGGCGGATACTGCACCATGCCGTGGCGCAGTTCCCGCAAGCTTTCGGTCACCGCAATCGCATCGTTGCCGATGCTGGTGATGAATCCAACGCCCGTGATGTATACTTTCCGCATGGGAGATCAGGCTTCGGCGGCGGCCAACGGAGCCACGACGAAACGCCGCGCAATCAAAACGCTTTTGACCCGGGGGTCAATCGCCGCAACCGAGGAGACCGGCATCGGACCGGCTCAGGCGTTGACGGCGGCCTGGGACTGGCCGGCGGTGGTGGCGGGGGCCGGTTGCGCTTCCGGGGCCGGTTGCGCAACTTCCTCGGCAAACGCAAAGGTCAGCGTGATCTCCTCGGCGATGGCCGCCTTCTCCTGCCCGACGCGGATCTGGCCCTCGAAGGTCGCCAGCGGCGACTTCAGGCGCTTCGGCTTGATGGAAAGGCTGAGCACATCACCCGGCTTGCACACGCGGTGACAGCGGACGCCCTCGCAGGAGGTGAAGAAAATGGTGCGGTGATCCACGACCCGGCCCGCCTCGCCCACCTGACCCTCGAGCAGGAAGAGCACCGCCAGCTGGCCCAGCGCCTCGAGCATGATGGATGCGGGCAAAACGGGGTTGTCCTTGAAATGGCCCTGCAGGAAGAACTCCTGGCCGCTGATCTTGTATTTGGCGTTGGCGCCATGGGCATTGACCGAGGCCTCACCGAGAAACAGGAAGGGCGGCTGGATCGGCATCACGGACATGATCTGCTCGATCGGCATAAACTTCGTCGGTTTGGGCAACGGCAGGCCGCTGACTTTGCATTCGATGAAGGTCTTCACGTCGCCCACGGTGCGCAAATGGCGGAGCTCCTCGTTGTTGATGGTCATCTGGAGCACGTCTTCCACCAAGATGACGATTTCCATCATCGTCAGCGAATCAATGCCCAGATCTTCGATGATCCGGAGATCATCATCGGTATCCTTGAGTTTGGCCCGCAGGTCAGGCTCCACATAGCGCTCAATGATTCCCAAGACGATGGCAGGCAGATGCTCCGTGTTGCCCGTTTTGCGGAACTGGGCGGCGGCCTCATAAGTAGCTGCCGAACAACGTTTCAGGGCCTCACGCAAATTTGCATCGTCATCCGCTGTAAATGTCTTGAGCGGGATGCCTGAGGAGTTGTTAGCGACGTGTGCCATTCTCGAATGTGTAAGTTAAGGGTGGTAGGTATGTAAACCCCAAAAATTTGTCAGAAAGTCCTGTTCCTTGCGGGCGCTGACAAAATTTAGCCTGTTGACTTGGCGGTGTTTGCGAGGCCACATGCGCGTCCCACTGGATTGATAGGGTCGCGCGATAATGACGATCTCTCTCCCATAAAACCGGCAATGCAGTCCATTGTTCCCAGCAATCTACCCCGGCCGGCCCGCCCGCTGGTGCTGGTCACACATGAATACTACCCGCACCGTGGCGGTATCGCCGTCTACGCCGCCGAGATGGCGCGGGCGGCCCAGACACTGGGTTACAACGTGGAAGTCTGGGCACCGTCGCTGCCGGACGGACAGCCGGAGGCAGACTGGCCCTTCCCGGTGAACCGCCTGCCCTTGGCTGGCGACCACAGCCTGTTGAGCCAATGGCGCATGGCGCGCCAACTCATGACCCAGCGCGACAAGCTGCGCGGAGCCACCCTTTACATTCCCGAACCCGGCCCGCTGCTCGCGATGCTGCTGCTGCAATACTTCGACACCCTGCGTTCTGCCCAGCTGGTGCTGACCTTCCACGGCTCCGAAATCCAGCGGCTGGCCTCGCGCGGCTTGCTACGCTGGAGCACCAACCACCTGCTCCGCAAGGCCGCCCATGTCAGTGTCGTCAGCCATTATGCCCGGGACCTGCTGGCCCATAATTTTCCCGAGGCGGCGGACAAGGTCGTGCTCACCCCCGGAGCCCTGCGCACAGACCTGGCCATCACCCCGGCTCCCACCCGCCCCGGTTCGGTCGGCCGGACCATCATCCTGACGGTGGCACGGCTCAACCCCCGCAAGGGCCAGCTGCAGGTCATCGAGGCCCTCAAGGCCCTGCCAGCCGCCCAGCGCGCCGGGATCGCATACTGGCTGGTCGGTTCGCACAGCAAGGAGAACTACCACACCGCGCTTGCCGCCGCCGCCGCCAGCGCCGATTTCCCCGTGAAATTCCTCGGCGACATCGCGGATGACCAGCTCGGCGGGATTTATGCGCAGGCGGACATCTTCGCCATGACCAGCATGCCACACCGGCACAGCGTCGAGGGCTTCGGCCTGGTCTATCTCGAGGCGGGCGCGCATGGCCTCCCGGTCATCGCCCATGCGATCGGCGGCGTGCCCGAGGCGGTCATCGACGGCGAGACCGGCGTGCTCGTCGCCCCGGGCGACCGCCCCGCCCTCACGCAGGCCTTTGCGCGCCTGATCTCCGACCCCGCCCTCCGCCGCCGGCTCGGCGCCGCCGGCCGGATCCGCGCCGGCCGGAATTCCTGGCTCGCATCCGCCCGAGCCTTGTTTGGACAACCCGCCGCCGGGCCCACAACCTGAACCCATGCTGGAATCCCGCACGCAAATCACCGTCCGTTACGCCGAGACCGACATGATGGGCATCGTCTATCACGGCAATTATCTCCCGTGGTTCGAGGTCGGCCGCACCACCCTGCTCAAGGAATGCGGCCTGCCCTACCGGGAACTCGAGGCCCAGGGCTACCACCTGCCGGTCATCGAGCTCGGCGTGAAATTCTCCCGGCCCGCCCTCTACGACGACACCGTCACGATCATCACCCGGCTCAAGGAGCGCCCCCTGCTCCGCATCCACCTCGACTACGAGGTGCGCCGCGGCGACGAGCTGCTTGTCACCGGCTTCACCACCCACGCCTTCATCAACAAGGCCGGCGAACCGGTCCGGCCCCCGGCCTTCTACACGGAGAAAATGCGCGCGTTGTTCACGTGACGCCGGCGTATTCCGCCCGCACCGCCTCATCCGTTTCCTCCTCCCGCGCGCCGCGCAGCCATTCCCCGGCTGCGTTGCCCGCGATCCGCCGCACCGCCCACACCGCGTGCGCCCGGACCACGGCCGCGTCGTGCGCCACCAGCGCCATGAGCGCTGGCAGCAGATCCGACCCGCCAACATTGCCCGCGACCACACACGCGTTGCGCAGGAGCCCGGTGAGCTTGAGCCGCTTGATGGCCGTGCCCTTGAAGATTTCCGCGAAACGCGCCGGCGTCAGTTGTAGGAGTTCACCGAGCGGCAGCGCCGCGATCCCGGGTCGCGCGCTGAGCAGCAGTTGCCGGCCGGCGCGCGCGAAGCGGTTCCACGGGCAGACCTCGAGGCACACGTCGCAACCATAGATGCGTGTGCCGATGCCCGCGCGTAGCTCGCGCGGGATGATCCCCTTGTGCTCGATGGTCTGGTAGGAGATGCAGCGGCGCGCGTCCACCACGCCGGGCGCGGGAAACGCCTGCGTCGGACACGCGTCGAGGCAGCGCGTGCACTTGCCGCACAGCAACCCGGCCGGTTCGTCGCCGGATGCCGGCAGCGGCTTTTTGCGCAGCGGCTCGTCCGGCGCAATGTCCAGCCGCGTCAGGATGGCCGCGAGAAACAGCCAGTTGCCGTGGTTCTTCGAAATGAGCATCGCGTTCTTGCCGCGGAACCCCAGCCCGCTGCGCGCCGCCCAACCGCGCTCGAGCACCGGGCCGGTGTCCACGTAGTAGCGGTAATCCGTCGCCGTCGCGCCAAACATTTCCTCGAGCGCCTGCCCGGCCGCCGCCAGCCCGGACTTCATCGTGTCGTGATAGTCCGCGTGCAACGCATAGCGGGCCCAGCGCGGATTCCCTGTGGATGCATCCGACCAATAGTTCACTCCCAGCACGAGGACGCTGCGTGCTCCGGGCAGCACCAGGTCGGGATTCATGCGCTTGTCCGCCGTGCGTTCCAGCCAGGCCATGTCGGCCTGCCGGCCCGCGTCGAGCCAGTCGCGCAGGCTGGTGCTGCCCCCGGCCGGCACCGCCGCGAAGCGCACCTCGTCGAAGCCGAGCGCGACCAGCCGCGACCGGAGCGCCTCGCGTTCCTGTCCCTCGACCCGCAACCCGGCGTTGGCGGTCATGACTTGAAATGCGCGGCCTCGAGGCGGTAGACGCGCAGCACATGAGCGGCGATCTCCCGCATCGGCCGCTTGTCGGTCAACACCATCGTGCCCGTGCGCCGGTAGATATCCTCGCGCTGCGCGTAGAGCTCGCGCAGCCGCGTCTCGCGGTCCGCCACCTCCAGGAGCGGCCGGTGTGTCGTGTGCATCGTGCGCTGCAGGATGGTCTCGATCGGCGCATGCAGGCAGATGATCACCCCGCGGCTCCGCAGCAGCTCGAGCATCCCGGGGGGCACGACCAGCCCGCCCCCGCAGGCGACGATGCAGCCGTGCGCCGGATGGCCCGAGGCGATGAACCCGCGCTCCAGTTCACGAAACTTCGGCTCGCCATCCTCGGCGAAGATCTTGGCCACCGCCTTGCCCTGGGCGACCTCGATCTCGTGGTCGCTGTCGAGGAACCGCATGTCCAGCTGCCGGGCCAGCAGGCGCCCCACGGTGCTTTTGCCCGTGCCCATGAAGCCCACCAGGTAGAGATTGACGGCCGTCGCGCTCATTTGTCGCCGCAACCACACACGGCGTTGCGCCTGAGGGCAAGGTTGCGTTCCATCGCGCGCGCGCCGCGACTTCGCCCTGTTCAAGCCGCGGGAAAAACGGCACGCTCGTCCCGCCATGGCCCACCCCGATCGTCCCGACTACACCTTTGCCAGCGACAACACCGCGGGCCTCGCGCCCGAGGCGCTGGCCGCCTTCACCGCCGCCAATACGGAGCCGGTGCCCTCCTACGGCGGCGACGACTGGACCCGGCGCGCCAAGGAACACATCCGCGCCGTCTTTGAGACGGACTGCGAGGTCTTCTTTGTCTTCAACGGCACCGC
This sequence comes from Lacunisphaera sp., assembly GCA_029945855.1. Classification (GTDB taxonomy): domain Bacteria; phylum Verrucomicrobiota; class Verrucomicrobiia; order Opitutales; family Opitutaceae; genus Lacunisphaera. The sequence goes on from JAQSDJ010000137.1 coordinate 11,984, forward strand.
CGCCAACGCCCTGGCCCTGGCCGCCCTCTGCCGCAGCTACCACCGCGTCCTCTGCCACGACTTCGCCCACGTGGACGTCGACGAGTGCGGGGCGCCGGAATTCTTCACCGGCGGCGCCAAGCTCGTCCCCATCGCCAGCCCGGACGGCAAACTCCTGCCCGCCGACGTCGAGCGCGCCATCCTCCGGCGCACCGATGTGCATCACCCCAAGGCCGGCGCGCTCTCGCTCACCCAGGCCACCGAGTGGGGCACGGTCTATTCGCCCGCCGAGGTCGGCGCCCTCTGCGCCGTCGCGAAAAAGCACGGTCTTCCCGTCCACATGGACGGCGCGCGCTTCGCCAACGCCACCGCCACCCTGGCCGCGACGGGCGTCCGGCCGGCCGACTTCACCTGGCGCGCCGGGGTGGACGTGCTTTGCTTCGGCGGCACCAAGAACGGCATGAGCACCACCGTGGCCGTCGTCTTCTTCCACCCGGAGCATGCGCGCGACTTCGCCTACCGGGTCAAGCAGGCCGGCCAGCTCGACTCGAAGCAGCGCTTCGCCGCGGCCCAGTGGACCGGCATGCTCGGGACCGGCGCATGGCTGCGGCACGCCGCGCACGCCAACGCCATGGCGCAAAAGCTCGCCACCGCGCTGCGCCCGCTGCCGGCGGTGAAGTTCCTCGCGGAGCCCCAGGCCAACGGCGTGTTCGTCGAGCTGCCGCCGGCCGCGGTGGAAAAACTCTGGGCGCAGGGCTGGCATTTCCACCGCTTCATCGGCGAGCACGGCTACCGCCTCATGTGCTCGTGGGCGACCGCGCCGGAAACGGTCGATCGCTTCGCCGCCGACCTGCGCGCGGCGCTGGGCTGAACGCGGCCAACAAAAAGCGCCTCCCGCGGGAGGCGCTGAAATAAACCGGTAAATGCGTCGGTCTTACTTGGCCGCGGGCGCCTTCGGGGCTTCCTTGGCCGAGTTGACCTCCACCTCGAAGACGAGCGTGGCGCCCGGCGGGATGGCCTGGTTGCCCTGGTCGCCGTAGGCCAGCGACGGCGGGATGTAGAGCCTGATCTTGCCGCCCACGCCGATCTTTTGCAGGCCCTCGAACATGCCGGGGATGACACCGCCGGGGTTTTGCTCGCTCGCGGCCGCGAGCAGCAGGTCGACGGGCTGGCCGCGCTCGACCGAGCTGTCGACCGTCTGGCCGTTGACCAGCGCGCCGGTGTAGTGGATGTTCACCACCTGGCCGGGCTTCGGGAAGGTGGAGCTACCCGGCTTGATGATCTCGTAACGCAGGCCGCTGGGCAGCTCGACGACGTTCTTGTTCTCCTTGAGCTTCGTGAAGAAGGCGTTGCCGTCCGCGATCTGCTGGTAGCGCAGCTTGGTCATGAAGGTCTCCTGCTTCTTGCCGAGGAAGCCTTCGAGCTGCGGCCCGATGGCGGCGGCGTCGAACGAGGGCTGGCCGCCGCTCACGGCGCCGACCATGCCGCGCGCCATCGCCTCAACCTGGTCCTTGGTGAATTCCAGCTGCCGCAGGCCCAGCTGCGCGGCCACATACCAGCCATAAGCCTCGGCCAGCTGCGCGTCGGAGAACGTCACTTTCGGGGCCGCGGGAGCAGCAGCGGGAGCTGCGGCCGGGGCCGCCGCCGGCGCCGGCGCCTTGGCCGGAGCGGCCGGCTGGCTCGCCGGGTTCGAAACACCCGGAACGTTGAATTTGACCGGATCCTGCGCGGATGCGGCGACGAGCAGGCTCAGGCTGAGGAGGGCTGCAGTGGCGGTGGTTGTGAATTTCATTGAGCGAGGGTAGCCCGGTTGGGAAACGGCCCGGGCGATGTTGTGCCGTTAAAAACGTCGGAACTTGGCGGTCGCGGGGTAAAAATCAATCCATTAGGGAAAGGAATCTGCCCGCCGGTCCGGCCAAATCGGGAGCTTGTCAGCTCCGGGTTCGCCCCCAAACTCGCCAATCCCATGAACGAAAGCCAATTCTGGCACAGCACCGACGGCCAGATCCTGTCCGTCAGCAACAAGGGCGGCGACCACCTCGCCCTGACCCTCGTCTTCTGGCCGCGCCATCCGGCCGAAATGGACTTCCTCAAGGCGCACCTCGCCGAAATCAAATTCACCGAGCGCAGCTCCCTCGCCCGCATCGGCATCGAGCTGCTCCTGCAGGGCTCCCCCACCCTCGACGGCAACCGTCTCGTCCTCGCGGCGGAGGCCTTCATCTACGACAAGAATTTCCCTAACGCCGCCTACTGGAAAAAACTCCTCCGCCCCGGCACCCCGGTCGGCCGTCTGTTCTACGCCCCCGCCGCCGCCCGGCTCACGAGCACCGAGGTCTGGGCCGCCATCCAGGACAACCTCCTCAAGCTGCCCAACACGATCTCCATCGACAGCTCCGGCCAGGTCTTTTTCACCCCGCACCCGGTCAGCTACACGCTCAACCCGCGGCTCCACCGGATCAACTTCGAGCACATCGTCAGCGGCTACGCCGGCCGCTCCTTCATCGACAAGATCCAGGTCCGCCACGACGCCTCGCCGCTCACCATCCCGCCGCGCTCTGGCATATTGACCAGCTGCTCCATGTATCTGAAGGAGCACTTCGTCCGCCTCAATCCCGGCACCGGCAACTTCGGCCTCCATACCAGCGCCGTGCTGCTCGACCCGATCAAGACCTTTGGCACGAATATCATGCTGGAGATCTACAACCCCGGCGACCAGCCCGTGGTGAATCCCATGGTCTCGCTCGAGGTCTTCCGCGCCCCGCCCGGCGACGATCCCGAGGTCAAGACCCTCACCAAGAAACGCCAGCGCCTCCTCGGCACCGCCAAGAACCTCTACAAGTGCCTCGACGAGTTCCCCGCCCGCGACACCGGCGAGGCCCGCCCGAAGACCCACATCTCCGTCCGCGGCCAGAACGCCATGATGGAGAACCGCGCCATCCTCGTCCGGGCCAACGACGACGAACTCCGGAAAATCCTCGAGGGCGAGTCCTGCCCGCTCGGCAGCCGCACCATGATCCAGGCGCTGGATGCCGCGCCCGAGGATGCCGACACGCTCGTCGTCAACTTCTTCCCCGACCTGCTGGAGCACATGGAGCTCATCACCCGGCTCGGCGCCGTGAAGCTCAAGCGCCTCATCTTCCGCAAGGCCTCGCGCTCGCACGGCTATTTCCTCTCCTCCAACGCCCACGCCCGCCTCGACACCTTCAACTCCATCGGCGTCGCCATCTACTGGTATGACGAGGTGACGAAGGATCTCTATCTCCACACCTACAAGCGCGACCACGGCTTCTTCGTGCGCGAGGAGATGGCGCGGAAATTCCAGGAATCCACCATCCTCGCCTTCTACGGCTCGGCCGTCGGGCTCGACCAGGCCGACACCGCCCGCATCTCCGCCCTCGTCGACAAGCTGACCACCTTCATGGGCTCCAACCTCGGCGTGCTCACCGGCGGCGGCGGCGGCGTCATGCGCCTCGCCACCGACCAGGCGCGCGACAAGGGCGCGCTCACCGGCGCGTGCTTCCTCGAGCTCGAGGCCCAGCCGCCCGAGCTCGGCGTCGATTTCTTCAACACCTTCCAGGAGAATTCCCGGCACTTCCGCCAGAAATGGTTCGAGGCGGCGGATTTTTGCATCTTCAACGTCGGCGGCGTCGGCACGCTCGAGGAGATCGGCATCGAGCTCTGCAACCTCAAGCTCGGCATCCGCCCGCGCGTGCCCTACGTGTTCTTCAACGCCAAGTTCTGGGGCGACCTCCGCAAGCAGGTGAACACGATGATCCGCGACAAGCGCGCCCCCGCCTGGATGCATGACTACATCCTCTTCACCGACGACCCCGACGAGGTCATCGCCTTCTACCGCAAGACGCTGAAGGTGCTGTGACCCCGGCCGCCCTCAGCGGCTGGAAATCCGCGGATACGCCGCATCGTTGAATCGCAGGCTGCCGTCCTTGCCCGGCTCCAGCACGGCGCCGTTGGCGACCACCAGCACGACGTCGTCCCCGCGCAACCCATAGCGGTAACTCGAATCCATGAGCGGTTCGCCCGGCACCCCGGCCTCACCCGCGGGTTGGACGATGAAACGACCATTTTCGACCAGAAAGGTCGTGCTCCCGGCGAGCGCAGCATCGCCATAGCGCCCGTTGAACTTCGTGTGCAGGCTGGCCACCCGCACCGGATCGCTGATCATCTGGATGCCCGCAGGCACCGCCGGAGCGAAAGTGTAATAGGCCACGACCACGGCCACGACCGCCAGCACTCCCGCGATCCAGCCGGTATTGAGCCGGCTGCGCCAGTGGCTTGGTCCGGCTGGCATGAACTCCGGGGGATTGTCCTGCGACATCTGGAACGCGACCGCCTGCTCTCCGGTCAGGAATCCGACGATCTCCTCCGGTGTCTGCTGGTCTGCGGTATGAGCCGACTCCGGCACGCGCTGGGCATAGAGCCGGCCGTTTTCGTTCTGCACCGCCAGCTTGGTGCCGCCATTGGCCAGATAGATCCGGGCGTCGCTGTCCACCAACGCCACCGCCGGCACTTTGGCAAAGGCCCGCAGCCGCTCCAAGGCGGCCTCCGCTTCGATGGGCACGCCCCGCTCCTCGCGGCCGGGCATGACTGCGCTGCAGTCTTCATTGAGATTCCGGGAAGAAAAAGTGAGCATGATGGGATTGGGTTTAAGGCTCTATGACATGGATCACCGTGGCCCCGGCATTGGTCACCCGGAAGCTGCCCGTGGTTATGTTGCCGTCGTCCACCCAGCGGTCGATCTGCTGCAGTTGCGCCAGCGGGAGGGTGCAGCCGCTGATGCTGACCGCCGCCTTGATTCTTGCCGGGAAGCCGCTCCAAGAATCGATATTGTCCCAGTCGTAATACCCGCCGAAGGGCGTCACCCGCAGCCACTGCGTCCGGTTGACATATGGCGCCATCACCGCCGGCAGAAAGTGGGGCCCCCCGTCGGCCGGGTAATTGCCCTTTTCCTGGGCATACTGGGTGAAGGCCGCGGAAAACACCCGGCAGTCATTCTGGTAGGTCGAGGTCCGCGCCCGCAGATTGATCCGGCTGAGTGCGACCCAGGACATCATCGCCAGGTTACCAATGATCAGGACCACGATCATTATCTCGACCAGCGTGAATCCGCGGGAGTTTGACTCGGCTTCCCTTGGCGGCGGCCTCGGTGCTCCCGGCCGATCAACGCCGCGCGGCCTTGCGCCGTCGATCAACGCCGCAGACCAGCCAGGAAGTTGGGCCGGCTTGCTCATGGTCAGGGGCGGAATCTTGGCATTGGGAGGAAGACCTATGGTTCGATGAGGAAAAAGACGGTGGCCCCAGCGTCGGTAACCCGAAGGTTGCCGGTCTTGATATTGCCATCGTCCACCCAGCGGTCGATCTGCTGGAGCTCTGCGATTTTCATCGTGCACCCGTTTAAGCGGATGGCGGCTTTGAATCTGACGCCCAAACTGCTCGACGCATTCTTGTTGTCCCAGTCATAGTCGCCGCCGAATGGCGTCACCCTGAGCCACTGCGCCCGCTTCAGGTATCCATCCATGCCTGGCGGGAAAAGCTTCCGGCCATTCTGATCGGCCGGAAAGTCCCCTTTTTCCTGCGCATACTGGATGAAGGCCGCGGAAAACACCCGGCAATCGTTCAGATAGGCCGAGGACCGGGCGCGCAGGTTAATCCTTTGCACCGACATCCGGACCATCATCGCGAGGATTCCGATGAGCGTGACCACGATCATTATCTCGACCAGACTGAATCCGCGATAATGGCCTCCAGTTTTCATCGCAAAGGCTGGATTACACTCTGGACCAGCAATAAGCAATGCATTCCACCATTTATAGCGTTGCCTGCACAGCGAGTTCCATGAGCTTCCTACCCCGCATGCCCGATCACCCGCCCCTGCCGCGCCTGCCTTCCTCCGTCCTCGTCGTCGGCTCCGGCGGACGCGAACATGCGCTCATCAAGTCGCTCGCGCTTTCAGTGGCGCAGCCCCGCCTGCTCTGCGCGCCCGGTAACGCCGGCATCGCGGCTGACGCCGAGTGTTTTCCCGTCGCCGTGGAGAACATCGCCGGCCTCGTCGCGCTGGCGCAACGAGAAAAGGTGGCGTTCGTCGTCGTCGGCCCCGAGGTGCCGCTGTCGCTCGGGCTCGTCAACGCGCTGACGGCGGCCGGCATTCCCGCCTACGGCCCCAAGGCCGACGGCGCCCGGCTCGAGGCCTCGAAGGTTTTCACCAAGCAGATCCTGCTGAAGTATAATATCCCGACCGCGCCCGCCGGCATTTTTACCGAGATCCAGCCCGCCCTCGACTATCTGAAAAAACGCGGCGCCCCGATCGTCATCAAGGCCGACGGCCTCGCCGCCGGCAAGGGCGTCGTGGTGGCCCAGACGCCTGCCGAGGCCGAGGCGGCCGTGCACGACATGCTCGCGGGCAACAAATTCGGTTCCGCCGGCAGCCAGATTCTCATCGAGGACTGCCTGTTCGGCGAGGAAACCTCGCTGCTCGTCGTCGTCGCCGGCCGAGACTACGTCATCCTGCCGACCTCGCAGGATCACAAGCGCATCGGCGAGGGCGACACCGGCCCGAACACCGGCGGCATGGGCACCTATTCGCCCGCCGAGGTCGTCACGCCCGCGCTGCTCGCGCAGATCGAGGGCGAGATCGTCAAACCCTCCGTCGACGCCATCGCCGCCGAGGGCATCGATTTCCGCGGCACGCTTTTCATCGGCATCATGCTCACACCGTCCGGCCCGAGCGTGCTCGAATACAACACGCGCTTCGGCGACCCCGAGACCCAGGTCGTGCTGCCGCGCCTCCAAACCGATTTGCTCGCGCTCCTCTGGGCCGCCACGCGCGGCGAACTCGCCGGTTTCAAGCTGGAGGTGAAGCCCGATTACGCGCTCTGCGTCGTGGTCGCGGCGCAGGGGTATCCCGACCGCTACGCGAAGGGCGACACGATTGTCCTGCCTCAGGCCTCGGGCCTCACCCCTCACACCTTCATCTACCACGCCGGCACCGCGCGCAATGCAACCGGCCAGCTCACGGCCAACGGCGGCCGCGTGCTCGGCGTCACCGCGCTCGCCCTTACGCTGCGCGAGGCCGCCGCGCGCGCTTACGCCGCCTGCGACCAGATCCAGTGGGCGAACAAATATTACCGCCGCGACATCGGCGCCAAGCAGCTCAACCGCCAATCATGAGACCCACCCAACCTGTCATCCCGAACGCAGTGAAGGATCCGGTGGCACGATCGCAGCGCCCATCATTCTGGATACTTCGCTGCGCTCAGCATGACCTCCGCTGGTTGTTTCTGGCTCTTGGCTCCCTGCTCCTTGCTCTCTGCCCCACAACCGCGACCGAGCTCACCGACCTCGGCCAGGGTTTGTCCTATCTCCGCGTGCATTCGCCCGCCGATTCCTTCAAGGCCGCCGCTGGGACCGGCGCCCTCGTGCTCGACCTGCGCTACGCCATGGCGGACGAGACCTCGGCCGCCGAACTGAAATCCACGCTGGCGGCCCGCCCGGCAAATATGCCGTTGTTCGTTCTCGTCAGCCCGGACACGCCGGCCGTTCTCGCCCCCATCATCCATCAGTCGCCCGCCCTCACGCTGGGCATCGCCGGCGCGAGACCCGCCCCCAAGGTGGTGGTGCGGGCTGAAGCCGCCGCAGACCGCTCGGCCTATATTGCGCTTGAGACGGGCACCGCCCTCGCCCCCCTCGTCTCGGGCAAGGTCGAGAAGGAGCGCTACGACGAGGCCTCGCTCGTGGAGGAATTCAAGAACGGGAACCTGGACGCCCAACCGCCCGCGGCCCCGGATCCCACCGCGGCGACGGCGGGCCAGCCGGAGGAACCCAAGGCCGGCGGCGATCCGGCCAAACCCGCGGTCCCCACCGACCGCGTGTTGCAGCGCGCCGTGCACCTGCACCGTGCCCTGCTCGCGCTGCGCCGCTGATTTTTGAATCGCGGGAAGAAGTGTGTCTTTGCCTTTCAGCTTAATTCGTATCCATTTCTGCCCCTGTCTTCCATGCCCACTCCCGGCCACATCCTCGTCGTCTGCACCGGCAACATCTGCCGCAGCCCGATGGCCGAGGGTCTCCTCCGGCACGCGCTGGCGGGCCAGCCGGAACCGCTGAAGTCGCTCAAGGTCATCTCCGCCGGCGTCGCCACCGCCGACGGCGTCCCCGTCTCGGAAAACTCCGTCATCGCGCTGAAGAAGGCCGGCATCGACATCTCCGGCCACCACAGCCGGGCGGTCACCCAAGAACTCCTCGACGGCGCCCTCGCCGTCTTCGGCATGACCGAGTCGCACCGCTCGCTCATCCAGCTCCGCGGCCAGCCGGCGCCGCGCCACCTCTATCTATTCCGCGAGTTCCTCCCCGCCTCCGCCGAACACGAGATCGGCGACCCCTACGGCGGCCCGCTCAAGGTCTACGAGGCCTGCCGCGACGAGCTGGTCGAGGCCGTCCCCAGCGTGGTGGCCTTTCTTAAGACACTTGTCGTCCAAAAATAATCTTTCCCCTGTTCCCTCCTCCCTGCTCCCTGCTCTTATGTCCTTGAACGCCGCCCCCCTGTCCCAGCTCGATCCCGAGATCTACGCCATCATCGCCGGCGAACTTTCCCGCCAGCAGAGCCACGTCGAGCTCATCGCCTCGGAGAATTTCACCAACCCCGCCGTCATCGAGGCGATGGGCAGCGTGCTGACCAACAAATACGCCGAGGGTTACCCGGGCAAACGCTGGTATGGCGGCTGCGAGCAGGTCGACAAGGCCGAGGTGCTCGCCATCGAGCGCGCCAAGAAACTCTTCGGCGCCGAGCACGCCAACGTCCAGCCGCACTCCGGCTCGCAGGCCAACTTCGCCGTCTACACCGCCGTCCTGCAGCCGGGCGACAAGATCCTCGGCATGAACCTCAGCCACGGCGGCCACCTCACCCACGGCAATCCCGCCAATTTTTCCGGCAAGCTCTACCAGTTCGTCCAATACGGCGTCCGCGAGGACACCGGCCTCATCGATTACGACGAGCTCGCCGCCGTCGCCGTCCGCGAGCAACCCAAGATGATCACGGTCGGCGCCTCCGCCTACTCGCGCATCATCGACTTCGCCCGCATGGGCGAGATCGCCCGCTCCGTCGGCGCGTTCCTCTTCGCCGACATCGCGCACATCGCCGGCCTCGTCGCCACCGGCCATCATCCCTCGCCGTTCCCCCACGCCGATTTCGTCACGACCACCACGCACAAGACCCTGCGCGGCCCGCGCGGCGGCCTCACCATGTGCAAGGCGGCGCACGCCAAGGCCATCGACTCCGCCGTCTTCCCCGGCGGCCAGGGCGGCCCGCTCATGCACGTCATTGCCGCCAAGGCCGTGTGCTTCGCCGAGTGCCTCAAGCCCGAGTTCAAGGCCTACAGCGAGCAGGTCGTGCAGAACGCCCGCGCCCTCGCCGCCGCCATGGTCAAGCGCGGCTACAAGATCAATTCCGGCGGCACCGACAACCACCTCATGCTCGTCGACCTCCGTGCCAAGCTCCCGAACCTCACCGGCAAGGTCGCGCAGGAGTCGCTCGATAAGGCCAACATCACCTGCAACAAGAACACCGTCCCCTTCGAGACGCGCTCGCCCTTCCAGGCCTCCGGCATCCGCCTCGGCTCACCCGCCATGACGACCCGCGGCCTGCTGGAGCCCGAGATGGAGCAGATCGCCGGCCTGATCGACGACGTGCTCCTGGCCATCGGCACGCCCGAGGAGGCCGCCGTGCTGGCGGCGACCAAGGTGAAGGTCATCGCGCTGATGACCCGGTTTCCCCTGCCTTACCGGCTCTGAGCCGCGCACGACCGCATCGACAATATATGCGGCAAGAATTCCATCGCCTCACCACCCGGTGCGCCTAGCGTTTTGCCATGCTTCCTAGCAGGCTGCCCCGGGCGCAACGCCGGCTCGTCGTGGGCCTGATCATGCTGGCCGGAGTCTGCTGCTCGCTCCTGCTTTGGCTCTACGCGGAACGCCAGCAGTCTGATCGCATCCAGGCCGAATTCCAGCGGCGCGCGCAGCTGCACACCACTTTGGTCCGGGAAAGCCTGCGCGCCTACGAGGACACCCTCCTCGGCCTCCGCACCCTTTTCGTCAGCTCGAGCGAGGTGAGCCGGGAGGAATTCGCCCAGGCCTCGCGGGACCTCCTGCAACGCCGCGCGGGCGTCAAGGCCCTCCAATGGGTGCAGATTGTCCCGGCCGCGGCCCGCGCGGACGTCGAGCGCCAGGCCGCGGCGGAATTGCACCGTCCCTTCGTGATCCGGCGGCGGCAGGCCGATGACACCCTCCAGCCCGCGGAACCGCGGGACGAATACTTCGCCATCCTCTACATCGAGCCGCTGGCCGGCAACGAGCCCGCCCTCGGCTATGATGTCTCGAGCGCCCCCAGCATCGCGTCCCTGACGGCCGCCCGGCAGGATGGTCAGCTCAAGGTCAGCCGCGCGTTCCGGCTCGCCCAATCCAGCGGCCCGGACGACGAGCCGGGCGTCGTCTTCATTTTGCCGGTCCGCCCCGCCCCGCCCCAGCCGGTCACGGGCTTCATCCAGGCCGTGTTCGGCGTGCGGACCATGCTCGCCCAGGTCCATCGCTACGGGAAGAACGCGGCCCTGGACAGCTACTACGCCGATCTGGATGCCGACCCCGCCCACCCGGAACTGCTCTACGCCAACCTGGGCGGACGCGAGCCCCAAACCACGCCGGGCTTCGTGCCCGTTCTGCCCGCGGCGGCCCCCGGGGATTTCACGGAGACGCTCGTCGCCGGGGACCGGCACTGGCGGCTGCTGATCCAGATAAACCCCGACTGGTTGCGCCAGCAGCAGAGCCTCCAGCCCGTTGTGATCCTCGGCTGCGGCCTCGTCATCACGGCCCTGCTGGCCTTCCTGTTGAGCAGCCTCCTGAAGCGCACCGCGCAGGTGGAGGAGGAGGTGGAGCTGCGCACCGCCGAACTCCGCGAGAGCGAAGCCCGCCTGCAGGCGATCATCGACCTGAGCCCGGCAATCATCTTCGTGAAGGACCTCGAGGGCCGCTATGTGCTCGTCAACCGCGCGTTCCGCTCCTTTCTGCAGATCCCGGCCGACCGGCCGGCCGGCTTCACGGACAGCGACCTCTTTCCCGGCGAAACCGCCCGTTTCTATCGCGAAAAAGACCTGCAGGTGCTGAGTTCCGGCACGCCTGTGACCTTTGAGGAAACCGTGCCCCGACCAGGCGGTGAACCGCTGGTGTGCCTGACCCAGAAATTTGTCCTCCGGCATGCCGACGACAAACCCTACGCGCTGTGCGGCATTGCCACCGACATCACCACCCGCAAGGCCTCCGAGCAGGAGCGCCTCCAGCTCGAGCGTCGCCTCCTCGAGGGCCAGAAACTCGAAAGCCTCGGCGTGATGGCCGGCGGCGTCGCGCACGATTTCAACAACATCCTCACCTCCGTGCTGGTGAACGCCTCCCTGGCCCGGCGGCTGGCGGCCGCCGGGCCGGCCGACGAACACCTGCTGCAGATCGAGAACGCCGCCCGCCGCGCCGCCGACCTCTGCCAGCAACTCCTCGCCTATGCGGGCAAGGGCAAGGTCGTGACCGAGTGCGTCAACCTCACCAAGCTGGTCCGGGACACGACCTCGTTGCTTGAGGTCACCATCAACAAGAACACCCGCCTCGACCTGCACCTGGCCGCAGGCCTGCCGCCGGTGCTCGCCGACATCACCCAGCTCCGCCAGATCGTGATGAACCTGGTCATCAACGCCGCCGACGCCATCGGCGGCAAGCCGGGGCTGATCAGCATCCGCACCTTTGCCTGCGAGGCCGGGACTGGGTTGCTCCGGCAGGCGATGGGCCACCCCGAACTGCCGGCCGGCCCCTATGTCGGCCTGGAGGTGACCGACAACGGCAGCGGCATGTCGCCCGAGATCATCCGGCGGATTTTCGAGCCGTTCTTCACCACCAAGTTCTCCGGCCGGGGGCTCGGGCTCGCCGCGGTGCAGGGTATTGTGCAGAGCCATCACGGCGCCCTCTTCGTCGAATCCCAACCGGACGTCGGCTCCGTCTTCCGGCTGCTGCTGCCGGCCACCACGGGCGCGGCGACCCCGTCCACCCCACCCTTCCCGCGATCCGCCGCCCCGGTGCAACTGCACGGCCAGGTGTTGGTCGTGGATGACGAGGACTCGGTGCGGAGCATCATCGGCCTCGTGCTCAAATCCGCCGGGGCGACCGTGCTGACGGCCGCCAGCGGCGAGGAGGCCCTCAATCTCCTGCGCACCCCCGGGGACCGGGTGGCCTTGATCCTGCTCGACATGACAATGCCGGGCATCTCCGGCGAGGAAACCTTGCGCCGGGTCCGCCTGCTGGGCATCCAGGCGCCGGTCCTCCTCATGAGCGGCTACAGCGAGGTGGAAACCATGAAGCGCAGCACCGACCTCGGGGTGGCTGGTTTCATGCCAAAGCCGTTCGAGATCGGCACCCTGCTCGAACGGGTCAAACCCTTCCTCGGCTGAGTCGCCATGCGCCTCGACCGCCTGCAGGCCTTTGCCCTCGCGCTGCCGCAGACCACCGTGGTCAAGCAGTGGGGCGAGTGCCTCGTCTTCAAGGTCGCGGGCAGGATGTTCCTGCTCATCGCGCTCGAGGGCGGGATCATCGACGGCGTCATCTTCAAGTGCACCCCGGAGGAGTTTGATGAACTGACCGCCTGCGACGGCATCACCCAGGCCCCCTATTGCGCCAAACGCCTGTGGGTCCGCGTCGGCGACCTCGCGGCCCTGCCGGAGCCCCGGCTGCTGGCCCGGATCCGGCGCAGCTTCGACCTCGTGGTCGCCAAGCTGCCGAAGAAGGTGCAGGTGACCCTGCGCTGAGACCGCGCCGGCCTCACGCCCGTGAAACAGGCTTTGCGCCCCCGCGTCTTTCCCTCCAGCCTGCGCCCTCCCTTTGCCGTCCGTGCGCCCTCCCTCTCCCAGTCCCAGCCCCCGTTTCGGTCTTCCGGCCCGGCTTTGTGTTCTGTTCTCTGTCATCTGTCTTCTGTTCCTCGCCGGTTGCTCGACCGTGCCGCACCGCACGCAGGTCGCCCCGCGGGGCACCGTGCTGCCCGCGCGCATCGTCTCGAGCTTCTTCCTCGTGGAGGCGAAGGGGGACGACGGGAAATCCTGCCGCTTCCTCATCGACACGGGCTCCAGCGCCACCCTCGTCTCGCCCGACCTCGCCCGGCGCTTCGCCGTGAAGCAGAAGAAGAACACACCGCCGGCCCGGGTCCGCGTGCGCTC
>JAQSDJ010000137.1:25222-26142 GCA_029945855.1 Lacunisphaera sp.
GCGGCGGCGAGGTCGAGCTGGAGTCCGTCACCCTCCGCCGGCTCACGCTGGGTGACACCCTCTTTCAGGGCGTGCCGGCACTGGTGTATGATTTCACCGACTTCTCCGGCCAACTCGGCGTGCCGATCGACGGCATCCTCGGTTTCCCTTTTTTCCGCGAAACCCTCCTGACCATGGATTATCCCGGCCGGCGGCTGGTCCTCGCCCCCGCCCCCACCACCGCGGGCGCCCCCAAACCCGCCCCCCGCACCACCTCACTCGCGTTCAACAACGAGCGCAACACGCCCCTCATCCCGGTCCAGATGGGCGCCGAGTCCTTCGTCGTCCTCATCGACTCAGGCAGCGACGGCAGCCTCAGCCTCAATCCCGCCGGCCTCCATCCGCGCTTCGCCCACGGCCCGCGCGCCGGCACGCTCATCACCTCGCTGACGGGTGACCGACAGCAGCTCACCGGCCGGCTCGCCCAGGACGTCCTCCTCGGCACGCATACCATCGCCCAACCCATCGTGGACCTCACCGACCAGCTCTCCTCCGTCGGGGGCGAACTGTTGCGGCATTTCACGGTGACCTTCGACCAGCAGCACAAGCTGGTGACCTTCGTGCGCGACAGCGACGGCGCCGTCACGATGGAACCGCGGCGCAATCCGGGTCTCTCCTTCGCCCGCTCCCCGGTCTACTGGCGCGTGCTCAGCGTCATCCCCGACACCCCCGCCGCCGGGCTTCCCGTGCAGGCCGGCGACCTGTGCGTGCGCATCAATGGCGAGCAGGTGGAAAAATGGACCTTCGACCGCTATGCCGCCCTCGTGAAGTCCGCCGCCCGGATCACCTACACGTTCCTGCGCGGCGCCCGGGAGATCGACCTCGAGGTGCCGGTCTGCGAGCTGGTGCCGTAAGGCCTGCCGACGGCGGCCGGCTTCAAC
>JAQSDJ010000138.1 GCA_029945855.1 Lacunisphaera sp.
CGCCGCCCTCCCCTCCTCGCTGCGCCGTCTGGGCCTCGCCGCGCTCTGCCTCGGCGCCGCGCTGCTCGCGCGCGCCGATAACGTCACCGCGACCCTGACCCTCGACGCCGCCAAACCCGGTCCGGTCATCAGCAAGAACATCTACGGCCAGTTCGCCGAGCATCTCGGCCGCTGCATCTACGAAGGCATCTGGGTCGGCCCTGACTCGCCCATCCCGAACACCAAGGGCTACCGCAACGACGTGCTCGCCGCGCTGAAAACCCTCCAGGTCCCGCAGCTCCGCTGGCCGGGCGGCTGCTTCGCCGACGAATACCATTGGAAGGACGGCATCGGCCCGCGCGAGAGCCGCCCGTCGATGTTCAACTCCCACTGGGGTGGCGTCGTGGAGAACAACCATTTCGGCACGCACGAGTTCCTCGATCTCTGCGAGATGCTCGGCATCGAGCCCTACGTCTGCCTCAACGTCGGCAGTGGCACCGTGCAGGAGCAGATGGAGTGGGTCGAATACATGACCTCCCCCGCCAGCTCGCCCATGGCCAACATGCGCCGCGCCCACGGCCGCGAGCAGCCTTGGAAGGTGCCCTACCTGGCCATCGGCAACGAGAGCTGGGGCTGCGGCGGCACCATGACGCCGGAATTCTACGCCGACAATTACAAGCGCTATAACACCTTCGTCAAAAACTACGTCCGCGACCAGCGCATCCAGCGCATCGCCTGCGGCGCCAACGGCGAGAACTACGAGTGGACCGAGGTCCTCATGAAGAACGCCGGCCGCAACATGAATGGCCTCGCGCTGCACTATTACACGCTCCCCTCCGGCAGCTGGCGCGGCTCCAAGGGCTCCGCCACCAATTTCGCCGAGGCCGAGTATCACACCACTCTCGTCCAGACGCTGAAGATGGAGGAGCTGATCAAGCGGCACGGCGCCATCATGGACAAATACGACCCGGAGAAGAAAGTCGGCATGGTCGTCGACGAGTGGGGCATCTGGACCGATGTCGAGCCCGGCACCAATCCCGGCTTCCTCTACCAGCAGAACACCCTGCGCGACGCCATCCTCGCCGCGATCAACCTGCACCTCTTCCAGGCCCACGCCGACCGCATCACCATGGCCAACATCGCCCAGATGATCAACGTCCTCCAGGCGATGATCCTCACCGACAAGGAGAAGATGATCGTCACGCCGACCTACCACGTCTTCGAGATGTTCAAGGTCCACCAGAACGCCACCTCCCTGCCGCTCACCCTGACGACGCCCGACTACGTGGTGAACGGGGCGAAGGTCCCCGCCGTCAGCGCCTCCGCCTCGCGCGACAAGGCCGGCAAGATCCACGTCTCGTTCTCCAACGCCAACCCGAACACCGCCATCACCGTCACCGCCACCCTCGCGGGCGTGACGGCCAAGGGCGTCACCGGCCGCGTGCTCACCGCTCCCGCGATCACGTCGCACAACACCTTCGCCGCCCCCGCGGTGGTGCAGCCGGCGAAATTCGACGGCGCGACGCTCGCCGGCGACCAGCTGACCGTCACCCTCCCCGCCAAGTCCGTCGTCGTGCTGGCGCTCGAATAAGACCACTCGTTCTCCTTCTCCTACTCTTTCTCTCTGAGAGAAGGAGAACGAGTAAGAGAACGAGAATGATTTCCCATCCCTTCCTCTCTCCCTCCCATGAAACTCCTCGCCTCCCCAGAAATCTGGTTCGTCTGCGGTTCGCAGCACCTCTACGGCCCCGGCCCGCTCCAGCAGGTCGCCGCCAACGCCCAAAAGGTCGCCGCGGCGCTCGCCGCCTCGAAGCAGCTCCCGCTGAAGACCGTCTTCAAGGCCCTCCTCACCACGCCCGATGAGATCACGAACGTGATGCTTGAGGCCAACCACGACGCCAACTGCGCCGGCCTCATCCTCTGGATGCACACGTTCTCCCCGTCGAAGATGTGGATCCGCGGCCTCACCGTGCTGAAGAAGCCCTTCCTGCACCTGCACACGCAGTTCAACCGCGACCTGCCGTGGAGCACGATCGACATGGATTTCATGAACCTCAACCAGGCCGCCCACGGCGACCGCGAGGCGGGTTTCATCCACACGCGCATGCGCCTCGGCCGCAAGGTCGTCGTCGGCCACTGGTCCGATCCCGAGGTCCACGCCCGCATCGGCGCCTGGCAGCGCGCCGTCCGCGCCTGGCATGACTGGCAGGGCTCGAAGTTTGTCCGCTTCGGCGACAACATGCGCCAGGTCGCCGTCACCGAGGGCGACAAGGTCGCCACCGAGATGAAGTTCGGTTTCGCCGTGAACACCCACGGTGTCGGCGACCTCGTCGCCAAGATCTCGGACGTCGGCATCGACAGCAAGGCGGTGGAAAAACTCTGCGGCGAATACGAGCAGCTCTACGCCGTCGCGAAACCGCTCCGCCGGGGCGGCGCGCGCCACGCCGAGCTCCGCTACAGCGCGCGGCTCGAGCTCGGCATGGCGGCTTTCCTCGAGGAAGGCGGCTACAAGGGTTTCACCGACACCTTCGAGGATCTGCACGGCCTGCGCCAGCTGCCCGGCATGGCCTCGCAGCGCCTCATGGGCATGGGCTACGGCTTCGGCGGCGAAGGCGATTGGAAGACCGCCGCGCTTGTCCGCCTCATGAAGGTCATGAACGCCGGCCTGCCCGGCGGCACGTCCTTCATGGAGGACACGTATCACCGGGCCCCCACGGGCCACCAGGTCCTCGGCGCGCACATGCTCGAGATCTGCCCGTCCATCGCCGCCGGCAAACCCTCGATCGAGATCCACCCGCTCGGCATCGGCGGCAAGGAGGACCCCGTGCGCATGGTGTTCAACGCCCCGGCCGGCGACGCCCTTAACGCCTCGCTCGTCGACCTCGGCAACCGCTTCCGCCTCATCGTCAACGAGGTCAAGGCCGTCAAGACCCCGCAGCTGCCCAAGCTCCCCGTCGCCCGCGCCGTCTGGGAGTGCAAGCCGGACTTCAAGACCGCCTGCGCCGCGTGGATCTACGCCGGCGGGGCGCATCACACCGGCTACAGCTACAGCGTCACGACCGAGATGCTGGAGGACTTCGCCACCATCGCGGGCATCGAGACCGTCGTCATCAACGCCGGCACGACCCTCCCGCAGCTCAAGCAGGATCTCCGCAACAATGAGATCTACTACCATCTCGCCCAGGGCATAAAGGTCTGAAGAACTGAAAAACTGAAGGGCTGAAACCTTTCTGCCGGACGATTCAGTCTTTCAGTCCTCCAGCCCTTCAGCCTTTCTTCCCCCATGCTCACCGAACTCAAACGCGAGGCCTACGAGGCCAACGTCGCCCTGCCGCGGCATGGCCTGATCAACCTCACCTTCGGCAACGCCAGCGCCGTTGACCGGGCCCGGGGTATCTTCGCCATCAAGCCCAGCGGGGTGGACTACGCCGCGCTCAAGCCCGCAAACATGGTGCTGGTCGACCTCGAGGGCAAGAAGGTCGAGGGGAAGCTCAATCCCTCCTCCGACACGCCGACCCACCGCCGGCTCTTTCTCGCGTTCCAGCACATCGGCGGCGTGGTGCACACGCACAGCTCGCACGCGACGGCCTTCGCCCAGGCCGGCCGCGCGATCCCGATCTTCGGCACGACGCACGCCGATTACTTCAACGGCGACATCCCCGTCACCCGGAAGATGACGCCGAAGGAAATCGGTGGCGGCGCCTACGAATGGGAGACGGGCAACGTCATCCTCGAGTGTTTCAAAAACCTCGATCCGCTCGACTTCCCCGCCGTGCTCGTCAACCGCCACGCGCCCTTCACCTGGGGCAAGTCGGTCGCCAAGGCCGTCGAGGTCGCCGTCGCCGTCGAGTGCATCGCCCACATGGCGTTCATGTCGCTGCAACTCGACCCCAAGCTGAAGGCCATCGAGCCCGCCCTCCTCGCCAAGCACTTCAAGCGCAAGCACGGCCCCGGCGCCTACTATGGCCAGCCCGGCGCGGCGCACTGAAATTTGACCTGTCTTAAACCCCGAAATCCCCTAGTAACATGAAACCCTCCCAGAAATTCGCCGCCCTTCTTGCGGTGGCGGCCTGCTGTATCCCCCTGATGCCCTCATTATCTGCCTCCGCCAGCGTCACCTCGAAACCGTTCGGCACCGCCGACGGCAAGGAAGTGTCGCTCTACACTCTGCGCAACGCCAGCGGCGCGGAGGCCACGATCACCAACTACGGCGGCATCGTCGTCACCCTCCTCGTGCCGGACCGCACCGGAAAGATGGTCGACGTCGTCCTCGGCTACGACGACCTCGCGAGCTACATCAAGACGACCCCCTACTTCGGCGCGCTGATCGGCCGCTACGGCAACCGCATTGCTCAGGGCAAGTTCACGCTGGACGGAAAAACCCACAACCTCGCGGTCAACGACGGCGCCAACACGCTGCACGGCGGCCTCAAGGGCTTCGACAAGGTCGTCTGGTCGGGCCGCCCCGTGGAGAGCAAGCTCGGCGCCGCGCTCGAGCTCACCTACCTCAGCAAGGACGGCGAGGAAGGTTATCCCGGCAACCTGAACGTGACGGCGGTCTACACGCTGACCAACGACAATTCACTCCGCGTCGACTTCACCGCGTCCACGGACAAGCCCACGGTCGCCAACCTGACGCATCACTCCTATTTCAACCTGGCCGGCAGCGGCGACATCCTCGATCACCTGGTCACGATCAACGCCGACCGGTTCACCCCGGTCGACCAGGGCCTGATCCCCACCGGCGAGCTCAAGCCCGTCGCGGGCACGCCGTTTGATTTCCGCAAGGCCACGGCGATCGGCGCCCGCATCAAGGCCGACGACGCCCAGCTCAAGGCGGGCGGCGGCTACGACCACAACTGGATCGTCAACCAGCAGGCGGCCGGCGAACTCGGCTTCCAGGCCCGCATCGAGTCCCCGCGCTCCGGCATCGTGCTCGAGGTTTCCTCGACCGAGCCCGCCGTCCAGTTCTACTCGGGCAATTTCCTCGACGGCACGATCACCGGCAAGAAAGGACAGGTCTACGCCCACCGCACCGGCTTCTGCTTCGAGCCGCAGCATTATCCCGACTCGCCGAACCAGCCCGCGTTCCCCTCGACCGTGCTCCGCCCCGGCCAGACTTACCAGAACACGATCATTTATCACTTCAGCACCGCCTCGGCGCACTAAAACCCCAATAGGAATCATATGCACTGGATAGACTGGTCCGTCATCACACTCTATTTCGTCCTCATCGGCTTCGTCGCCTGGTGGTATGGGCGTGCGCAAAAGGATACCGTCGATTACTTCCTGGCGGGCCGGAATGCCGGCTGGGTCGTCATCGGCGCCTCGATCTTCACCTCCAACATCGGCTCCGAGCATATCGTCGGGCTGGCGGGCCAGGGTGCCGCGACCGGCATGGCGATGGCCCACTGGGAACTGCACGCCTGGGTGCTGATCATGTTGGCCGGGTTGTTCGTGCCCTTCTATTACAAGTCGGGGGTGCAGACGATCCCCGAGTTCCTC
The DNA here is from genome assembly GCA_029945855.1 of Lacunisphaera sp. Classification (GTDB taxonomy): domain Bacteria; phylum Verrucomicrobiota; class Verrucomicrobiia; order Opitutales; family Opitutaceae; genus Lacunisphaera. The sequence goes on from JAQSDJ010000138.1 coordinate 5,485, forward strand.
GAGCGGCGGTTCAACGCCCGCACCCGCACCATCCTCTCCTGCGTCTCGCTGGTCGCCTACGTGTTCACCAAGGTCAGCGTGACCGTCTACGCCGGCGCGATCGTGTTCCAGGCGCTGCTGCCCGACACGTTCGGCACGCCGCAGAATGCGTTCTGGGTCGGCGCGTTCTTCACCGTGATCGTGACCGGCGTCTACACCGTGTTCGGCGGCATGCGCGCGATCATGTATACCGCGACGCCGCAGGCCGTCATCATCCTCTTCGGCTCGGCGGTCATCACCAGCATCGGCCTGACGAAACTCGGCGGCTGGGGCGAGTTGGTCACGATGGCCAAGGCTAACTCCGACCAGTTCGCCCTCTGGCGTCCGTTGTCCGATCCGGATTTCCCGTGGCTGGGCGTGCTGATCGCCTCGCCGATCATCGGCATCTGGTATTGGTGCACCGACCAATATATCGTCCAGCGCACGTTGTCCGCCAAGGATCTCCCGACGGCGCGCCGCGGCGCCCTGTTCGGCGGCTTGCTGAAGGTCTGGCCGGTGCTGATCTTCCTCATCCCCGGCATGATCGGCTGGGCGCTGCACCAGAAGGGCATCATCCAGCTCCCGATGAAGACCATCAACGGCGTCCTCACGACCACCATCGACGGCGACCTGGTGTTCCCCACGATGGTGAAACTGCTCCTGCCGGTCGGCATCCGCGGCCTGATCATCGCCTGCCTGCTCGCCGCGCTGATGAGTTCGCTTGCCTCGCTGTTCAACTCCAGCGCCTCGCTCTTTACCAATGACATCTACGACAAGGTCTGGCCCGGCGCTTCGCCCAAGCGGCTGCTGAACGTAGGCCGGGCCGCCACCGCGGTGGTGGTGGTCCTGGGCATGATCTGGATCCCGGTGATGGCCAAGATCTCGGGCGGCGGCCTGTATCAATACCTCCAGAGCGTCCAGGGTTACCTCGCGCCGCCAATCACGGCGGTCTTCCTCCTCGGTCTGTTCTGGAAGCGCCTCAACGCTTCCGGCGCCGAGTGGGCCTTGGGCGTCGGTTTCGTCCTCGGCATGGCCAAGCTCTCGATCCAGGGCTTCTACGGCGCCGCGAAGATCGCGAACCCGGCCTGGCTCGCCGCGATCGGCGATTTCAACTTCCTCTACGCCACCGGCGTCCTTTTCGCCCTCAGCGCGATTGTCATGATCGTCGCCTCGTTCCTGACCCCGGCGCAGTCGGAGGAAAAGATTCGCGGCCTGACCTACGGTTCCGTCCACCAGCTCGCGGGCGAGGAGATCAAGAAGAGCTGGGATCTCGGCAACAAGGTGATGGTCGGTCTCATCCTGGTGCTCGTGCTCGGGATGTATACCTACTTCAGCTTCTGGCTGAACTGACCCAGCCGCACGACACGGCCCCGTTGTTACGCAAAGCCCCGGTCACCCCGGGGCTTTTTTATGCCCTTTGATTCTAATCCGGACTCCAAATGGTGGAACCCGTCCTCCGGACGGGTTGTGGGCGTGCGCAGGGAAAACCGGTCCGGAGGACCGGTTCCACCCACATTCAACTGCCTGATCACACCTAGTGCGTAGCTTGCTCGGGGATTCTTTATGCTTGGTCCGCCCCGGCCACCCGCATCTTCGCTTCCCATCCTTGCTGGACTGAAACGCTCCATCCCGCAGGATGGCAAGGCCTCCCCGGCAATCGCCCTCATCATGAGCCATCCCCCCGTCACCGTCCGCCGTGAGAGCGTGGTGCTCCCGACCTACGAACCCGCCGCGCCGGACCGCAACCCGATGTTTCTCGAGACCCGCGTCTACCAAGGCTCGAGCGGCCGCGTCTATCCGCTGCCCTTCATCGATCGCATCGCGGAAAAGCCCGTGCCGCATACCTGGGCCGCCGTTTTCCTGGAGAATGAATTCCTCTCCGTGATGATCTTGCCGGAGCTGGGCGGGCGCATCCACCGCGTCACGGACAAGACCAACGGCTACGACCTCGTCTATCACCAGCCGGTCATCAAGCCGGCGCTCGTCGGCCTCGCCGGTCCGTGGATCAGCGGCGGCATCGAGATCAACTGGCCGCAGCACCACCGGCCCTCGACCTTCATGCCGGCCGACGTTCACGTCGAGCAGCCCGCCGACGGCTCCGCCATTGTCTGGCTGTCCGAACACGATCCGATGGCGCGCATGAAGGGCATGCACGGCGTCTGCCTGCACCCCGGCCGCGCCTTGCTGGAGCTGAAGGCCCGCGTCTACAACCGCACCGCCGACCCGCAGACCTTCCTCTGGTGGGCCAACGTCGCCACCCGCGTCCACGAGCGCTACCAGTCGTTCTTCCCGCCCGACGCCACCTACGTGGCCGACCACGCCAAGCGCGCCATGAGCACGTTTCCGCTCTGCACCGGCCACTATTACGGCATCGACTACGCCGCGCGCGCCCGATCCGGCGTGCCGGCGGCCGAGCAGCCGCGCCAATATCCGCCGACCGGTGAATACGCCGCCAATGATCTTTCCTGGTATGCGAACATCCCCGTGCCGACCTCCTACATGTGCATGGGCTCGAGCGAGGATTTCTTCGGCGGCTACGACCACGCCGCGCAGGCCGGGCTCGTCCATGTGGCCGATCATCGCATTTCCCCGGGCAAGAAACAATGGACCTGGGGCAACCATGAGTTCGGCTACGCGTGGGACCGCAACCTCACCGACGCCGACGCAAACGGCGAACACCGTCCCTACATCGAGCTGATGGCCGGCGTGTTCACCGACAACCAGCCCGACTTCTCCTTCCTGCAGCCCGGTGAGACCAAGGCGTGGAGCCAGTATTGGTATCCGATCCAGCAGATCGGCCCGGCCCACCACGCCAATGTCGAGGCCGCCGTTTCGTTGCACGTGGCCAAGGGCCAGGCCCGCTTGGGCGTGGCCGTCACCGCACCCCAACCCGACGCCCATGTCCGCCTGCTGCGCCGCGGAAAAATCCTCTCCACCCATCGCGCCGACCTCGCGCCGGGAACCCCGTTCGTCGAACAAATCCACCTGCCCCGCAACCTGCGGGCCACCGACCTGACGCTTCAGGTTGCGACGGAGGACGGCCGCGAACTCATCGCTTACACGCCGCGGGAGGCAAAGCCCGGCAAAGTGCCGGCGGCCGCCACCGCGCCCCAGCCGCCGCGCGACATCGCCAGCGCCGACGAACTTTACCTGACCGGCCTGCACCTCGAGCAATACCGCCACGCCACGCGCTCGCCCGAGCCCTACTGGCGCGAGGCGCTGCGCCGCGACGCCGGGGATGCGCGCTGCCACCTCGCTCTCGGCCGCTGGCACCTCCGCCGCGGAGAATTCACCGCCGCGGAAAAGCACCTGCGCGCCAGCCTCGCCCGGCTCACGCACCGCAACCCCAACCCCGCTGACGGCGAGGCTTATTATCAGCTCGGCCGTTGCCTCGTTCACCAAGCCAGCATGGCAACGGCAGGTCGGGCTTTCTTGTCCGCCGTAGCCTTGGCGAAGGCGGAACGCCCGACAGCCGGGGCTAAACCCCGACCTACAGACGAAGAACTTCTCAACGCGGCCTACGACGCCTTCGCCAAGGCCGCCTGGAACCAAGCCTGGCAATCCGCCAGCTGGCACGCGCTCGCCGAGATCGATTGCACCCGCGGCGACTGGACCGTGGCGCTCGACCATCTCGACCGCTGCCTGCGGTTGAACACGGATCATCTCCGCGCCCGCAACCTCAAGGCCCTCGTCCTGCGCCAGCTCGGCCGCGAAGCCGAGGCCGTCGCCCTCCTGCGCCAGAACCTCGCCCTCGATCCCCTCGACTGGTGGACGCGGGATCTGCTCGACGAGGAACCCCGCGACCAACTCGGGGCCCTGAGCCAGTCGAACGGGATCGCCTGCGACAACCAGGTCCGCCTCGACCTCGCGTTGGACTACGCCCGGGCCGGTTTCCATCAGTTGGCGCTCGACATCCTCGCCGACGCCCGCCCGGAACCGCTCGTCGGCACGGCTCCGCTGGTCAGCTACTACCGTGCGTGGACATGTCACTTAATAGGTGACATCTCCTCTGAGCGGAAAAACCTGATAGCGGCGGCGAAAGCGCCCGCGGACTACTGCTTTCCGGCCCGGTTGGAGGAGATCGCGATCCTGCAGCACGCCATCGCCGCCAATCCGCGCGACGCCCGCGCCCCCTTCTATCTCGGCAACCTGCTCTACGACCGCCGTCGGCATCGCGAGGCGATCGCCCTCTGGCAGCGCGCGGTGAAACTCGAACCCGCCAACGCGGTCGCCTGGCGCAACCTCGGCATCGGCGCGTTCAACATCCTGCAAAAACCCGCCCAGGCCCGCCGCGCCTACGAGGCCGCGTTCCGCGCCAACCCCCAGGACGCCCGCCTGCTCTACGAGCGCGATCAGCTGTGGAAACGGCTCGGTGAGAAACCGGCGGTGCGGCTGCGCGAACTGGAAAAACATCCCGCGTTGGTCGACCAACGCGACGACCTCAACGTCGAGCTCAGCGCGCTCTACAACCAGACCGGCCAGCCGGCCGAGGCGCTCCTCATCACCGGTCTCCGGAAATTCCAGCCTTGGGAGGGCGGCGAGGGCGCGGTGCTCGGCCAGCATGTCCGCACCCACCTCCGGCTCGGTCGCGCCGCGCTGGCCGCGGGCAAACCCCGCGAGGCCGCCGGGCTGTTCCTCGTGGCCCTGGCCGCCCCGGACAATCTTGGCGAGGCCCGGCACCTCCTCGCCAACGCCAGCGACATCCACTTCTGGCTCGGCGAGGCGCTCGTTGCCACCGGTGACTCCGCCCGCGCCCGCGAGTGCTGGACCCGCGCCGCCACTTTTAAGGGAGATTTTCAGGAGATGAGCGTCCGCGCATTTTCCGAAATGACCTACTACTCCGCGCTGGCTTGGCAGCGGCTTGGGCAAAAGGCCCGTGCGGCCAAGCTCCTCCGCGCCCTGCTCGGCCACGCACGGAAACTCGCCCGGACTCCCGCCGCCATCGATTATTTCGCCACGTCGCTGCCGACCATGCTGCTTTTCAACGACGATCTGACCGCCCGCCAACGCACGACGGCGCTGTTCCTCGAGGCGCAGGCAAGGCTGGGCCTGGGTCAGACGGCCGCCGCAAAAAAACTGCTCCGCCAAGTCCTCCGCCGCGACCCGGCCCACGCCGCCGCGCAGGATCTGCTGGCGGGCTGAGGCTTCAAGGTGAAGACGCTTAAGCGCAAAAACCACACACCCCGCCCTATCGGGCACCCCTCTTCATAGAGGGGATTATCGCTGGCGTGGATTGAGTCCCCTCTATCAAGAGGGGTGGCGCGCAGCGACGGGGTGTGTCTCTTCTCTTGGTCCGGCTCGATAAAACCGCAGAGGATTCTTATTTCGCGACGCCCCAGGGGCTGAAGATCACGTAGAACAGCAGCGTGACGGCCACGACGGCATAGCCGGCGAGCTTCGCGCCCTTCGAGCTCTCGATGCTCACGGTTGTGTTGTGGCGGAACTCGAAGGGCTGCGGGAGCGGCTTCACCAGGCGGAGGATCGTCATGACGACAATGCAGAGGGCGAAGCAGAGCGCCATGCGGTTGAGGAACTGGACGCCGGGGGCGGCGAACTTCAGCGTGCCGTAGGCGACGACGTTGGTCAGCAGGCCGACGATGCCGCAGACCGGCGGGGCCTTGCGCACGAGCAGGCCGAAGATGAAGACGGCGAGAATACCCGGCGAGATGAAGCCCTGCCCCTCCTGGATGATGGTGAAGATGCTATTGCTGATCTTGGGATTGCCCAGCTGCGGGGCGAGGTAGACGGCCACCCCCGTGAACGCGACGACGGAGAGGCGGCCAAGGAGGACGACGGTCTTCTGCGTGGCCTTCGGCGCGATGTGCTTTTGGAAAATATCCATCGCGAAGATGGTCGACGCCGCGTTGAGCATCGCGGCCAGCGAGCTGACGACGGCGCCGAGCAGCGCGGCGAGGACGAAGCCCACCCAGCCCTTGCCCTGCGGGAGCACACGCGCCAGAAGCTGCGCGAGGGCGGTGTCGTATTTGTAGGCGACGAGCTTTTCGGTCGCGGTCGGGGCGCCGGCGGCCGCGGCCGCGGCGGTGGTCGCGGTGTTGTAGGTGTCGATCTCGGCGGCGAGGGGCGCGTTCACGTGGCGCCAGGAATGATCCTCGCTGATGAAGAGGGTGAACGGCGCGGCCGTGAGGGCGTCGAAACGGGCGCGGGTGATGGGCAGAACGTAGTGATTGCGGGCCTTGACGGCGCCAAGGGCGGCCTGGTCGGGGTAGACGGCCAGCGCATATTTGCCGGCCGGCCAAGCGGCGACCTCGGCCTCCGTGGGGGCCGCCGCGGTGGTGACCACGGTGGTGGCCGGATTGGCCTTCAGGTAGCGCGTGAGGCTGGTGGCGGTGTCGCCGGCGGCCTCAAAACGCATGTCGCCGGAGTAGAGGTTGAAGGCGATGATGCCGGGGACGACGATCACGAAGGGGATGATGAGCTTCATGAACGCGGCAAACACGATGCCCTTCTGGCCCTGCGCGAGGGAGGCGGAACCGAGGGTGCGTTGCGTGATGTATTGGTTTAGCCCCCAGTAATAGAAGTTGGGGATCCAGAGGCCGAGGAGCAGCGCGGTCCAGGGCAGGATGCTGTCGGTCGCCGGCAGGAACATGTTCATGCGGGCGGCGTTGAGGTCAAAGAAACGCTCGACGGCCCCGGTGCCGGCGGCGAGCTGGACGGTCTCGACCGCGCCGGTCTGCGTGCTGACGACGGTGGCGGCCTCGGTGGCGAGGCCGAGCTTGATGAAGGCAAACCACATGATGACGCCGCCGCCGACGATGAGCGCGCTGCCCTGGATGAGGTCGGCCCAGGCGCAGGCCTTGAGGCCGCCCGCGGTGACATAGAGCATGGCGATCACGCCGATGATGAGGGAGGCGGTGACCATGCTGACCTCGTGCCCGGCGCTGCCGGCGAGGGTCGTGATGGTGAGGGCGCCGGAGTAGGTGACCGCACCGAGGAGCAGGAGATAGATGAAGATCGTGGCAAAGGCCATGAACGCGCGGGCGCTGCTGCTGAAGCGGTATTCCAGGAACTCGGGCATCGTGTAGATGCCGGCGCGGATGAAGTAGGGCAGGAACCAGAACGCGACGACCACGAGCGTGATGGCGGCCATCCATTCGTAGCTGGCGATGGCCAGGCCGACATGGGAGGCGGCGTTGCCGGACATGCCGACGAACTGCTCGGTCGAGATGTTGGCGGCGATGAGCGAGAACCCGATGAGCCACCAGCTGAGCCCGCGGCCGGCGAGGAAGTAATCCTCGCTGCTGCCGCTTTTCTCGCCGCGGCTCTTGATGAGCCCCACGGCGATGACGATGAGGACAAACAGGATGAAGATCGCGATATCGATCGGGTAGATGCGGAAAGCTTCGCTCATGGGATGACAGGGTTGGGATACGGGGTGGCGGGAGCCGATTGGCCGATCCGGGGTGCAGACGGGCCAAGCCGTGTTTCAATCGGCCCGGTGCAGGAGGGGCAACGCAAAACCCCGTCATCAATCCAGGGGAGCACGTTCCGGAGAACATCATGACGGCCGCCCCGCCCCCGCCCGGAGCCGCCCCCGACCCGTTGTCCGGTGCGATTAGTCCCCCTCATGCCAGCACGCCGATCCCTACTGAAATCCCCGGCCGCGGCCGGGACTGTTTATCAGGGTCGCGGGGGTGGATCAATCCCTCGGCGAAAGCAGATCGCGGTGTAGTTTCTCCAGCTCGGCCAGCCGGGGCTCCAGCCGCTGCCGCAGCGCGCGCCGGTTGAGCACCCAAGCAAACCAGAGCATGAGTGCAAAGAAGACGCCAAAGCCAAACAGGACCCAGGGCTCATGGACCGGGCTCCAGGCCGGAGCCCGGCGGACAATCACCCAGACCTGGATGGCGATCGCCCCCGCGCACGGCGCCAGATACCAGGCCCACACCGTCCGCACGAGGCGGCACTGGTGGCGCAACTCGGCCATGTCAGCCTCGACCTTGGCCAGCAGCGGCGCGGCACGGCCGAGCCGGAGACGTCGGGCGCGGAAGCGCTCGCGGACAAAGAATCCGGCAACGCCGAGGATCAGCGCGATGGCAAAGCCCAGCGGCCAGCCCGTTCGCCCGATCTGCCACCAGAAAAAGGCATAGGCCCCGGCGACGATCAGGCCGGCCCCCGCCTCGGCGATATCCCGCACCTGGATGGCGGCCGCGAGCTTCCGCCGCTTGGTTTCGAATGTTTCGCGAAGGGAGGCCAGATCGGCGTTCGCACCGACCGGCAGTTCCTGGCGTTTCCAGGCTGCTTCATAATCATTCCAGTTCATCGATGGCTCCTTTCATAAGTTCGGCCAGGCGCTGACGGGCCCGCGTCAACGACACCCCGACATGGTTTTCGGTCAGGCCCGTGATCTCGGCGATCTCGCGGTAGGCCAGGCCGTCGAGCGCCAGCAGCACCAGCGCCCGGTCGGAACCCGGCAGGGTGTGGATGGCGGCATAAAGTTTTTCAATCAGCTCGCGGTCGCCGGTCTGTTCGGCCGGCGAGGCGATCTCCCCCGCCAGGCCGCCCGGGTCCGCCTCGGGATCGATGCGACATTCCCGCCGCGCCGTCCCCCGCCGCCAGGTCAGCGCCGTGTTGAGGCAGACCCGGTAGATCCACGTCGAGGGTTTGGCCTGCCCCGCATAGGTCGGCAGCGAAGTCCACAGCTGCAGGAGCATCTCCTGCTGCAGGTCGGCCACGTCCGCCGCCGAGCGGGCAAACGAGCGGGTCACCTTGACCACGATGCCGCGATGCTCCGTCAGCCAGGCTTGGAACAGGGCGGCATGGTCGGAGGAAGGTCTCATCTGGTCTGATTAGTCGCCGCCGCTTTGAATACCTTACAGATTATCCGGGCCTGACGATCCCGCCCCGGCCCGGAAACAGCGCCCGCCCCCCCTGCCCTGGCGGCTTCAACGACGGTAATGCATGCTCCCGGTCGTGGGCTGCAAGTCCGCCTGCAGGTGCCGGTGCGGCTTGATCTGCAGCTTGGCGAGGACGGCGTGGTAGGCCTTGACGGCGTCCACCGGTTCGATCTCGCCGTCCACGATGCGCCGCAGGAACTCGATGAACGCCAGCGGGTGTTCCGACAGGTTGATCTTGCGGCCGAACAACGCGACGCGGGCGCCGTATTTCTGCGCGTCGTGGATCAGCTGGAAGGCGTCCAGCGTGGTGCCGGCGCTGCCGCCCAAAATACCGACGATCAGCTTCGGGTCGTAGGCGACGAGTTCCTCAAGCGGCCCGGGGCCGTTGTAGGGGATCTTCAGGAACAGCGGCCGGCCGGCCGAGGTGACGCCGGCGAGCGTACGGACGATGTGGTCGTTCAGGAAACCGCCGAGCTCGCGCGCCGGCAGGCCCGCGTCGACGTTGGGGTTGAACAACTCGAGAAAATACCGGAAGCGCTTCGTCTCGGCCTCGAGGCGGAAGGCGGCGAACTCCTCGAGCGCGCGGTGGTCCAGCTCGACGTTGTTCGTGAAGGTGATCGAATAGAGCCCGAGGTCGGCGCCGGTGTGCGGCTGGCTGCAGTCGGCCTGCAGCCGGCCATACTTCATGTGCTCGATCGTCGCGGTGCGGAAGGTGCGCGAGGGCAGCGTCGGGTATTTTCCGCCGCGGACCACCCAGATGTCGGTCGTGTCGTTGGCGCGGGCCGCGGGCGTGATGCGGGAGGATTCGAACAGGCGCTCCTGCATGGCGAGCTGCTCGAGGTTGGAGGCCGACAACAGCACGATGTCGACGATGCCCTGGTTGATCACCTCGCGGATCTGCCGCTGGTAGTCCGGCAGGCTTTTCCAGCAGCCTTCGGCCTCGTGTCGGCCGCCGGGCGGGCACCGGCCCGGTCCCGGCGCGGTCACGCCGAACGCCATGTCGGCATCCTTGGCGTCGGCCAGGATGAAATCGCGGCGCGTCGCGCGGCCGGCACGGATGTTGGAGATTTTTTCGTCGAGGCTTTTCACGGAGGTGGTGGGGCCCGGTCGGGCGGACGGAAGGCGCCACCCGGCCAGAAGCATCCGAGGCATGCGGGATTTCGCCCGGCGGGTCAATACCACCCACGACGGCTTGAGCACCCTCCCCGCCGACCGGTCGCCGTGATCCTTCCCCGCCCATCAAGTATTGCCGCGGAAAACGCAGCCCGGCGCGCAAGAAAATGCTTATTGACAGTGCCGGAGTCGGTTCGCACGTTGCCCTTCCCCTTGATGCAGGGTGGAGCAGCCTGGTAGCTCGTCAGGCTCATAACCTGAAGGTCGTTGGTTCAAATCCAACCCCTGCACCCAATTTAAGGCACAGTTAAGCACTAATAAGGCCCGCTCTAGCAGTCATTTGCAGAGCGGGCCTTATCTTTTTTCCAAGATAATACGTTTTGTTAGGCACAGTTTGGAATGGATCGGAAAGGGTCGATAATTGTCCGCTATTTGTCCGCTAGAATGGCCCGGCGAACTGCGCTGTGCGCAAGCTGCGGCCTTCTGCATCACCTCCCATGACAACGCTCCAACCATGCACTGCAATCTTGCTTCCGTGGAAGCCCGCGTCCTCGTTCAGCCTACGATGTATCCACCAAAGCTGATCAAACCCTACGTGGTTTCGTTCTGCCGGAGTATCGTGCGGGATCCGACCCCGCGTTTTGTTCCGGTGCGGTCGCGACCCGATGCCGAGGTGCGTAGCTGTTTCACAACCGTGGCACGTCAGGTGCGGGAAAGCGGCGGCCAGATGTCCACTGGTTGGGCCATCTGGGAATGGCCGGATGTCATCATTGAAGGCGAGTATCATTGCGTCTGGCTTTCCCCTTCCGGCGATGAGATCGATATCACGCCCAAGGACCCGGCCATCAAACGGATCTTGTTTCTCCCGGATGCCGTCCGTCCCTACGGCGGCTTCCAGCGCGATAATTTCCGCAAGGTTCTGTGCAATGACAAGGACGTGCTACGGATGGCGGAACTTGGGCGGCTGATCCACGAGGAACTAAACCGCGGCGAGTTAAAGCACCAGCATGGCGAAGTCGTCGTCCGGATTCAGTATGCCCGCTATCAGGAGGAGAACGCCGCGATTGTCGCCCGCCTGGCCAAGCGTTACGGGCATCGGTTGGCCGAATTGGCGAAACATTCTGTCTGAATCCGCAGTTGGGGCCACCGGGCAAACGGCAATCGAATGTGGGCCGGTGATGGAAGGCGCTGCAAAAGTCGCGCAAGGCAATCCCACAAGGCTTCGCCAGCCCCGCTCGCGGCATCGTCGCCCCGGAGGCGCAGGCAAGGAGGAACGCCGCAGGCGTAGTGTCCTTGCCGGCGCCGCAGGGGCGCACCATCGAAACCAGACTGCGGCAAAAAGATTCCCGCCCGCAAATACCGCACCCGCCAACCACAACATTCCCGCCGGCCTCTGCACCCAGTCATACCCTGCCGCAAGCCGATCATAGCCCAAACTCCCGACCCCACTGGGAATACTGAGCCACCCACGGCAAAGGGCATGCCTTAACCCGACCCACCTTGGGACTATTTCCACCTCAATATTCACTATTGACCGTCAGAAGAAACATATCATATTTCTGACATTAAGTTAGGCGTGAAAACATCCCATCCAATCTCCCATAAGATACTTAAGCGCATCCAAGGCAGTGGCCGTGGTAGCGTGTTCATCACGGCAGACTTCAGCGCACTTGGAAGCCGGGCTGCGGTGGACCAAGCCCTCTCGCGTCTCGCGCGCCAAGGCCGGATGCAACGCTTGAAAGCCGGCATCTATTATTTCCCGACCCACAGTCGGCTGCTCAAGCGGGATGTGGCTGTCGCCCCCGAAAAGGTGGCCGCCGCCATCGCACGCAAGAACGGTTGGACTGTGGAAGCCTCCGGAGCCACCGCGGCCAATCAGCTCGGCCTCTCCACCCAGGTGCCCGCGCGCATCGTGCTCCGCACCGACGGACCATCCCGCACGATTGACGTCGGCGGCTGGAAAATCGAACTGCGCCACACCGTGCCGCGTTTTCTCGGCCGCGGCCGGCACAGCCCTCGTCTTCTGCAGGGGCTGCGTTGGATGGGAGGACCATATCGCCTGGGCGGAGCGGTTCACATACAATACCGCAGATAATCCCGCGGCGCCTGACCCGCGGGCACCGATGCTGACCGGTGCCCTTTGAGCCCCCCTCGCCCGGGCGGGTCTGCCTAAATTTGGATAACGCAGACTTTTCGCGAACGATCCCTTTGGTCGGGAACGGATCGTCGGGGGGCACAAGGATGCGACCAAGGTGAAGGCGCAGATTCCGCGCTTCGGTCTCGCGACCGTCGTCGACGAGATTCAGCCGCAAGGCTGCATCATGGCCGGCGAAGCACCGGAGCCGCCGTGGATCCGCGCCCGCTGCGAGAAGAAGGCGCGCCACAAGGACGAGCGCCGAGTAGGACAAGCCGAGGTGGAGGAAGGGAATCACTGATATCGGATTGGCCTATTTAGCACGCGGCTACGACACGAGGCCAACCTAGCACGTGCTTACCCCCAAAACGTATTCCCGGAAGGCCTCTTCTCCTCGCTATTTTGTTTGCTGCATGGTCATGAGTAAATAAAAACAAGCGTGGGCCAACGCACGCCGACGTTTCGGCGGAAATTCTCGATTCCCTCCGGAAGCTTCCGGTATTTTTCTGAATATGCCCCGATTCTCCCGTTCGCTCACTTCCAGCCCGGATCTTATGGCGGCCGGGAAACTGCTTCCCGTGGGATCGCGCATACTGTTCGCCGGGATTGCAGCCCTATGGATGCTCGTCCTTTTGCCCGTGCAGGCCGACGAGGTCTTGCGGACTCCGCCGGCCCTCTACGTTGAGCAATTGCAGAGCCTGCTCACTCCGGCCGAGCCGGTGATGAAGCAGAACTTCAAGGAACTGGAGGAGCACGCTGCCGGCATCACTCTCCTCGATGAACGAATCATCTCGGTCATGCCTGATGGCCGGAGAATGATCGTGCGGAATTTGATCCGGAAAACACTTACGGACGCCGGGGCCCGCTGGAATGCTGAGGAAATCCTAACCTTCCGCCGCAAAGAGCAGCGCTGCTACCTCATTAAGGCGGAAACAATCCAACCGGACGGCACGACTATTCCCGTGAAAGAGGGTGCCGTCCTCGTGCAGTCGCCACAGCGGCAAGCCCAATATTCGCTCTACGACGATCAGGCGGAAGTGCGGATTATTTTCCCCAACGTTAAGCCTGGCAGTATTACCCAAGTCATTTTGATCACCGAAGATCTTCGGGCCCGCATGCCAGGGGAATTCACGGAAATGCTGACCTGGCCGGGCACCTGGCCGAAGGGCCGAATCCGGGCGGTGGTGGATCTTCCTCCGGAGTTGGCCGCTCGACTGCGCATCAACTTCGTGGGCACCGGCCTTCCCAAAACCAACAAGGTGATCCAAGCGGACGGTCGTGTTCGCTACACGACGGAGGGAGAACGGATTCCCCAGCGACGCGACGAGGTTGGACGCGCCCCGGATTGGCAGATCGGTCCCTGCATGCACTACAGCACCGTCAAGGAATGGAACGATGTCGGGCGCTGGTACGCCGGCTTGCTCAAGGGGCGGGACCAACTCTCGGCGGCCTTGGCTGAGAAGGTCGATCTCTGGACCAAGACGGCCAAAGATCCTGCAGATATTCTCCGGGTGCTACTCACCAAAGTTGCCGATGACGTGCGCTACACGGGTTTGGAGCTGGGCGAGGCAGACTACCAGCCGCACGAATGCAACGAGGTCTGGAACAACCAATATGGTGACTGCAAGGACAAGGCGAATCTCTTGGTCTCGTTCCTGCGCCACAAGGGCATTCCCGCCCACCTCGCCTTGGTGAATACCGAGTTTACTGGCTTGATAGATCGGCGCAGTCCGGATTTTCGCGTCTTCAACCATGTGATCGTCGCAATTCCGGACGGGAAGGCGGGCTACAAATTTTGTGATCCCACCATCAACCACACCCAGGTTGGGCTGTTGAGTCCGGGAGATTCTGACCGGGACGTCTTTGTGATCACGGAAGAAGCGGGCGAGTGGGCCCGCACGCCCCGGCAGAGAGCAGGGGGGTTGGATTTCCGTTTCGACCTGAAGTTGAAGGCAACCGGTGAGCTTGCCGGCTGGCTCACCATCACCTCTGACGGATTCTACGGTGCTTCCTACCGGGATTGGTACCAGAAGCTTGATGCCAACGAAGCGCGCCAACAGTTGGGCGAACTGCTGCGAGGCTACTATCCGGGAGCCGAGGTGATCGATGTCGCCAATGCCGTGGCCCCGGCAGCCGGCGAGCCCTATGTGCTGAAGCTCTATTTCACGGTGCCGCGGCGATTAGAGAGCGGCGCCAACAAGCAGACGCTGACGTTCCCGCAGACCGGCGGCCTGTTTAATTCGATTGGCTACGCGCCCGTGCGAGACACGCCTTTTTTCCTGTCCAATGGCCGTGTTGCGGTTGAGTGCGTGGTGACACTACCGGAGGGCATTGCCCCCAGCGACCTGCCGGCGGCGTTCCAGGCCGACACACCGGCGGGCCCCTTGCATGCCGCTTGGCGGAGTGAAGCCGGCCGTTGCCTGATGGAACTGCAGATGGACACGACCCGCTCAGTCCTGCCGCCGAGCGAGTTCGGCACCTATTACGGCGCGATTCAGTCCCTGCGCGCGTGGCTGGACAAGCCGGTCGTCCTGTCTACCGCGGGCGCAGTCGTTGCGGCGCCAAAAGAGAAAGCGATCTTGGATTTCCCCCTGATGTCCACTGGCGCAGGCCAGCTGGCGCTGGTGGAACAGCGCTTCCCGCCGGATGGAGATATCGCCTCCCGCCGGGCGGCTCTAGAGAAGACGCTCCAGTTCTTCCCGGCAGACAAGCCGACGGTCTTCCAGGCAAGCGTCCTGCTGTGCAACTTGGAGTGGGACGCGGGCAACCGGACCGAGGCGGCCCGTAGGCTGCAAACCCTGCTGGCCGCCTACCAAGGGGATGTGCATCCCAATCTCTTCGCCTATGGACAATACCTTTGCGGAAACTATCTGCACACCTTGGGGCGGGACGACGAAGCGCGCGAACTCTTCGGCCGGGTGGCGCGTTCGGCAACCGTTTCGGAGCCGCAGCGCGCCGAGAGCGCCCTTGCGGCAGTCAACCTCCTCCGCGGCTCCTCACCAGCAGAAGCGATATCCTTGCTGAGCGAGGCACTTTCTTGGAGCACACCGAATCGGGCGGCCGTGTACGCGGCGCTTGTCCACCTGCTCCTCGGACAAGACAACGGCCCCACCCTTGTGCGCCAGCGGTTAGAGGAACTGCGAGCGACCCATCCCGCCGAAGCGGATATCGTGCTCAGCGGAGTCGCGAAAGACTCCAGCAACTGGTCCTTGCCGGGTGATGACCAGCGCCAGGAGTCACTACTGGCAGTGCTGGGCGAATTGCAGCCACCGGTCAGCTCTATGGTGCAAGAGGCGATCACCCAAGCCCGCACACTGCGAGTCGACGCCCACGCCTATGAGAGGATAGTGGCCAAGGTGAAGCAGGCACTGGAGAGCGGCCCCTTGGCTGAGTGGTATCGCACCGGGCAAGGCGAGGGACTTCGCACGGACGATGATTTTGGGACGGCGATCCAAACGGAGAACGGGAGGTCCAACTTGGATGAGTGCCTTCGCCTAAGTCTCCGTGCGCTCATCACGGTGCCGCCGGATCGGTTTACGGCGCAACGACTGCGGCGGGCAATCTCCTATGCCGACTTGAACGCCCTGATGACGGGCCGGCAGCTCTACGAGGATGCAGTCCGGCTGCTCGTGGAGTGCCACCAAGAGGTGCCACAGGACGATGAGGAATCCATCTGGGGCCGGTACTTTCAGGCGACCCAACTGGGGCGCCAGTCCAACTACTCGGAGGAACAGGCTCTCTACAAAGATTTGCTTGCCGGCTCGCGCTTACCTGAGCAGCTACGGCCTGTGGTCGCCGGCCAGTTTGGCCTGAGCCTCGAGCGGACCAGCGAATATGAAGCGGCGTTAGCGGCATACGCCGCCTTTGAAAAGCTCGCGGTCCCGACACCCGAGGCCGCAAGCGGACTCCTGCGGGCGGTCTTCCTAAATCTGCATCTTGATCATGTCGCGGAGGCTCGTCGGCTCGTGCGCATACTCGGGGCGTTCGATGAGCGGCTGCGGCGGCGGGCTGAGGGATCGGCGCAGATTAGCGAGTTGGTCGCACTGGAGCAGACCGGGCGGGCCGAGGAGTTCTGGACCCTGCACGAGAAGTGGTGGAGTCAGTGGGAAGCGCTCGCCCGCCGCCAGGGCCTGCGGCCGGCTGGCACCGAAACATCGACGCCCGTGATAGCTAGTGACAACGACTTTGGCGTCACCTTGGGGGTTGCGCTGCGTGCAAACGACCTCCGCGGCTTCTTCCAGGAGCTACGCCGCGGCATCAGCGCCGCGCGCTGGCTGCCGAACATGGCGGTCAATCTGGCTAGCCTCATGCAATATGTGGCCCAGATTGCGCCGAGCGAAATAGTGGAGTATCGCCGACTGATGATCGCAATGCTGAGGCCGAGCGCCTTTGATTTCGGAACGCCAACAGAGCTTGGACGCCGACAGCTGATTTTGGCGGCGGGCCTGTGCGACAACCAGGACCCGGCTGGAGCCCTGCAGGTACTCGCGACCGGACGGAAGCTGCCTCTGCCGGCAGATGAGGTGCGCCAGTCGACAAATGTCATCCGTGGCTTGGCCGCTATCGCGGCTCAAGCGGAGCGAGAAGAAAGTGCCGCTGCGCTGGAGGTGGACCTGACTGGGACACTAGGTGCAGCCTCGCGTGCGAATACCGCGGGGACCTTGGCCGATCTCTACATGGCCTTGGGCCGCAGCGCGGAAGCGCTATCGCTGATGGACCGCGAGAGTAAGAATCCCGTGATCAGCGCTGATCCGACTGCAGCGGCGGCGTTAAGCGCCCGGGCCCGTGATCTGCGGAAGCGCCTCGGGAACCACGGGCTCCTGGCCGACTTGGCGCAAGGGAGCGTTCCCGCGCCCTTCGGCGCATCCCCGAAGCCAGCGTTGCCCGATTTCACCGAGAAATTCTCATTACGAGGCGAAGCGTCAAAATTTCAGTCCGCGCCCCTCCCCGACGGCCCACCCCGGGTCATCCACCAAGGGATGCCGGTCTACCCGGAAGACGTGCTTCAGCGCCTGAAGGGCCGGACAGTGCAGGTCCGGGTTGCCTTCATCGTGGACACGAGCGGGAGCGTCATCAGTGTGCGGGCAGCGGGGGCCGAAGCGGACCCGGACTTGGTCGCCGCAGCTCTGGCGGCGGTTGCCAAATGGCGCTTCGAACCGGGTCGCCGAGGCGGCCGGGCGGTGACTTCATCGATAGAAGTGCCGATCGAGTTCAATCCACCTGCGTCGGACAAAAAGAGGAAATGATTCTCGCGCTGGGGACTTCACCGAATGGCTTCCTCCTCTTCCGCGCGGGACCGGGGCTTGGCGTGGGGTAAGCGGAGGGGCGCGGGCGGCATCGGACTGGCCGCGCAGCGATCGCCGCGTCCTGCCGATTTACTCGATCGCCTCGGCAAGTCTGGCAAAACATAAAGGACGGCAGACTGGCTCGAACAATTCCTTGGTCGGGAAAGGATCTCGTTCGGGTGTATGTCTCCGCCCAAGGCACCCCCCACGCCCAGTCTGCCGTTAGCCTCCCTTCGGCAGACCCGCCCGGCCCAGCGCATCCGACTTTCATTTTCTCGATATCTGGGACTGTCACCCCGGACGAGAGGAGCAGCCCAGTGCCCACGTTACGGACCATTCGTTGCACCCGCTCGCGCCTCCCCGACCCCGGGCCAGGCGTTTTCTGATGCGCCCCATCAGGCAGGCTCCAGGCAAATCTGCCTGAATTCGTCATTCGCAGGTTCTGCCGCGACCGCGGCAAGCTGCCGGACCAGCGGATGGCTCCCGTCGGCTTCAGGAAGTTCTTCGAAATCCACCACGTATCTGGTCCCGGCTTCGGTCGACTCTTCAATGTAGACGAGGCCAGCCGCCTCGGCCAACTCAGTGAAGTTTGCCGGGGCATCAGCAAAGAGCATTTTGACGGGACGAATATTACGGAGGAGCGGTTGGGTCGTTTTCATCGGAAGGGGGGTTATTGCTGGGTGGGGAGCACAACTTGAGCGCCCATCACCGCGCAGGTGGGTTCTGGCTTGAGGAGGAACTTGCGTCCAGCCCTGGCCCAAGATGGCGCCAGGGGCGACGAGGGCGCGCTCCCCGAAGCCCCCGAAAGGCGCGGAACGCGGGCTTCGCGCCACCGGGGCGTTTGTCGTGGACGGTTCCAGTCCAGTCATCCGCTACCCGCCCCGTTGCGGCACGAAGGGGGTGGGTTCAAACTTTTAGGAAAGTGTTGCGGACCGGCGCGAAGCCAGACGCCGCAGGGAACGAAGTGGGCGAAATCGGGAAAACGCCCACTTCGACGAGGGGGGCCGGGCGGTCACGCGGCGGCGGCCGGGGCGAGGGAAGGCTCGGCGGCCGGCGGGACCAGCGCCGCCACCTTGGGCGCACGCACCCGTGGCTTGCGCGTAAAATCGCACCCGCGGATCGCCTTCATCACGTCCTCCTCCTCGACCGACAGGTAGGCTTGGGTCACCGCCACGTCGCTGTGGTTGAGGGCCGCCTTCAGGGTCATGAGGCAGTTGCCCGAATTCTTGTAGACGTGCCTCGCCCACGTTTTGCGAAGCGAGTGGGTTCCCAGCCGGCCGTCATCGAGGATGCCCGCCGCGGCAAAGGCCCGCTGGATGATCAGCCGGGCGCGCTCGCGGCCAATCCCCTTGGCTGAGCCGTCAGCCCGCCCCACCCGGGAGATGAAGAGCGGCTGGTCCGGATGGAGGACGACGCGGCGGCGGAGCCAGCCGAGGTAACTTTCGAGGGCGCGCTGGAGTTCAGGCAGGACCGGCACCCAGCGGGTCCGGCCGTAACCGCCCTTCATGTTGCGCGGAGCGATGCCGATTTTTTCGACGAGGGTGCCGTTGCGCAGCACCCCGCCCACCCGGAGGGAGAGGATTTCGCTGATGCGGAAACCGGTGAGCCACTGGGCCGTGACCAGGGCCCGGTCACGCGGACGGAGCCGGCGGGTGATTTTCAAGAGGAGTCGTTCCTCGATCGAGGTAAGGGGTCTGCGTCCTGCCATAGTCCCTCAGAGATACGGATTGACTCCCCTCACCCACTCGCCGGCTCAGTGGAAATCGTGCGAGGCCTGCTCCGGGAGATCGGCGCAGTGTAGCGGGCTGATGTGCTCCGCCTGCACATGGGTTACGCCGTCGTAACTCTGCAGCAGTCCTTCGATGATGAGCGCGGGGTTCTGCGTGATGACCAGGCGGAGCCGTTCAAAGATCGCGGGATAGACGATGGCGTTGGCCACCCCGGACTCGTCCTCCAGGGACAGAAATACCACGCCCTTGGCCGTCCCGGGACGCTGCCGGCAGATCACCGAGCCGCCCACTTTGACCCGGGCGCCATTCCTGCCGAGGGGAAGTTCGTCCGCCCGCCACAGGTCGGGAAAGCGCGGGCGGAGGTATTTCATGGGGTGGTCGCCGGTGGTAAGCGACTGTGTCGCGAAGTCCGCTTGGACGCGTTCGAGGATCGACATGGGCGTGAGCAAGCCGGAGGAAGCGTCGGCGGACTGGGCCTGCGCAAACAGGTCGAACTCCAGGTCGGCGCGCGCCGATTCCCAGAGGGCCTGGCGGCGACTGCCGGCCAGTTGGTTCAACGCGCCGGAAGAGGAAAGCGTGTGCCGCTCGCGGGTGCTCATGGTCGTGCGCCGGATGAAATCGGCGACCGAGCCGAAGGGCCGTTCGGCGCGAGCGCGAAGGATCGAGGCGATGCTCGCCGCCCGGAGCCCTGCGATGGCGCGCAGGCCGACGCGAAAGGAGGCTTCGCCCTCGACCGTCGCGCCGTCGTTCGAGCGCTGGATGCAGACCGGCCGGACAATCAGACCGTGGCGGCGGGCATCCTGCACGAGCGTTGAGGGTGAATAGAAGCCCATCGGCTGGGCGTTGAGGAGCCCGACGAAGAATTCCGCGGGGCGATGGACCTTGAGATAGGCGGAGGTGTAGGCGATCAGCGCGAAGGACAACGCGTGGGATTCTGGAAAAGAATAGAGCGCGAACGAGGACAGGGCGTGGATGATCTTGTCGGTGGCGTGGGCGGCGGTCTGGTTCGCGATGAGGCGTTCGCGCAGCTTCGCCTCCATCTTCTTCATCCGTTCCTGATTGCGTTTGAAGTCGATGGAGCGCCGGAGCTCGTCGGCTTCGCCCGCCGTGAAGTTGGCCAGCTCCATGGCGATCCGGAGCAATTGTTCCTGGAAGAGCACGACCCCATAGGTGCGTTCGAGGATCGGTTTGAGCCGCGGATCCCAGTAGGTCACCGGCTCGCGGCCGGCGCGACGCTCGATGAGCGGATTGACCGCTTCGCCTTGGATCGGGCCGGGGCGGATGATCGCCACCTGCATGGCGACATCGTAGAAGGTGCGCGGCTTGAAGCGCGGGAGCGAGGCCATCTGGGCGCGGGACTCGACCTGGAAGAGGCCGATGGTGTCCGCCCGGCAGAGCATGTCGTAAGTCGCCGGATCATCCTTGGGCATGTGGGCGAGATCGACGG
>JAQSDJ010000139.1 GCA_029945855.1 Lacunisphaera sp.
GAAAGCCACGCCAAGAACAGCACCACCGGGGGCGTGGTCTCCGCCGACGTCCTGGCGGACAACCGGGAGGACGAGGCGTGGTCAACGCAGCTCCGGGCCCTCGCGTTCGGCGCGAGCAGCGGCGCGACCGGCACCGTGAAGCGACTCAACGACCTGGGCCTCGATTTCAACGGCAGCGACGGCCAGCTCACGATCAAGGACAGCACCAAGCTCACCAAGGCCCTGCTGGACCACCCCACCGATGTGGCCAGCTATTTCCAATCGGCCACCGGCCTGGCGGCGAAGCTGCACGGCTACCTGTCCACGGCGATGGCCGCAGACAGCAGCACCCAGAGCCGCCTGGGCCTGAACAACACCCAGATCGACAAACAGATCGCCGACATCGAACGCCGCCTGGCGTCACAGCGCGAACTGTTGACCAGCTCGTTCCTGAAGATGCAGGACGCCCAGTCGAAGGCCCAGAGCCAGAACACCTACCTGACCAACACGTTCTTCAAGGACAACTCGAGCAACTGATGAACTTCCCCACCCTCATTTCCAACCCGGCCGGCCGGTGGCTTGCGTCCGGCCTGCTGACCCTGCTCGTCCTCCCCGGTTGCGTAAGCCAGCCGGCCCTGGCCGATCCGTCGGCGAACGTGGCCCCCTACCAGCCGCGGAACTTCGCCGGCGACATCGTGCTGCCGGCCACGCTCCGCCGCGTCGTATTGCTGCCGGTCTGCACCGGCGGGATCGCTCCGCCTGAGACCGCCGACATGCTGGACCGCGTCCTGCTGGCCGCCCTCCAGAAACAAACGCGGTTTGAGGTGGTCACCCTCTCCCGTGAGGAAAGCCGGCTCTGGTTCGGCGCCGCGGAATTCTCCTCCGCCAGCGCCCTGCCGCCCGACTACCTCGGCCGGCTCGCGGCGAAGTTCGCCGCCGAGGGCGTCCTGTTTGTGGACCTCACCGTTTACCAGCCCTACCGGCCGCTGGCGGTGGGTTTCCGCGCCAAGCTCGCCCTGACGGCGGGGATCCGGATCACCTGGACCTTCGACGAGGTGATCTCAGCCGGGGATCCCGGGGTGGCCGTCCGCGCCCGCCGCGAATACCAGCAGGCCGACCGCACCAGCGGGCAGGTCGACCTCAGCCCGACCGTCCTGCAAAGCCCGGGCCGCTTCGCCGCGTTCGCGGCCGGGGCGATGTTCCAGACCCTGCCCCCCCGCTGAGTGACCAAGCCCTTTTATCTGAATCCCGCTAAAGTCCGGCTCCAGCCGGACGATAAAGCCTGTAACAACCAACGGCGTTCCCTGTCGCCCTCATCAGTGGCTGACCGTTCCCCAGGAGATCCATCATGATCAACTCAACGCCCCGTTCCGACCCTATCGCGCGCCCCGACCTCGTCGCGCCCGCCGCCACCCGAGCCCCCGTGCTCGGACTTGGCACCGACCGGTTCTCCGCCGGAAATTCCGCTGCCCTTCGCGCGGCCCTGGTCGCCCAACCCGAGATCCGACCCGAAGTCGTCGCCCGTGGCCGCGCCCTCGCCGTCGACCCGTCTTATCCGTCCGTCGAGGTGCTCCGCCAGGTCGGCGCCGCCCTCCTGAGCTCGCCCGATCTGACCGACGACGTTAGCTGAGCCGCCATCCATGCTCGCCCAAAACTACGCGCGCACCTACCGGTCGAATTCGGTCCTGACCGCCAGCCCCGGCCAACTCGTCCTCATGCTCTATGACGGGGCCTTGAAGGCCCTGGGCCAGGCCGGAGAAGCCTTCAACCGCCCGCCCGAGGACTACCGCCGCATCGCGACCATCAACGAGCAATTGTTGAAGGCCCAGAACATCATCGGCGAACTCCAGGGCACGCTCAATCTCGAGGCGGGCGACGGCCAGCTGGCCCGCGAGATGGACCGCCTCTACGATTACTACATCCCCAAGCTCATGGAAGCCAACATGCGGAAGGAACCTGGCCCCGTGAAGGAAGTGGAGCGGCTCCTGCGCGACCTGCGCGATGGCTGGGCCGAGATGCTCCACAAGCACGACAGCCCCCGCAACGAGTCGGTGCGCAGCGTCGCCTGAACCATGGAAACTTCCCACGACAAGGCCGGTCGCCTGCTCACCGCGCTCGAGGACCTCGCCGGACAGGAAGGCACGTTGCTCCGCACCCCCGGCCTCCCCGAAGCCGGGCTTTTGTCCGATCTGGCCGACCGCGCCGCCCCGCTCGTGCACGAACTCGGCATGCTCTTGTCCGATCCGCTCGTCCGTCCGTGGCGGCCTCGCGTGAAAGCACTCATGGTCCGCCGCCTCGTCAATTCCGCGCTTCTCGACGCTCAAGTCACACGCTTGCAGACGGATCTGCGTCACATCGACGAAGCCCGCAGCCGGATCGCGCGGGTGGCGCCGATTTACAGTGGCCGACCGGCCGTCCAGGCCGAAACGAGACTCAACTCGGCCGCTTGAACGGGAGTATCTGGCGGGAACTTCGCCCGACTGGATGAGCGAAAGCTTCGGTCACCGTTCAATGCACAAATCGTCCCGATTTCACGCGTGGGCGTTACCTGCTCGAGCGGTTTAAGCTGAAGAGCCGCAACAGCCATGTAGCAGTCGGGGTTTATCCCCGCCAAGTCGGGGCTAAACCCCGACCTACACAATAGGG
>JAQSDJ010000140.1:0-7298 GCA_029945855.1 Lacunisphaera sp.
TCCGCGTTGACCATCGCCTCGAATTCCTCCGGCGGGGGCATGGCGTGCATGCGCTCCGAGTTGGCCCGCAGGCCGGCGAGAGTCTGCGGCCCGCGCAGCAACAGCTCCGCCAGCAAGGCGCGCGCCGCTGTCGCCATGGGATATACGGCGTCGAGCTTCTGCTTGAACTTCGGCACGCGGGCGTCCGCGCCGGAAAAGAGGATCGCAAGGTGCTTCAATCGCAGCTCCTCCAGCGCCGCCTCCACCTCGCGCGCCGTCACTTCCATCACCGGGTCGCGGTTGCTCTTCTGGTTGCAGGCGTTGACGAGCGCGTTGAGCGTCAGCGGATAGACGTCCGGCGTCGTGAGTTCCTTCTCGATGAGGCAGCCCAGCACGCGCGCCTCCAGCGCGGAGAGAATTGTGGGGGTTGGCTCTGACAGGGTCGGGGTCGCGGAATCCATGCACCCAAACAAATCACAGGCCGGCCGGGCCGCAAGACTGCGGGTGGAACGGGTTTGAATGTAGGGCGGGATCGCTGATCCCGCCAAAGGCGGTCGCTGATTTCCGCATCAGCGAGAGGCCTTCGCCTAGGTTGCGGCCCGCAGGCAGGCGTCAGCATGGAAACCGACGCCCACCATTTGGACAGGCGGGATCGGCGATCCCGCCCTACAATTTGATCTTCCAGAGTTAGCCTCAGGAACGATTCGTCCATTCAGCGGCTATCGCTGTCGGAGACACTTCCTCTTCCGGACCATCATCCGGGTCCCGCGGCGGGTCGCAGACAAAAATCCCATCGGAGATCTGCGTGCCGGCGCGGCGCACGACATTGATCCAGCTCTCCGGGATTGGCACGGCGTCGGATTCGTCGGTCTCTTCCGTGAAGGCGTAGATCGCGCGCGGCAGCCCGCCGCCGCTGGAATTCGTCGAGCCATGCCAGTGCTGGAACGCCGGCGGGCAGGGCTGCCGGCCGTTGACCGCCATGATGATCACGCCGGCGGAGTCGATGTCCCGCCCGGCCTCCGCCGCCCGCGCCGGGGTCAGGGCGACGTCCAGCCGCCAGACCCGGAAATCGGGCACGTATTCCCCCGCCAGTTCCCGGGCGAGATGGGCATAGGCGGCCATCGCCTTCCCGACGCAGGCCAGCCGTTCGTAAAGGATCACGACGTGGAATCTTTCGGCCGGAGAGGAGCAGGACATGACGGAAAAAGGTCGGGGTTGGAACGCTCCCTCGGCGTGGCCCAAGCCGGGGTTTGTCCTGTGCTCCTTTCTAGCAGCCTCGCCGGCGATCTTCTATGGGGTGCACACCTCCCCTGACGCAGCCGGCCGGGGTGAGCGCGTTCCACCCGGCGCACCCGCTGGACCGGCCAGATCATTTGGGCGCGACCTTGGTGAACTTCGAATAGTCGAAAGACCGCCAAGTTTCATGAGCTGGGAGAAATCTCTTCGGCCGGCCTGCGTGGGCGGCGCACGGATCCCGGTCTTTTTACTCCTCCCGCCCCTGCCGGAGCTACGCATGGCTTGCCAAATTTTCCGGGTCAGCCGGTCTGGGGAAATCGCTGTTCCCTGTCCGCCTCCGCACTTTAGGACAATCTGTGTCACAAAACTCCGTCGGGCTTGGCCCGATCCCCGCTTCCGCGTTGCGCCGCCTTTCCTTCCACGCCTTAACTACCGTTGAACCTTCGCGTCATCATGTCCTCCGTCACCCAGACTCTTCCTCCCGTTCCCGATCCGGCCGACCCGCGCCTGCTGGCCTACCTCAACCTCAAGCTCCACGAGATCGGCCAACCAGGCGTGGCCCTCCCGGGCGACGACGGCCTGACGGGCTTCGTCGACCATTTCCTGACCCTCAGCCGCGAGAAGGACCGCGCCCGCACCCGCCACCTCTGCCCGGTCGACCAGCGCATCCAGAATTTCATCTACGACCTCCTCGACGGCGCCGAAAACGCCCCGCGCCTGCCCCCGATCACGCTCGTGCTGGACCGTCCGGGTCTCGCCCGCGCCCTTTCCCTCCCGCCCGGCCGCGACGAACACCGCAGCAGCATCCTCACCTCCCAGCGCGTCCGCCAGGGCGTGCTGCACAACCCGCGCAGCGACCGCCGCACCACCAAGGGCATCTTCCACGTCACCGAGGGCGGCCTGCCCATCCCCGACGACAAGAAGGCCGTGCCCGCCGCCGTCTTCGGCCGCCTGCTCTCCCGCGCGCTCAATCCGCCGGCCGAGTTCCTCCGCCTCCCCTTCACCTCCGCCGAACCCGCCCCGGCAGAGACCTTTGTCTCGCTCCACCTGCGCCCCGTTGTCGTGCCGGCCGTGCCGGGCTTCACCCCCGCGCGCGCGATGGAGACGCGCTTCTTCGCCCCGGGCGGCCTCGTGGCCAACCTCGACTTCGTCGAAAGCATCTTCGGCAACGCCGGCGATCCCAACCTGCCCGACCACGACGCCGCCCTCGATCCCGCGGGCTGGTCCGGCCACACCGGCTGCATCATCCTCGCCCCGCACCTCAACGACATCCCCAAGCGCGACCTCGGCCTGCCCGCCCACGCCGACGCCACCCCGCGCCAGCGCCGCGACGGCATGTGCTGGTCGGCGCCCGACGAGACCTACAACGACGGCTCCCCCTTCAAGCTCACCGCGCGCAGCGCCGCCGGCGTCATCATCACGCTCATCTCCGACAACTATTTCGGCTACTGCAAGAAGGAGATCAAGACGCAGATCAGCTTCGCCGCCAACCTGCTCGGCCGCGCCGAGGAGGAGCACGCCGGCGGCGCGATCGTCTTCCCGAGCTACGACCTCGGCGAAGATTTCCAGCTGAACGCCAACTTGCCCGACGTGACCCACACCTTCGCCGAGGCGCTGGCCCTGCTCGGCGACTGCGGCGAACTCCAGCCCGGCGGCTGGGCGCGCGACCGGCTCTTCCCCAACGTCAGCTACGTGCCGGCCGACGCCCGCTTCGAGCTTCGCACGCAGCGCATCGCCTGGACCGGAGCCGACGGCGCCACCCAGGTCCTCAAGCTCATGCCGGGCTCCACCTACGTGCTCCCTTCCGGCTACAAGGTCGAGATGGTCAAGCCGCAGGCCGGCCGCCGCTGGCGCCTGCGCGGCACCCAGGCCGAGGGCCTCCTCTGCCACAAGCCCTGCACCGTCTCCGGCGGCGGCAAGTCGGAGATCTCCAAGCCGATCTCCGACGCCATGTTCACCGGCCCGGTGTTCGTCAACGACCTCGCCCGCGACCTCGACGCCGTCGAGGCCATCCTGCAGCGCGACTTCACCAAGCGCTTCCATTCGCCGAAGGGCCAGGCCGTGCGCGCCCGCACCATCCTCAGTCCCGAGCGCTCGCTCGGCTCCGTCGTCAAGCTCCTCAGCCGCAGCCCCGACTACACCGACGACTACAACACCTGGCTCGACACCATCCCGCGTTCCATCCGCGACCTCGTGCTCCTGCTCAAGCGGCTCTACCGGCCTTCGTGGGGCGACGACTGGCGCCCGCGCTTCAGTGTCGACATGATCAACGCCCGTCCCGGCCACGAGTTGAAATACAAGGCCGAGCGCCTGCTGATCAACTACCTCCGCGTCGGCTACACCCGCGAGGGCGGCTGGCGCACCTTCACGCTGCGCTCGGATTTCGCCCCCGCGGAAAAGATCCAGGTGGAGGACGACATCACCGCCTCGACCGTCGCCCCGCGCGACCGGGTGCCCGGCCTCCCGGCCTGGGTCACCGAGCCCTCGCTCAAGTTCGTCCACAACTGCGAACTCCGGCTCTTCCAGCGGCCCGACGACGCCATCGTGCGCGGCTACGACAAGCGCACCGAGCGCGACTTCAGCGGCACCGGCCAGTTTTTCTCCAACTACGAGCCGCTGACGCAAGCCCAGGCGCGCGTCATCACCGAGGACGTCCTCTCCTTCGAGAAATACACCGACCCGATGCGCGCGTGCTTCCAGGCGTTCCTCGCGGCCGGGCGGCCGGACTTCATGGTGGCGCCCTCGCACCCGCGCCTCGTCGACGGCAAGCCCTCGAAAAATCCCCGTTACCTGCAGGACCGGCCGGACCTCGAGGATCCCCGCGCCGCCTACCTCGCCCGCACCGGCGCCCGCCTCTACCGCCGCATCGCCGCGGGGCAGTCCGCGCCCTTCCCCGTGGGCTCCGTGCTCATGGGCCGCCGCCTCAACCCGCCCGAGGCCGGCGTCCGCCCGCTCTGCGTCTTCGGGCCGATCCATTACCAGGAAGTGCCCGAGGCCTTCATGGACCTCATCGCCAGCCTCACCGGCAAGTCGCCCTCGACCACCGGCGCCGGCTCCGAGGGCGCGCTGACCAAGGGCCCATTCAACGCCCTGCCGCCGATCTACGATCTCAACGCCGCGCTGGTCTCCTACGTCCTCACCGGCCTGCCCATCTTCTCGACCGCCGCCGGCTGGGTCGGCCCGCACCACCGCGTCGACCACGACATCAGCCTGCTCGTCCCCGAACTCTGGTGCCGCATGACACCCGCCGAGCGCGAGCCCGCCGCCCTCATCGCCGGCGGCCACCTCGAGCGCTGCACCGACTTCGAGCACCAGGGCCGCACCGTCCTCGCCAGCCGCCTCGGCTGGCGCGTGACGGCGCGCTTCGTCCAGACCTACCTCGGCCGCGTGCTGGGCAACCCGAGCGCGGTCTTCGACGAGGAGTTCCTCCAGCCCGAGCGGCAGGACGCCGCCGTCTTCGCCGACGGCGTGGACAACATCGTCGCCGCGATGCGCACCGCCGCGGAACATTATTTCGCCGACGGCTCGGTCGACACCGCCTGCCCACCGCTGCGCGCGCTGCTGCACATCATGCGCGACGGCACCTGGGAAGGCCGCGGCCCGGCCGACCCGGTGTTCCGGGCGCTCTTCACCCGCGAGACACTGCTGGCCAGCGCCTGGTATCACGCCCGCCTCGAGGCCCAGTGCACGATCGACACCCACCTGCTCAGCCGGCACACCGCCTACTTGGAGAACTTCCTCGCCCGCCCGAACTACGCCGACGTCGCCGCCCGACTCGACATCAAGGAACGGCTGGCCGGCGTCCGCGCCGCGACCCACGCCACCAAGGAGCCGGACTATCTCACGAAGCTCACCGGCACCCTCGGCGCCGAGCCGATGATCGCCGCCAGCCTGGGGAAGGGCTGAGCCGGGATCATGCTTTTGCTGTGGGTGGAACCGGTCCTCCGTGACCGGTTTGCCTCGGCATGCGTCCCACAACCCGTCCGGCCTGTCGTCCGAAGGCTTGGCGAAGGATGAAGGACGGGGTCCACCATTTAGTGCGCGGCTCTCCAGTGGAGATGGGCCGTCCAACTGCATGAGTTCGGCCGAGCAGAATATTTGAACCACTAACCAACCCGTATTTCCACTATTCCGGATTATTGAGACTTCCTAAAAGAAGTGATGGGGTCGGCAGGTAGGGCGAATCCTCCGGATGAGCCGGGCGCCCGAGCGGCTCGTCAGGGACGACTCGCCCTACCCATTGAGCCCCCGTTGTCACTTCTCCAGGTTTTCCTCAATCGTGTCCCTTAGTGTTCATTCGTGGTTGCTCCGTCTGCTGCCGACTGCCTCCCATCCTGCCAGCGCCAGTAATGAAAGAGTCCGAGCGCGATCAGCATGATGCCTGCGATCGCCTCCCAAGCGGATATTTCCGGGGGCATCGAGTCCAGCGTCCGCCGCAAAACCACGAAGAGATAATGATTGGCCACCAGCATGACGGCCATGCCGACACTCATGGCGAGGAACATCGCCTTCATTTTGAGCTGCTGGACCCGTTCGTCGTTGACGCGCTCTTTGGCGAAGAAAATCAATTGAAGGCCGATGCAGGTTATCACCGCAACCAATTCCCGGTCGGAAGCGATGATACCCACCGGGACGCCGAGCACGATCGCGCTAACGCCGCCAATTTTTTGTGGGCTCATGATGATGATCTCCCATTATCCGTTTTCATCCGTGTAATCCGTGGTTAATAAACTTTTTTTGGCGTTTCGCTCAGGCCTCGAAGATCTCCTCGATGGGTTGCTTGAAGAGTTTCGCGATCTTGAAGGCCAGCGGCAGGCTCGGGTCGTATTTCTCCGTCTCGATGGCGTTGATCGTCTGCCGCGACACCTCCAGCCGCTCGGCCAGCTCGCCTTGCGACCAGTCCTTCTCTGCGCGCAGTTCCTTGAGCCGGTTTTTCATCGCAGCTCAAATATACCGGCGCTTGGACCAGAGGATTCCTGCAGCCATCAGGAGCACCATGCCCATGATCAACTGCGGTGTGGTCCAGGCAAACACCGCCACAAATCCGGCCGACTGCAACTGGTGCACCACAACCAAGCCGAACAACGCGGCGTAGAACGCGAAGGCCAGCGCCTGGCGGTTGATGAGCGCTTCGAGTTCGTCCGCCTGATAAAGCCGCCGAGAGAACACCGCCAGCAGCCCGACCAAGGCCCACGGCGCCAGCACCAAGCCGAGCCGGATACCCCAAGGCCCGTGGTAATCCGCCAGAAAACGGCCGGTGCTGGTGACCAGAATTCCACAAAGAAAACCCATGGCGCCCAGCACGAGCTTGTTGCGGGACCGCTTATCATGGACCGGAGTCCCGGTGAAGGCAGGAGCGTCAATTTTCATCGTGCCTGTGATGTAAAGCATCCTTGTCATGTGTCAAGCATGCTTGTCATGACGGCCTGTGAGACTTCCGCCAAGCCGGGTTTGCCCTGTCGTCGGTCCTCTGTTCTCTGTCCTCTCTGATCATGCCCCGCTTCCTCTCCTCCCTCCTCGCCGCCGCGCTACTGTTCGCCGCCGGCTGCACCACCCTGCCCGCCGCGCCTCTGCCAACTGTTTCTGGCTCCTCGCTCCCCGCTCCTCACTCCCCGCTTCTCGCTGGCAAACGCGTCCTCGTCCTCGGCGACAGCATCACGCAGGACGGCCGCTATGTCTCCACGCTCGAGTATTACCTGCAGCAACTCGCGCCGGAAACGAAGTGCGACCTGATCAGCATCGGCCTTTCCAGCGAGACCGTGTCCGGGCTGACCGAACCCGACAACCAGCGCCCGCGGCCGTGCGTGCTGGAGCGGCTCGATCGGGCGCTCAACGCCGTGAAACCCCAGGTCGTCTTCGCCTGCTATGGCATGAACGACGGCATCTATCATCCGTCCTCGCCCGAGCGCCTCGCGGCCTTCACCACCGGCCTCCACCAGCTCATCACCCAGGTCCGCGCCGCCGGCGCTGAACTCGTGCTCATCACTCCGCCGGTCTTTGATCCCGTGCCGGTCGCGGCGAAGACGGTCCCCGCCACCGCCCCGGCCTTTGGTTACGGCCGCTATTATGCCGGCTACGATGCC
>JAQSDJ010000140.1:7308-22278 GCA_029945855.1 Lacunisphaera sp.
GCGGAATTCGCCGCCGCAGAAATGGCCCTGCCCGGGCCGGGCGTGACGGTCATCGACCTCCACACCCCCATGGCCGCCGCCCTCGGCGCCCGCCGCGTGGCCGACCCGGCCTTCACTTTTGCCCCGGACGGCGTCCACCCCGGCGACGCCGGCCACCTACTCATGGCCCGCATCATCGGGGCCGCGCTCGGCCTGCCGCTGGCGGACGCAGAACTCGAAGCCGAGGTTGCCCGCCTCAAGGCCGACCCGGTCTTCGGCCTCGTGAGCGCCCGCCGCCAGCTGCGGTCCGAGGCCTGGTTGAATTTCGTGGGCTACACCCACGACCGCACCTACCAATCCACCTCCGTCAAAGCCGCCGAGCAGGCCGCCAGGCTCCTGCAGACCCAGATCGACGCGCGCCTCGGCGCGGCCCGGCAGTGACCGGGGCCGGCCCACGGAATCGTCGACGTCAGGAGGGAGTCGCGTTTGGTGCCCTCAGCTCTAACCAGATATTCCGGGTGGTGTTTCATCGGTGAACCAAATCCGGAGAAATTCCGCCTGATCGCGGCGGAACCGGCATCAAATCTTGCGACCAGCTAAATCGACTGGCTTGCTACCGTCTGTCCCTGCGTCGCCCGTTCGCGCCCCCTCATGCCCCCGACCCTCTTTGCCCGCCGCACCTGCGTGCTGCTGTTGTTGCCCGCGGCCTTGTTCGCGCAAAGCCCGGCGCCGGCCGACCGGCCCGACCCGGCGGAGATTCCGCTCCCGCCGATCGTCACCCCGATGGGCCGGCTGCCCGGCGTGAACGAGCTACCCGTCCGCGCCGCGCTGCCGGACGTGCTCACGATGAACGACGGCACAAGGGTCACCACGGTCGCCCAATGGCGGCAGCGCCGCGAGGAGATGAAGCGCACGCTCGAGTATTACGCCACCGGCCAGATGCCGCCCGCACCTGGCAACGTGACGGGCACCGAGGTGAGGGCGGAGACGGTCGCCGGCGGCAAGGTGAAATACCGGCTCGTGCACCTCACCTTCGGGCCGGATGGCAAGCTCGGCCTCGACATCGGCATCTTCACGCCGGCCGAAGGCGGCCCGTTTCCGGCCATCATTTCCCAGGCCGGCACGCCGCCCGGTGCCACCGAACGATTGCGCCTGCCCCCCGGACCGAACCAGGGCAAGGGTCAGGATGTGTTGCTGGTCGTCGGCCCCGGCAACGCCCCGGCGGCCGGCCCGGCCCCGTCCGGCCCGCCCGGCGGCCGCGGTCCGGCCACGGCCGCGGCGCTGGCCGAGCGCCACGCCGAGATTTTCCACCGCGGTTATGCGCTGGTCATATTCAACCCGAACGACTGCGCCGAGGACACCACGCTGCGCGAGCTGGACGGCAGCTGGTCGTTCCGCCAGACGCGCTTCTTCCCCGCCTACCCGGGCTACGACTGGGGCATCCTCGCCGGCTGGGCGTGGGGCGCCTCGCGCGTCGCCGACTATCTCGAAACCGACGCCGCCATCGACCACACGAAGCTGATGGTCATCACCGGCGCCTCGCGGAACGGCAAGTCGGCTCTGATTGCAGCGGCGTTCGACGAACGGCTGCTGGGCGCGCCGGTCGTCACCGGCGGCGGGGGCGTCGGGGCTTATCGCCTCGCCGGGCCGCGCCGCAGCGAGACGCTCGACGTCATGCAGAAGAAATACCCGAACTGGTTCTCGCCTCACCTGCACGAGTTCTGGGGCCAGCGCGAGAAACTGCCGTTCGACCAGCACTGGTTCCTCGCGCTGTGCGCGCCGCGGCCGTTTATCGCGCTCGAGGGCGACACCGACGTGATCTCGCTGCCGGCCGCCGTGCGGGCGTCCTTCCTCGCTGCGGAACCCGCCTATGCCCTCCTCGGGGCCCCGGGCCGGCTCGGCGTGCACTACTCTCGCCACGGCCATGCCTTCACCGCCGAGGACTGGACTGCGCTGATGAACTTCACCGACCGCCACCTCCGCGGCCGACGCGACTTCACCTTCGACTGGTTCCCGACGGACGCCGAACTCGACGCCGCGGCAAAACAAAGCAATTAATCCGCCATGAAACCAACCGGGCAGCCACCAAAGGCGCAAAAAGCGCAGAACAATATTTTGCGCCTTTTGTGCTTCTTGTGGCTATCCCCTCTTCTTGCCGCGACGCCATTCAACGTCCGCGACTTCGGCGCCACCGGCGACGGGGTGACGAAGGACACGCGCGCCTTTCAAAAGGCCCTCGACGCCTGCGCCGTCGCGGGCGGCGGCGATGTCATCGTGCCCGCCGGCCGCTACCTCATCGGCAGCATCCAACTCGGCACCCGCACCACGCTGCGGCTGGAGCAGGACTCGATCCTCACCGGCAGCCCCGACCTCGACGATTACCCGATCATCGATGTCCGCTGGGAAGGCCGCACCCTGCCCGGCCATCGCGCGCTCATCTACGCCGCCAACGTCGACCACATCGGCATCACCGGTCCGGGCCTGATCGAGGGCAATCCCGCCACCGCCGCCAGCAACCGCCCGCCCCGCGGCACGGTGGTGCTCGAGCCGATCAACTGCACCAACATCCTCTGGGAGGGTTTTACCGTGAAACAGCCTGGCAACAACTGGGCGACCCACCCGACATATTGCGACGACATCGTGATCCGCAACGTGACCATCGAGGGCGGGCGCGACGGCATCGACCTCGATTCCTGCCGGCGCGTCCGGATCGAGGGCTGCACCATCAACACCGGCGACGATTGCATCAGCCTCAAGTCCGGCCGCGGGATGGATGGCGCGCGCCTCGGCCGGCCGACCGAGGACGTCCTCATCACGAACTGCAAGATGACCGGCCGCCGCTTCGCCTGTATCGGCATCGGCAGCGAGATCTCCGGCGGCGTGCGCAACATCCGCATCGAGCATTGCTCGTTCCGGGCCTACACCCACGCCATCTACCTCAAGACCCGCATCGGCCGCGGCGGCGTGAACGAGAACATCTCCGCCGACGACATCGACGTGCTCGGCGGCGATTTCCTGCGCATCAACCTCGTCAAGGGCGGCAACACCAACACCGCGGATGATCCCGTCGAGGGCCTGCCCGGCTATCCGGTCGCGCGCCGGCTGGCTTTTTCCAACATCCGTCTGCAGGGGGCCAAGGCCGTCGTCGTGGGCACCGAGGTCTCAGCCCTCCGCCCCGTCGAGAGCCTGGTGCTCACAAACATCACCGGCACCTGCAGCGCCGGCCTCACGCTGGCCAACATGAAGGATGTCGTCCTCAAGGACATCAATGTCACCGGCTTCACCGGCGCGCTGCTTGGGACGGTGAACGTCACCGGCACCGGCCTCGAGGGGGCCCAAGCGATTCCGGCCCCGGTTGATCCGGCCCCGGGCAATGCCCCGGGCGCGGCGCGGGCGGTGCGAACGGCATTATGGAACGGCAAGGATCTCTCCGGCTGGAAGTTCTTCCTCAACGACGCCACGATCGAGCCCACCACCGTCTGGAGCGTGCAGGACGGCGCGCTGCGCCTCGCCACCAAGGCAAGCGGCTATATCAAGACCGAGAAGGACTACTCCAATTACCACCTCCACGTCGAATGGCGCTGGGACAAGGACGCCGCCGCCAACGCCAACAGCGGCGTCATGGTTCATGTGCACGGCCCCGACCTCGTCTGGCCGCTGTGCTTCGAGTGCCAGTTGAAGACCGGCAACGCCGGCCAGGTCGTGGGCATGGGCCTCGACATCCCCGATGCGCCGCTGCAGGCCAACCGCAAGCGTGCGCCGAAACTCGCCGACTCCTCGGAGAAGCCGCTCGGCGAGTGGAACACCTACGAGATCTTTTGCCGCCGCGACACCGTCGAAGTCTTCGTCAACGGCGTTCGGCAGAACCACGTCACCAGTCTCCCGGTCAGCGCCGGCGCCATCGCGCTGCAGATGGAAGGTTGTCCCATCGAGTTCCGGAACGTGTGGCTCGAACCCTTGTAAACACCCCGCCATTCGTGGGCCAGCGAGCTTGCGCGCTCCGCCCCGTCCCGGCACGAGCAAGCTCGCTGGCCCCACCCGACCGACCCCATCATGAAACTGCTGCTACACGCCCTCCCCCTCGCCATCCTCGCCGCGACCGCCTCCGCCGACGTCCGGCTCACCCGCCTCGCCGACCGCGTGCGCGTCGAGGTGGATGGCACGCTCTTCACGGAATACGTCTTCGGCGACGGCGCGTCGCGGCCCTATTGCTACCCGATCCTGCTCGCCGACGGCACGGGGTTGACGCGCGACTACCCGATGAAGAAAACCCCGGGCGAGGACCGCGACCATCCGCACCACCGTGCCCTCATGTTCGCACACGGCGACGCCAACAAGATCGACTTCTGGAACGAGGGGAAGGCGGGCCCGCCCCTGCCGAAGGGCCGCACCGAGCACTTCTCCCTCGGCGTGCTCGGTCACGGGGACGAAGGACAGTTCCAAACCAGAAACCGCTGGCTCGCGCCCGACGGCCGGGTCATCGCCACCGATCTGACCACGCTTACCTTCCGCGACGCCGGCGGCGGCAACCGCACGCTCGACTACGGCATCACCATCTACGCCCTCCCCGGCGAGCCGCTCGTCCTCGGCGACACCAAGGAGGGCACCATGGCCATCCGCGTCGCGCAGTGGCTGACACCGCCGCACCGCCTCTCGGGCAAGGAAATCCCCGGCACCGGGCGCATCGTCAACGCCGCCGGCGACCGCGATGCCGCGGCCTGGGGCAAGCGCGCCGCGTGGTGCGCCTACTCCGGCGAGCACGGCGGCAAGACCTATGGCGTCGCGATCTTCGACCATCCGCAGAACCTCCGTCACCCCACCTGGTGGATGGCGCGCGACTACGGCCTGTTCGCCGCGAATCCCTTCGGCCAGCATGACTTCGAGTCCACCAAGGAGAAACCTCTCCCGCCCGGGCTCGGCAATCATACCATTCCCGCCGGCGGCAGTCTCACCCTGCGCTACCGTTTCTTTTTCCACGAAGGCGATCCCGCCACCGCCAAGCTCGCCGACCACTACGCCGCCTACGCCGCCGGCCGGTAGCAACCCATCAATCCCACGCACCCCATGAAACGCCGCACCTTCCTCAAGGCCACCGCCCTCGGCCTCGCAGGCGCCGCCCTGTCCGCCCGTTCGTGGGCGCAGGTTGCCGGTGCCAACGGCAACATCCGCGTCGCCGTCCTCGGCCTCAACGGCCGGGGCAAGAACCACCTGACGTCCCTGCGCGCCTTGCCCGGCGTGAGGATCGTTGCCGTCTGCGACCCCGACACCGCCGTGCTCGCGCGCATTACCGCCCAACTCGCCAAGGACGGCCTCACGCCGCGGCCCTACACCGATCTGCGCGAGCTGCTGGCTTCCCCGGACATCGACGCCGTCACCATCGCAACCCCGAACCACTGGCATGCGCTGGCCGGCATCTGGGCCTGCCAGGCGGGCAAGGATGCCTACATTGAAAAACCCGTCTCGCACAACATCTGGGAAGGCCGCCAGCTCGCCGCCGCCGCCGCAAAACACCACCGCATCGTGCAGGCCGGGACGCAGATCCGCTCCGGCGAAGGCCTGCAGGAAGCCGTCGCCTGGGTGCGCGCCGGTAATCTTGGCCGGATCACCGCGGCGCGCGGCTTCTGTTACAAGCGGCGCGACAGCATCGGCCGGGCCGGCGGACCGGTGGCGCTCCCGCCGACGATCGATTACGATCTCTGGTCCGGTCCCGCACCCCTCCTCCCGCCGCACCGCAATTCACCGCGCAACGGTCCGGTGCACTACGACTGGCACTGGATCTGGGCCTACGGCAACGGCGACGTCGGCAATCAGGGCATCCACCAGATGGACGTCGCCCGCTGGTTTCTCGGCGAGCCCGGCCTGCCGCGCCACACCCTCAGCCTCGGCGGCCGCCTCGGTTACGAGGACGACGGGCAGACGCCGAACACCCAGGTCATCATCCACGATTACGCCACCGCCCCGCTCATCTTCGAGGTGCGCGGCCTGCCCGCCAAGCCCGACGCCGCGGCCGCCGCCGCGACGATGGATAAATACCGCGGCGTCAGCATCGGCAACGTCATCGACTGCGAGGGCGGCAGCATCGTCATTGCCGGTTACTTCGAGGCGAAGGCCTACGACCGCGCCGGCGGCCTCATCCGCGAGTTCCAGGGCCGCGACCGCCACATGGCCAATTTCATCGACGTCATCCGCAGCCGCCGGACCGCCGACCTCCATGGCCCGATCGACGAGGGCCACGTCTCGAGCGCCCTCTGCCATCTCGGCAACATCTCCCACCAAGTCGGTCAGGCCGCCGTGCCGGGCGAATGGCGCGAACGCATCCAGGGCGACGCCCCGCTCGCCGAGGCCTGCGGCCGCATGACCGAGCACCTCGCCGTCCACGACGTGGACCTCGCCCGGACACCTCTCACCCTCGGCGGGACGCTGGCCTTTGACGGCGCGGCGGAGAAATTCACCGGCGCCACCGCAGCCGCCGCCAACGCCCTGCTGACCCGCGCCTACCGCGCCCCGTTCACCGTGCCGCAAATCGCATGAAGCCCCCGCTCTGATGAAAAACGCCATCCCTGTTCTCCTCCTCGCCCTGCTGGCCGGCTGCGGCACGCCGCCCGCGCCCCCGATCATGCCGGTCCTCCCGGCCGCGCCGTCCGAACCGCCGCTGCCCGTCGATGTCGCCGGCGTTGAACTCGTCCGCCCCAGCCGGCCCATCATCCCGGACCGCCGCTTCGTGCTCACGGAATTCGGCGCCGCCGGCGACGGCGTCACGATGAACACTTCCATCTTCGAGCACGTCATCGCCGCCGTGGCCCAGGCCGGCGGGGGGAAGATCATCGTGCCGAAGGGCGTATATCTCACCGCCCCGTTCACGCTCTGCTCCAACCTCGAGCTGCATCTCGAGGAGGGCGCGGTCATCAAGGCGCCCGACAACTTCGCGGCCACCGGCCTGCCCGACCCGGCCAGCTTCAAGACCCAGGCCGAGGCGAATGCCCGCTACCAGGTGCCCGCCCCGCTCATCAGCGGGAAAAACCTGCACGACGTCGCCCTCACCGGCCCGGGCACCATCGACGGCAGCGGGGCGCACTGGTGGGCCTGGTCCGAGCGTGCGGCCCGGAACGTCGCCCAAACCCAGCCCGGCCGCATCGTCTTTCGCCGGCCGCACCTCGTCGTCATCAATGGCTGCGAGCGTCTCCTCGTCGCCGACCTCACCTTCATCAACTCCCCGATGTTCCACCTCGTCCCACGCAACATCACCGACCTCACCATCGAGCGCGTGAAGGTCCGCGCCCCGTGGGACGGCAGCGCGCCCAACACCGATGCCATCGACCCCGGCCCCGTGACCCGCGCCTGGATCCACCACTGCGACATCGACACCGGCGACGACAACATCGTCATCAAGTCCGGCGGCACCGACATCCTCATCGAGGACAACGTCATCAAGCACGGCCACGGCATTTCCATCGGCTCCGAGACCACCGCCGGCGTCAACCGCATGCTCGTCCGCCGCTGCACCTTCGAGGACACCGACAACGGCATCCGGATAAAGTCCATGCGCGGCGCCGGCGGCCTCGTGCAGAACATCCGCTACACCGACATCACGATGAAGAACGTGCCCAACCCCATCGTGCTCCAGCTCGACTACACCGACAACAACCGCCCCGACTTCAAGGGCGACCCGGCCAAGGTGCCCGCCATCCGCCACATCCTGATCGACCATGTCACCATCAAGGGCGCGCGCATCGCGGGCATCATCCACGGCCTGCCCGACAGCCCGATCACGAACATCACGCTGCAGGACATCACCGTCGTCGCCGAGAAAGACTTCGACATCAAGGACGCCGAGAGCCCCGTCTTCGAGCGCGTCTCGCGCATCATCAAGGCCGGCGTGGCCCCCCGGCGCCCGCCCGGCGAACGGTGATTTGTAGGGGCGTCGCTTGACGACGCCCGAGCATGCACACGCTGCGAGCATAACCCTCTGTTAGACTTAAATAATGCGCGACGGCTGTTTCCTTTGCCTTTATTCTATCCACTGATGAAACCCCACGCCCTCCTCGCTGCCTGCCTGCTATCCCTCGGCTGCGTATCCGCCCTCCTCGCCGCCGCCGTGCCCCCGCCCATCGTCTCCCATGCCGCCCCCTACGCCTCGTTCGGGAAAATCGTGCGGCTCGATCCGGCGCTGGACGAACTCCTCGCGCCCGACGCCCGGATGGAAAACCTCGCCGAAGGGTTCACGTGGTCGGAAGGCCCGCTCTGGCTCCCGCGGGAACAGCGCCTGATCTTCAACGACGTGCCGAACAACATCGCCTATGCTTGGAAGGACGGCGGCAAGATCGAGGTGTTCCTCTCGCCCAGCGGCTTCACCGACCGGGGCACGCAGGGCTCCACCGAGGGCGGCAACGGCATGGCCCTCGACGCGCAGGGCCGCATCCTCATCTGCCAGCATGGCGACCGTTGCCTCGGCCGCCTCAATCCCGACGGCCGGTCCTTCACCGTCCTCGCCGAGCGCTTCGGGGGCAAGCGCTTCAACAGCCCGAACGACCTCTGCCTCGACGCCCGCGGCAACATCTATTTCACTGACCCGCCCTACGGCCTGAAGAACGGCGTCCGCGAACTCGACGTCCACGGCGTCTACCGCCTCGCGCCCGACGGCACCGTGACGCTCCTGTCGAAGGAACTGGAGCGCCCCAACGGCATCGCCCTCACGCCCGACGGCCGGACCCTCCTCGTCGCCAACTCGCAGGACGCGCGCCCGATCCTCATGGCCTTCGACCTCCGGCCCGACGGCACGGTCGCACCCGGCCGGGTGTTCTTTGACGCCCAGGGCCTGCTCGCGCAGGGCCTGCGCGGCGGCCTGGACGGTCTCCGGATCGATACCCGCGGCAATGTCTGGACCACCGGCCCGGGCGGCGTGCACATCCTGGATCCGCAAGGCAAGCTGCTCGGATCGCTCCTCACCACCCGCGCGGCCAACGTCGCCTTCGGCGGCCCGGACGGCAGCATGCTCTACATCACCGCCGCCGGCACGCTCTGCCGCATCCAGACCAAGACCAAGGGCCAGGGGTTTTGAGCGCGATCTTGTAGGGGCGTCACTTGTCGGCGTCCGCGCGTGCGCAGCTGATGAGGTGTTCCCGGGCGTCGTCAAGCGACGCCCCTACAAAGGACAGCCTGAACCCGGCTGCTCGCGGCGGTGGCCGGACTCTCGTCCTATCCGTTCCGCGCCGCCTCGAGTTCCTCCCACCGCGCGAACGCCGTGGCGTGCTCTTTCTCGACGGTCTCGAGCCGCGCCTTCACCTCGGTAAATTTCGCGGCGTGCTTCTTGTAGAACGCGGGATCCGCCAGCTGCGCGGTGAGCAGCGCCTGTTCCTTCTCGAGCGCCTCGATCCTCGCCGGCAGCGTCTCGAGTTCCTTCTGCTCCTTGCCGGAAAGTTTCCGCTTTGGGGGTGGAACCTGTCCTCCGGACAGGTTTTTGCCCGTGGGCGAGGCAAGCCCGTCCGGAGGACGGGCTCCACCTTTGGCAAGCTCGGTCTTCCGTGCGGCCATCTTCCGCTTCTCGGTCTGCCAGTCCGTGTAGCCGCCGACGTAATCGCCGAGCTGCCCGTCGCCCTCGAACACCAGCGTGCTCGTGACCACCTCGTCGAGGAAGGCGCGGTCGTGGCTCACCAGCAGCAACGTGCCCTGGAATTCCACCAAGAGATCCTCGAGCAGGTCGAGCGTCTCGGCG
Source organism: Lacunisphaera sp. (assembly GCA_029945855.1). Lineage (GTDB taxonomy): Bacteria > Verrucomicrobiota > Verrucomicrobiia > Opitutales > Opitutaceae > Lacunisphaera. The sequence goes on from JAQSDJ010000140.1 coordinate 17,000, forward strand.
TCGAGGTCGTTGGTCGGCTCGTCGAGCACCAGCACGTTGGCCGGCTGGGTGAACAGCCGCGCCAGCAGCAGGCGGTTGCGCTCGCCGCCGGAAAGCACCTTGGCCGGGGTCCGGGCGCGGGCCGGCTCGAAGAGGAAATCCTGCAGGTAGCTGATGACGTTCCGCGTGTGGCCATCGATGGTCACGGTCGGGTTGCCGTTCGCAATGTTGTCAGCTACGCTCTTGTTGTCGTCGATCTGCGCGCGCAGCTGGTCGAAATAGACGACCTCGAGGTTGGTGCCATGCTTGAGCAGGCCCGAGGTGGGCGTCAACTGGCCGAGGAGCAGCTTGATCAGGGTCGTCTTGCCCGCGCCGTTGGGGCCGAGGATGCCGATCTTCTCGCCGCGCTGGATGACGGTGGAAAAGTCGCGCAGCACCACCCGGCCGTCCGGCCAGGCGAAATTGACGTTCTCTGCCTCGATGACCTTCACGCCCGTGCGCTCGGCCTCGGAGACCTTGATGGTGGCCGTGCCGACGCGTTCGCGGCGGGCGCGCGCCGCGGCGCGCATGTCCTGGAGGGCATGGATGCGCGCGGTGGCGCGCGAGCGCTGCGCCTTCACGCCGCGGCGGATCCACTCCTCCTCCTGCGCCAGCTTCTTGTCGAAGGCGGCGCGCTGCTTCTCCTCGGCCTCGAGGACGTCCTGCTTGCGGACGAGGTAGGTGTCGTAGTCGCAGGCCCAGCCCGCCAGGCGGCCGCGGTCGAGCTCCACGATGCGCGTGGCGATCTTGCGCAAAAAGGCGCGGTCGTGGGTGACGAAGAGCAACGTGGGCTTCTTCTCCAGCAAAAACTCCTCCAGCCACAGGATGGACTCGAGGTCGAGATGGTTGGTCGGCTCGTCGAGCAGCAGCAGGTCGGGCTGGCCGGCGAGGGCGCGGGCCAGCAGCGCGCGGCGCTTGAGGCCGCCGGAGAGTTCGGAGAATTCCTTCAGCGGCGGCAGGCCGACGTCTGCGATCAGGTCCTCCACGCGGACATCGCGCACCCAGTCCTCCTCGTGGTGGTCGTGGTTGGGCCGCAGGCCGGAGGCCACGATGTCGTGCACGCTGCCGCGCAGGTCGGCGGGCACCTCCTGCGTCAGGCGCATGTAGACGGAGCCCGGCGGACGGAAGACATCGCCCGTATCGGGCTGCATCTCGCCCGCGATGACCTTCATCAGGGTGGATTTGCCCGCACCGTTGCGCCCGACCAGGCAGACGCGCTCGCCGGATTCGATCTGGAAGTTGATCTTTTCCAGGATCGCCGGGCCTCCGAAGTGGAGACTGACGTCGAGCAGGTTGAGCAAAGAAGCCATGGGAATGGCCGAACGTAGGCCCCGCCCCTTCCGCTGCAATCCAAAGCTCGGCAGATGGGCCAGAAGTTTTTCTGGCCACAAAAAGCACAAAAGGCGCAAAAAACACCAAGCCGATCATGGCTAGGAGATTGATCCTGCGCCTTTTGCACTTTTTGTGGCTAAAAACCGCCTTCCCGTTGACTCCGCTGCCGGCCTCGGGCTCCATGCCGCCCGTGAGCACCACCACCCAGACACCGCTGCAACAGACCGTCCGCTGGATGGCGACCCATGCCCGTTTCCCCGCCCAGCGCCTGCCTGAGAAGGCGGAGTTGCTGGTGCTGATCGCCACCGCCGCGGCCACGGAAGAAAGCAACGCGGCCGCTGGCCCGGTGAATGCCGGCCCCGTGGTCCGCAACAAGATCTTTGCCGCCCAGATCCGCAACTACACGGCCCAGCGCCGTCGCGCCCACATCAACTGCGACAACAGCGCGAAGACGTAAGGCGTCCGGGGTGGGCGGCGAGCTTGCTCGCGCATTGGAGCGATCCCGGGATAAAAGCCCCGCCCGGGCGAGGGAGAGGCGACCAGCACCAGCGCATGACACCCGGCGTCAGTGTTTGCCGAACAATTCCGTGCTTGCCGCCGTCCACTCGGCGTCGTCGAGCTTGCCGTCCTTGTTCTTGTCAAAGCGCTTCAGCGCCTCAGGCGACTTCGCGGCCGCTTTCCGCACCGCGGCGTTCCAGGTGGCGAACTCGGTGTCGTCGAGCTTGCCGTCCTTGTTCAGGTCGAAATTGACCGCGGACAGGGGCGAGATCTTGACCGCCTCCTTGCGTGCCTGCCTGGTCTCCTCGCGCTCGTTGGCGTCCCTGATGTCTTTTTCCAGCAGGTTGAGGGAGAAGTTGCGGGTGCCGAACGGATCGGCGCCGGCATCAACCGCCAGCAGGCGGATCCCGGGGACAAGGAGTGAGGCAACGGCCAGCAGCCGGAGGATTTGACGGGTATTCATGACGTGAGCGGGTTGAGGTTGAGCACAGGGACCGACTCGAAGTTCTCAGGTGTGCGACGGAAAATAGCCGCCCGGCCGGCTTTGGCAACAGCCGGTTTGGTCCTCGGCCCCGGCCGGTCCGGCGGCTTGGTTCAGGCCGCGTGCTCGCGATCGTGTCGCGTGAGCGGCAGCTGGACCGGAGGCGGGTAGGCCGCGATCTGCCCCTCCAAGGAGGCGCGCAGCCCGGCCCCGATGCGGAGGATGATCGTGCAGACGCGCTCGCGCACGACGGGATCGCCGGCCGGCACCGCGCAGCCGCGCCGCTCACCTTCATACCACGTCTCGTCCCTGATGATCTGCTGGATCACCGGCAACTGGCGGAACATGACGGGGTCGAGGGCCATGGCAGTGATGGGGACAAAACCTTCATCGGCACAATATCCCCGGCGGATTAGCCGGCACATTGCGTATTTCCCCAACCCGGCTAGCCTCCGCCACATGCCCGAGAAAAATCCGCCCATCGCCGCCGGTGCCCGCATCGGCCATGTCCACCTGAAGGTCTCCAACCTGCAGCGCGCGCTCGACTTCTATGTCGGCGTCCTCGGGTTCGAGGTCACCCAGCGTTACGGCCCGCAGGCGGCGTTCATCTCGGCCGGTGGCTACCACCACCACCTCGGACTGAACACTTGGGAAAGCCTCGGCGGCTCGCCGCCGCCCCCGGGCAGCACGGGGCTGTTTCACACCGCCATCCTCTACCCGACCCGCGCCGCCCTGGCCGATGCCCTGCGCAGGCTCGTGAAGGCGCAGATTCCGCTCGACGGCGCCTCGGACCACGGCGTGAGCGAGGCGCTCTACCTGCACGACCCCGACCAGAACGGCGTGGAACTCTACTGGGACCGGCCGGAAGCGCAGTGGCCGCGCGACGCCCAGGGCGGAATCGCGATGGTCACTGCACGACTGGACCTGGAATCACTGCTGGCCGAACCGGCGCTTTAACCCGGCTACGAGCAGGGCCAGCACACCGAAGGCGGCGGCATAGGTCGAGGGCTCGGGAATCGCTGCGCCCGAGGCGAGAAAGTTGTCGGCATAAACCCCCGAGGAAATAGCGGCGGTCGGACCGCCGTTGGTCAAATTCGATGCGACCAACCCGAAACCGAAGCTGTCGGTCAGGCCCATGCCCCAATTCAATCCGCTGCCATCAATGATCGCCGCAGTCACCGTGGAAAAACCGGAGCCATCATTGAAGTCCAAAGTTATCTGGTGCGATGCGGCCTGATAAGCGGCCCGCAGGGTCACCGTGTTCCCGGTGCTGGTCATCGACGCCGGTAACCCGCCCGATCCGTTGGTGATGAAGGCGCCGTAAATGTAGCGGGTTCCGGGCATCATGTAGGTCTGCTGCAGCGTGAATTCAACGCGGTCCGTGGAGTCCAAACTGCTCCCCAGGCCGAAGGTCAATGCCGTGACTTGCGAAGCGACCTGGGTAAGGTTGAGCGTCAGATCGATCTGCACCTGCCAGTCGGCGGTATAGCTGCCGGCGTTGAGATTCCAGTAGCGTGCGGCCGAACTGCTCGTGCCGCCGGCGAGGATGGGATCGGTGAAATTCAGCACGCCGCCGCTGACGCTAAACGCACCCCCGTTGGCGGTCGCCCCGTTGGTCCAGTTGCCGGAGTCGCTGCCGAATGCATCCGTGCCGCTGAAATTCTGGGCGTGCAACGCGAGGCAGCCGGTGAGCATTCCGAAAGCGAAGAACCGCACGAGTTGTTTCATGCTGCACAGTAGCAAAATCCACGAGCCGCCGTCTCCGCAGTCTTTGTGCAAAAAGCAAAGTTTCGGAGAATACAGAATTCCTAATCGGGCATGCAAAATTTCCTCATCCATCGATGAATAATCATGGGCATTTTTCCCCGACCGGTGCACCTCCGCCCCACCCGAGATCCTACGGCCTGTCGGACGCCGCCTGCGCGCGGCGCTGGCGCACCGGGGTCACCAGCCACCGGCCATCCTGATCCGTCACGTAATTAGCCAGCCGCTCAGCCCCCAAAACGGCCAGGGCGTGGGCCCGGGTTTCGGCCTTCAACTCGTCCTCGCGCCGCACCACCGGATTCCGGTTGCTGCGCGCCGCTTCGTAACCCTGGCGGAGCCACCACAGATCCAACGCCCCCTTGGCCCCGGGGTCACCGGACCGGACCAAGGCCTGCTGCATCTGTCCGAACCTGACGCTGGCCCGGCTGAGATACACCGCGAACCGTTCGTCGCCCAGCAGCTCGCGGATCCGCTGCCATTGATCCAGCTGCTCCTGCCGCCACCACGCCGGCTGGCTGCCCGATCCGGGCGGGGTCGCGCCGTGGGTGCCGGCGAATTCCCGCTGCCACTCGAAGAGCGTCCGCAACTCGTCATCGGACAGCTTCAACCCCTCCACCCACTGGCCGACCTCCCGTGCCGAGGAGGAATTCATCAACCGGAACTCGGCGATCTCGTCATAATCGAGCACCGTGAATACCGCCCCGCGCCAGAGCCGGGTGAGACTGCTGACGCTGCCCGGTGACTTTCCACCCGGGCGGATGCCCGTGGCCGCATAAAGCCGCACGGCCCGCATCCGTCCGATGAACTGCCGGTCAATTTCCCGGATCTGCCGGACGGTGTCCTCGTGCAGCCAGCCGAAATTGCGCTCCACGGGCACATCCCACATCGCGGCCAGCCGCGGCTGCAGCGCCGCCACCTCCTCCGGGGTGAATCCCGCGGCGCCAAAGCGGGCGATGTTTTCTTCCACGGACTCGTCCGGCCGCACCAGCCGCCACATCGCGTTCTCGCGCTCGAGCGCCCTGAGTTCCGTCGTCGTGAGCAGATTCTCACCGTTGTCCTGACAGCGGGCGGCCGGGGCAAGCAAACCGGCCAGCACGGCACCGCCCAGCACCAGACAGAGAATGAGCTGGGGCGGACGCAGATTGCGGTGAAGAAAAAGCATGCGGGGCCGGTGGGGAGACTACGC
>JAQSDJ010000140.1:22288-25753 GCA_029945855.1 Lacunisphaera sp.
CTACGCGCGAAACGGGAAATTATTAGCTGAGGCTGGCTTGAAGACAACCCCGGTCCGGCTGACGCACTCCGGACTCGCCACCGGCCCGGCCGCCCGGCTGACTCTGCGGCCATGCCCCGGATCCTGACCTGGCTGACCAATGCCTTTCCCGTGTGGGTGCTGGCCGGGGGCATCACCGCGCTGTTCCAGCCGGCGTGGTTCACCTGGTTTTCCGGACCATGGATCGTGTGGGGTCTCGCCGTGATCATGCTCGGCATGGGGCTGACGCTGACCGTCGACGATTTCCGCGCCGTGGGACGCATGCCCAGGGCCGTGGCCCTCGGCTTCGCGGCCCAGTTCACCATCATGCCCCTGCTCGGCTGGGCCCTGGGCCGGTTGTTCGCGCTCGAGACCCCGTTCGCCGTCGGACTGATTCTCGTCGCGTGCTGCCCCGGCGGCACCGCCTCGAATGTCGTGACCTACCTCGCCCGCGCCAACGTGTGTCTGTCGGTCGTGATGACGATGTGCTCGACCTTCGCGGCCGTCTTCATGACCCCGCTGCTGACCTCCTGGCTCGCCGGCACGCTCGTGGCCGTGGATGCGTGGGGCCTGTTCCGGAGCACGTTCCAGGTCGTGGTGCTGCCCGTGGTGCTCGGGGTCTGGCTCAACCGCCAGGCCCCGCGCCTCATGCAGCGCGTGCAAGTCGGGCTGCCGCTGGTATCGGTCGTGGTCATCGCCCTCATCTGTGCCAGCATCATCGGCGGCAGCGCCGCCGAGGTGAAGGGCGCGGCCGGGCGCCTGCTCGGCGCGGTGTTCGGGCTGCACGCGGGCGGCTTCGCCCTCGGCTACGCCGTCGCCCGGCTGAGCGGCTGGGACAAGATTGTCGCCCGCACCGTCTCCATCGAGGTCGGCATGCAGAACTCGGGCCTGGGGGTCGTGCTCGCGCGCCGGCATTTTACCGACCCACTCACCGCCGTGCCCTGCGCGATCTCAAGCGTCTTCCACTCCGTGATCGGCAGCATCCTCGCCGGCTGGTGGCGCTGGCGCGACGGACGCAACGCCTAGCAGCGGTTTAAGTTGAAGTGTAGCCATGATCGTCGTGTAGGTCGGGGTTTATCCCCGACGTGTCGGGCGTAAAGCCCGACCTACAGAAACGGCTATGGTGTTCTTGAATACGCCCTAGTCGTTCACCGCGTAGTGCAGCTGCACCAGGCCGTCCGGAAAGGAGCGACACCGGCGCAACTTGAGCCGCTGCGCCCACGGGCTCCGGAGGAAAAGCGGCCGGCCGCCACCCAGCACGGTCGGGATGACCGTGAGGATGATCTCGTCGACCAGCCCGGCCGCGAAACCCGGCTGCGCGCTCTCGCTCCCGCCCACCAGCCAGATGTCGCGCCCGGGCCGGCGTTTCAGGCGGCGCAGGAGCGCGGCGACATTGCCCCCGACAAACCGCGCGCGCACATCGCGCTGGCCGGCCCATTGGCGGCTGAGCACGTAACAGGTGCGGCGGCCATAAGGCCACTCACCGAAACCCAGCGCCTGCTCATAGGTCTTGCGCCCGAAGACCAGCGTGTCGATGCGCCGGAGAAACGCCGCATGCCCGTAATCCTGCTTGCCCGCCGGCACGGGCAGCCAGTCGATTGCCCCGTCGTCGCGCGCGATGCAGCCGTCGAGGCTGGCCGCCATGTAATAGATGATTTTGCGCATGTTGGATAAGATGACGCGCGGCCTCCGGACGCATTCGAAGCGCGCCCGGAGGCCGCGCTCCACCCAACTCAATTCAATCCCAACGCGAGGAACTCCGCCGCCGGTTCCGCCACATGGAGTTCGCCGCCGCTGAAGCGCCGGATGAGCCCGCGTGCGGCGGTGAGCCACCGCTCATGACGGAGACCGTAGGCTTCCGCGGACTGGTCGGGCGATTCGATGACAATGACATTCACCAGCGTGCGCCGGGACGACAGGGCGAGCACGCGGATCGGCACCAGGGTCATCCGCTCGGGCGCGGGCCCGGCGCGGAGGTCGATGACACCCGTCCCGGCGCTCGTCTCCATGTCCAGCACCTGCTCGCCCTCCGCGGTCAGGGCCCACCAGCGGCCGCGTTGGAGCGAGACCTGCTCGCACCAAGCGCCGGCCCACTTCGGGAGGTTCTCAATGTCGGCCAGGTAACTGAAAACGGTGTCGCGCGGCGCGGACACGGTGACGGCGATGGGGCGGATGTGCATGGGAGGTGCGCCTGCCAGCCGTAGGCTCGGCGAAGGCTGGTGTGTTTCGTGGGCTAAATATTTCAGGCCGCGGCGTTGCGGCGGTGGAGGATGAGGCTGTTGCCGTCGGGATCGGCGATGATGGCCATGTTGCAGACGCTGCTGTCGACCGCCTCGACGAGGAAGCGGACGCCCGCGGCGCGCAGCGCCGCCACGGCGGCCGGGAAATCGGCCACCTCAAGCGCCAGCGACGCGCCATCGGCGGAGGGTTTCCACTTGTCGGCGGAGAAATTGCTGATCGCGAGGCAGCCGGCGCCGAGCTCGTATTCGATCCAACCCTGCTTGTCGTCACCCCAGACGCTGGCAGGCTTGAGACCGAGCACGTTTTCGTAGAACGCGCGGGCGCGGGGCAGGTCGGTGACGGGATAAGCCGTGAAGGCGAAGGCGGTGATGTTGATCATGGGTGGCGGTGGGTTGGACGAAAAAAACGGTTACCGCACGGCCCGCGGGTCGAACGACGGGTTGTGAATCAGGCCGAGGATATTGCCAAAAGGGTCGAGGACGGAGGCCACCGTGATGCCGCCGCCCACATCCTTGGGCTCTTCGTGCATCCGGGCGCCCAAGGCGAGCAGGTGCGCACAGGTGGCGCCGACGTCGTCCACGCCCCACAAGGCCACGACCCCGCCGGGCGGATAGCTGACCGGCGCATCGGGCACGAGGCCGAGTTCGAAGCCGCCGATGTTGAAGCCGACATAGAACGGCTCGTCGAAATACGGTGCGACGCCGAACACCTCGGCATACCAGGCCTTGGCCCGGGCGAGGTCGGGCGCGGGATAGGCGGCGGTGCGGAGTCCTTTGAACTTTGGCATGGGCGCATCCTATCACCCCGTCCTGACAGCCCTATGTCAGGAGGTTTGGAGCCCCTCAGCGATGCTTCGCCGCGACCTTCTCGGCCTCCGAGCGGACGAGCGCGCGGAGTTTGGCCGGGGCGAGCGCCTCGGCGCCCTCGCCGAAGGACAGGAGCCAGCGGGCCATCCACTCGAGCGACCAGGCGTAGAGCGAGAACTCCCCGCCGCCGTCGCGCGCCTTCTCCTCGATGAGCGTGGCGTAGCTCTCGCGCCGGGCGCGTTCCTGCGCCGCGCGGTGAAACCACACGCGCACCGGCAGGGTCTGGTCGCGATCGCTGGACTCCTCCATGTATTTTTTCAGTGAGAAGTCCTCGCGCGCCTCGAACTGCACCGGCGAAACCTCGAGCCGCCGGATGCGGTCGATGCGGAAACTCCGGTAG
>JAQSDJ010000141.1 GCA_029945855.1 Lacunisphaera sp.
CCTCGATGATCAGCGTATTGCAGTTCGGGATGTCGAGGCCGCTCTCGATGATGGTGGTGCAGACGAGCACCTGGTATTGGCCCGCCACGAAATCCGTCATCATGCGCTCGAGGCCGTCCGCGCCCATCTGGCCGTGGCCGACGCCGATCTGCACGCCCGGCAGCAGCTCCCGCAGCCGCGCCGCGACGAGGTCGATGCTCAGCACGCGGTTGTGCAGGTAGAAGACCTGGCCGCCGCGCCGCAGCTCGTGCTGGATCGCCTCGACGACGAGCTTCTCGTCGTAGCTTTTCACGATGGTCTGGATCGGCAGCCGGTTCGACGGCGCGGTCTCGATTGTGCTCAGGTCGCGGGCGCCGGTGAGGGCGAGGTAGAGGGTCCGCGGGATCGGGGTGGCGCTCATCGAGAGCATGTCCACGTGCGCCCGCCAGCGCTTGAAGACCTCCTTGTGCTTCACGCCGAAGCGCTGCTCCTCATCCACGATGACGAGCCCGAGGTCCTTGAACTTCACGTCGGCCTGCACGAGCCGGTGCGTGCCGATCAGGATGTCGATCTTCCCCTCGGCCAGCGCGGTGACGATGCCCGCCTGCTCCTTGCGGGTGCGGAAGCGGCTGAGCATCTCGACCGCCACCGGGTAGCCGGCCATGCGCTCGCGGAAGGTGTTCAGGTGCTGCTGGGCCAAGACGGTGGTCGGCACGAGCACGGCGACCTGCTTGCCGCCCATGACAGCCTTGAAGGCGCCGCGGATCGCGACCTCGGTCTTGCCGAAGCCGACATCGCCGCAGAGCAGCCGGTCCATCGGGCGGGTGCGCTCCATGTCGGCCTTCAGGTCCACGATGGCCTTGGCCTGGTCGCGGGTTTCGGAGAACGGGAACGCCGCCTCGAATTCGCGCTGCCAGACGTTGTCCTCGGCGAAGGCGTGGCCCGGCTGCGCTTCGCGCTGGGCCTGGATGGCGAGCAGTTCGGCGGCGAGGTCGAGCGTGGCGCGCTCGGCGGACTGCCGCGCCTTTTCCCAGCGGCCCGAGCCGACGCGGCCGAGCTGCGGCTTGGCCTTGGTCAGGCCGACGTAGCGGCTGATGAGGTGGGACTCCTGCAGCGGCACGTGCAGCGTGACCTTGTCGTCGAACTCGAGGGAGATGACTTCGCGGATGCCGTCGCCGGACGCGAGCTTGGTGAGGCCGCGGAACTGGGCGATGCCGTGCGACAGGTGGACGACGAAGTCGCCTTCGACCAGCTCGGAGAAATCCAGCAGCTGGTCGACCGCCGACGTCGTGGCGATGGCGCGCTTGGCGACCGTGCGCCGCGCCCGGCGCCGGCCGAAGATCTCGGTCTCGGAGACGACGATGAGGCCTTGGGGTGTCTTGGGTAGGGCGAGTCGTCCCGACGGGCTGTCGGCTGCCGGCTCATCCGGAGGATTCGCCCTACCTGACCGGTAAGTCACCTTGAACCCCTCGGTCAGCGACCCGCGCAGGAAGCGCGGTTTGATCTTCTTGAGCGCGGTGTGCTCGGAGAGCAGCTCGCGGACGCGCTGTTCCTCGCCTTCCTTGGAAATGACAAAATCCACGGCGTAGCCCTCCTGTTTCCAGGCGGCGACCTTTTCCAGGAACTGCCGGCGGGCGTCTTCCTCGGCCTGCAAGCGCTCGTGGGCGAGCAACTGTTCCTCCGGGTAGGAGCGGTGATGGGCGAGCGATTCGGTGTCCCAGGTTTCCTCGGACCCCGCACTGTCGAACAGCCGGCTGGCCAGGTCGAGGTCGCCGAGGCCGAGCAGGTGCGCGCAGGCGCCGGGCAGGGCTTCAAGGAAAGGTAAGGCGAGTCGTCCCGACGAGCCGCGCGCAGGCGGCTCATCCGGAGGATTCGCCCTACCATCCGGCGCCAGCGTGTCGAACAGCTCCTCGAGGGCCTTGGGTTCAATCAGTGCCGCGTGGGCGGCCGGCGGCAGGTAATCCAGCAGCGAGGCGCTGGCGCCTCCCGTGTGGAGCTTCGGCGCCGCAGTGAGCGTGATGCTGTCAATCGGCTCGCCGGAACGCTGCGTGACGGGATCGAGCGTCCGGATTTCCTCGAGGATGTCGCCGAAGAAATCGAGCCGACAGGGCTGGTGGGCGGTGATGGGATAGACGTCCACGATGCCGCCGCGCACCGCATATTGGCCGGGGGCCTCGCACACCGCCTCGGAATCATAGTCGAAGGAGCGCAGCAGCTCGAGCAGGGCGGCGAACGGCTGGCCGGCGCCGCGGCGCACCTCGATCTCGCGGGTGGCGAAGTCCGCCGGTGGCGGCACGGGCTGGAGCAGGGCGGGGGGCGTCGCGAGGATCAGCAGCGGAGAGCGGTGAGCCGGGAGCGAGGAGCCGGAAACAGAACGCAGCCCGCGCAGCTTGCTCAGGACGGCGAGGCGGTCACTGGCGGCGTTGAAGGCCTCGCGCATCTCGCGGTTGTCGGTCTGCGCCTCGGGAAAAAGCATGATCTCCAGCCCGGCCGGACCGCTCTGGGCGGCGTGAAAGAGCGCGATGTCCTCGGCGAGCGCCTCGGCCTGCTGGATCTCCTCGTGGACGACCAGCCACACGGGGGCGGGCGACCGCCGCACCAGTTCCGCCAGGGCATGAGGCTGCGCTGCCGGACAAATTCCGGTGACCTTGAGACGGGGAGATACGGAAACTGAATCCATCAAACTAACAAAACATGTCATTGTGAGCGTAGCGAAGAATCCACAGAAAACGAGCGTCCTGGCTGGATTCCTCGTTTTGCCAAGAATGACAGAAGGCGGGCATCAACTGCGACGGGACGGAACGCCCCGGCTCCACGCCACCACGCTATTTCGCGTCGCCGGGCTGCCGCGCCCGCAAGAAAGCCAGACCGGCGCGGGCGGCGGCTTCCTCGGCGACCTTCTTGGACGGGCCCTTGCCCGTGCCGAGGGTCTCCTCGTGCAAAATGACGGCGACCTCGAACTCGCGGGCATGGCGCGGGCCGGTGGTGGTCAGCAGCTCGTATTTCAAGGCCACGTTCCCGTGCTCGGGCTGCACCAGTTCCTGGAGGCGGCCCTTGGGATTCTCGGCGTCGTCGGCCAGGGCAAGGCGGTCCGTCAGCGAGCCATACCACGCGAGCACGACCCGCTGGGTGGTCGGCAGGTCGCTGTCGAGATAGATGGCGCCAACCAGGGCCTCGAGGGCGTCCTCCAGGCTGGAGGCGCGGGTGCGGCCGCCGGTCTCCTCCTCGCCCTTGCTGAGGCGCAGGCCGGTGTCGAGCTGGAGGTCGCGGGCGAGCTGGGTGAGGAATCCGCCCTTCGAGAGGATGGCCCGGCGGCGGCTCAGCACGCCTTCGCGCTCGGCGGGGGTGGAGGACCGGAAGAGGGCGTCGGTGAGGATGAAGTGCAGCACGGCGTCGCCCAGGAACTCGAAGCGCTGGTTGTGCGCGCCGTCGGCGGGGTTCTCCGTCGTGAAGGAGGCGTGCGTCAGGGCCTCGCGCAGCAGCGCCGGGTTGCGAAATTCGTAACCGAGGCGGGATTGGAGCGCGGTGAGTTCTGCTGACACGATGGGGGAAATCTCAAACGCCAAAGGCCAAATTCCAAACAAATCTCATAGGGTCGGGCGTATTATTTGGCGTTTGGGATCTGGCCTTTGTGATTTGCCGGCCGCAGGCCGGTCAGCTGCTGGCGCTGGAGTAGCGGCGGAGGCCGCGGTGGAAGACCACGACGGTGACGGTGAACCAGAGGATGGTGATGCCCACGACCCAGCCGACCAGCTGGAGGTCGAAGCCGTGGAGGAGGGTGCTCGCCGGCGCGTTGCTCACGAGGACCATCGGGAGGATCCAGACGAAGGCGACGTTGGCCGCGCCGCGGAAGGCCTCGCGGGGCAGGCGGGAAAACTCGCTCAGCGTGAAGTAGCTCCCCTCGATGCCTTGGGCGCTCGTGATCCAAAATGCCGGCGTGATGCAGAGCACCAGCACGCAATAATGGATGATGACGCCGCAGACGACCAGGAGCGCGTAGAGGGCGATGTCCAGCGCGCCGGGGTGCAGGCCGAGCTGCCGGGCCGAGTAGACGACGAGCGCGGCGGCGACGAGCGAGTTGACCAGGCTGTCGGGGTCGAGCTTGCGCGTGGTGGCGAGGAACATGACGTTGCCCGGCTGCGCGATGAAGAAGTCGAAGTAGCCGCTGCGGATGTTGCGCCCCATCTCGAAGATGCTGCTCCAGAAAAAACCCATCAGGAAGCGCTGGATGAGCATCGAGGTGCCGACGAGGAGCATCATCTCGTATTTGGTCCAGCCGGCGACGGTGTCGGTGTGGGCGTAGATGACCGAGACCATGAGCACGTTGACCGTCATCCAGAACAGCTCGACCAGCGCCCAGATGAAGAAGTCGCCGCGGAACATCAGCGTCCGGGTGATGGCGTAGCGGGCGGAGGCGGCCCAGATGCGGGCGTAGCGGGCGAGGTTCATGGCTGAATCGTTCTCGTAATCTTACTCGCTCTCCTTCTCTCCAGAAGGGAGCCTGGAGAACGAGAAAGAGAATGAGAAAGAGAACGAGTCATGGTTCGGTCAGCCGCCGACGGCGGTGTGGAGGCGGAGGCCGCGGGTCCAGAGGAACTGGCCGAGGGCGAGGATGACGACCACCCAGCAGGCCTGGATGCCGAGGCCGGCGAGGATGGCGGCGGGGTCGTTGAGGCGGCCCGTGAAGATCGCGACCGGGAAATACATCTGGTAATAGTAGGGCAGGAACTGGGAGATCCGGAAGAGCCAGTCGGGCAGCAGGTCGAGCGGGAAGATCTGCCCGCCGAGCACGGACTCGAGGGCCATGGACAGGATCACGATGCCCTGGATCTCGAGAAACCAAAAACTCATCAGGCCGAAGCAGTAGGCGATGCCGAACTGGATCAGCGCGGACATCGCGAGCGCCGGCAGGCCCAGACCGAGCCGCCACCACTCATGGGGGATCGCCAGGTGGTCCTTGAGCAGGGGATAGGTGACGAGGAGCGGGAGGAGGATGAGCAGGCCGGTGACGAACCGCGCCGAGACGTAGATGCTGAAGCGGTAGGCGAAGTAATTGACCGGCTTGAGCAGGAACTGGTTGATGAGGCCGTTGCGGATCTCCTCGCTGATCTGGTAGTCCTCGTTGAACGCGCCGATCATGAACTGCACGACGATGAGCGCGACGAAGTAGGTGAAGGTCTGCGCGAAGCTGAAGCCGCCGATGGCCGGGCTGCCGGCGTAGGCCGCGGACCACAGGATGAACACCACGATGAGGTGGAAGAACGAGAAGAAGCCCCGCACCGCGAAGTTCACCCGGTAGACCAGGTTGCTCTGCAGGCCGACGTTGAAGGCGGCGGCATATTTGGTGAGGGTGGCGAGCATGGGTCAGGAACAACTAGTGGGTAGCGAGTAGCGGGTAGTGAGTAGTCGGCGGCAAAAATCGCAAGCGACACTTGGTAGGGGCCGTTGCCCCCAACGGCCCGGGCGCTTGAGGGCAAGCGCCCCTACCTATGCCCCATTCCCCTTCAATCCGAACCGCTCGGCAACTTCCTTGCCGAGGGCGCGGTAAGCGGTGGCGCCGGGGCCGTGGGGGTCGTAGGCGAAGATCGGCTTGCCGAAGCTCGGCGCCTCGCTGAGCCGCACGGTGCGCGGGATCAGCGTCTCGAAGATCTTGTCCGGCAGGTGCGTGCGGACCTCGGCCACGACCTGCTTGGCGAGGTTGATGCGGCTGTCGAACATCGTCATGACGATGCCGCCGACATCGAGGGTGGGGTTGACGCCGGCGTCCTTCAGGCGCTGGACGACCTTGAGGATCTGGCCGAGGCCCTCGAGGGCCATGTATTCGCACTGGAGGGCGATGAGCAGGTGGTCGGCGGCGGCGAGGGAGTTCATCGAGAGCAGGCCGAGGGCCGGGGGGCAGTCGATGATGATGGCGCGGTAGCCGCCGGAGTTGCGGATCGGCTCGAGCACGGAGCGCAGCCGCAGGAGGTAGTTCTGCTGCTGGGCCAGCTCGATCTCGATGGCGGCGAGGTCCTGTTCCGACGGGATGATCGCGAGATGCGGCCACGCGGTGGGGGTGAGCATCTCGAAGGCGCTGCCTTCGCCGTGGAGGGGGCCGTAGAGGCTCCTGCCCTCCTGCTTCTCGATGCCGAGGGCGCTGGTGGCGTTGGCCTGCGGGTCGAGGTCCACGACGAGGGTGTGGATCTTGCGCTCGGCAAGGGCCGCCGCGAGGTTGATCGCGGTGGTGGTCTTGCCGACGCCGCCCTTCTGGTTGGCGATGGTGAAAACGGTGCAGGCCATGCGGGATTAACCGTAAAGGGACGCCGGTAGTCTAGCGCGAAGTGGGGGATCCGGGGTGGAATCAGGCCGCCTGCCCGATGCTTGCTTCCGGTTTCCGGGCGTGCTGGAGTCGGCCCGCCGGCCCGGCGGCTTGTCCGGGGAAAGAACCATGAACATCAAGAGCATCACTCATCTGGTCCTGGTCTCCGTGGGGATTTTCGCGGCGGGCGCGACGTTGGGTGGCACCGAGGCCGGCGTCGAGTTCACCGGCTGGGTGAAGGATGACAAAGGGCTGTTGCTGGCGCTGAAGGGCACCAAGAGCGGGAACACCAAGTGGGTGGGCCTCGGGCAGGAGTTTGAGGACTACAAGGTCGGCCGTATGGACGAGAAGTCGGAGGTTCTGGTCGTGACCAAGGGAGGCGTGGAATTTCAGCTGCCGCTCATCCGCTCCAAGGTCCAACGGAAGGACACGGAACCACCGCCGGGGATCAAGAAACCGGTCCTGAACAATCTGCGCCGGCTGGCCGCGGCCGCGGACCAATATTACCTGGAGAACGGGGTTTCCCAGACGACATACGAAAAGATCGTCGGCCGGACCAACTATGTGAAGGAAATCAATCCGGTGGATGGCGAGGAATACCGGGGCATCGTTTTCGAGCAGGGAAAGAGAATCCAGGTGCAGACCAACCAAGGCTACATCATCTCATATCTGCCCTAGGCTTATCTCTGTGCCGGAAGTCCGGCCCGCTTTCACCCAGCGGGCATTTGTCTGATCAACCAGCTTTCACCATGAAATCTTTCCTCTGGCCGGGTGTTGCGGTGGGGCTGATGGTTTTTTCCTGGGCGGCAGCCCAGGAAAAGCAGAGCCCGGCCCCCGACGGAGGTCCGGCCGCCAACGCCCCTGATTTCAAATCCATCGAAGCCGAATTGGTCAGGATCCACGACGAAGATCAGAAAAACCGTCTGCAGATGCCCGAGGTGGAGAAAAAGCACGGGCGCAATTCGCAACAGGTGCAGGATTTGTGGAAGGTCATCCGTGCGGCCGATGAGGCCAATTCATCCAGGGTAACAGCCCTGCTGGATAAACACGGATGGCTTGGCGCGGAGCAGATCGGCGCCAGGGCCAATGGCGCGCTCTTCCTCGTCATCCAGCACGCCCAGCCGGCCATCCAGCAAAAATACCTGCCGATGATGCGGTCGGCGGTTAAGGAAGGAAAGGCTAGGGCCAGTTCGCTTGCGCTGCTGGAGGATCGTGTCGCGCTCGGAGAAGGCAGACCCCAGATCTATGGCAGTCAGGTTATGCGGGACCACACCCACGGCGGGAGATACTACGTCCGACCATTGGACGATCCCGACAAGGTGGACGAACGCCGTGCCGCAGTGGGACTCGGCCCTCTCGCGGACTATGTGAAGAAATGGGATATCGTCTGGGACGGGGAAGCCCACAAGAAGGAACTCCCGGAGCTGATGGCTGCGCTCCGGACCCGGCAATAAATGCAATCCGGCCTCGGCGGCGAGTCCGGTCCGCCCTCGCCCGGCGGGCCTCCGCGCTCCGTTGCGGACGAAGCTCAATCGTGCTGCATAAGACTTGTTTCCCTGTCTCTGGCTTAGCCGGCGATGGCGTGTAATTTGCGGCGCAGGGCCGGGAGTCGGCGTTGGCTGGCTTCGTCCCCGGGGAGGTGGCCGGGAAGTGATTCGTTGAAGCTTGGCGCGGCGAGCAGCGTGCGCACGGCGTCGATGACGTAGGCGCGCAGGGCCTCCGGTGCAGTCGCGACCTCGGCCGCGATATTCTCGCGGCCATCGATGACCGTGATGAAGTCCTCCAAGTCAGCGCTGGCGTAATGGTCGCCGTCGCCTCGGTCGAGGAAGGCGACGTATTTCGTAGCGAGGAATGCGACCGGTGAAATCAGTTTCAGCCGCACATGTCCGAAAGCACGCTCGCTGGCGGTCGCCAGCGCCTCGGGAAACCAAGTGGTATTCAGGCCGAGAAAGGCTCCCTCCGTCGGCATGATGTCCACCGTCAGGTTGCCCAGCACCCAACGGCAACGCGGCGCGCCCTCGCGCATGTCATGGTCGAAGCCGAGTTCGCGCAGCTTGACCTCGATATCCGCATAGCGGTGTGCGGTCACGGCCTCGAGAATGACATCAAAATCGTCGGTTGGCCGCGCCGGGGAAAGGTCCGGGTGATCCAGAAGCAGATTGACCACGGAGCCGCCGACAAAGGCGTAGTCCAGTCCGAGGCCATCGAGGCGGTCGGCGACCGCGCGCAGGGCCGCGAGATTAGGCGGTGGCATGATCGATCAGACGTTTACTGAGTTCCTTTTCCGCCAGGGCCCGTTCCCGCGCCCGGCCGAGGCGGAGGGCATCGACCAACGCGAGCAGGTCGTAGAGCGCCGGGTCGCGGCGGGCGGCATGGGGGACGCTGGAGTAGAGAGGCTTCACGGCCGCACCCTGCACCTGCCCGTCAGGGTCGGGCCAGACCGGAGGGATTTGCTCACCGGCGCTGATTTTTCCGGCCAAGACCGGTGCCGCCCATGCGGTCGGCAACCCGCGGGTGACTTCGCGAGTCCGCGTTGGAAAGGCATGGGGCACGCCATGAATCAGAAAATTGCGGAGGGCTTCGCGACGGACCTCCTGCGTTTCAGGATCGAGCAGTCGGGCTTCGCCCAGCCGGCGCACAGCGGCATGGACCTCCGAAGCGCTCATGCCGAGATCGGCAGCGAGGTCCGCATAACTGGGTCGGGGGGCATCGGCCAGCGCGAGTTTGAGCGCCACCACGATGTCTTGTGCCTTGGTA
This sequence comes from Lacunisphaera sp., assembly GCA_029945855.1. Taxonomy (GTDB): domain Bacteria; phylum Verrucomicrobiota; class Verrucomicrobiia; order Opitutales; family Opitutaceae; genus Lacunisphaera. The sequence goes on from JAQSDJ010000141.1 coordinate 9,035, forward strand.
AACATGGAAATACGTTATTCGCGAATAGCGAACGGTCAAGCTTCAGCTTCTGGATCGAAATCGCTGACGTCTGAACACCGCCATGCCCTTGGCCCGCCGTCTTTAACTCGGCGAGCGGCCCCAATGCTTCCGCGATCTTTGCCGGCGGCACATGGTCGCGACCCATTTGCGTCGGCCGAGATCGGTCGGTGCGGGCGACACCGTTCAGTTGACGCAAAGGTAAGAGTTGCGGCCGCCTCGCGCCGAAGGTGGTGTGGGCGGGTGAGCATGCCCCACCAACCTGCGGCCGCGGCGCTGCCGGACCTCGAGCCGGCGAAGTGGATCTGGTATCCGTGCGAGCGTTGCCTGCCCAACACGTTTGTGCTTTTCCGCCGGACCGTGGAAATCACCGCTCCGCTCCGGCGCGCCACGGGGTGGATCGCCGCCGACAGCCGCTACCGGCTTGAGGTGAACGGCCGGCGGATCCAGTGGGGCCCGGCGCCGGCGGACCCGCGCTGGGCCGAGGCCGATCCGCTCGACCTCACCGCCCAGTTGCAGCCGGGCACGAATGTCCTGGCCGTCACCGTGCTCTACTACGGCCACGGCGAGGGCACCTGGCCGCTGGGCAAGCCCGGCTTCCTTTGCCGGCTCGAAGTGGAGGATGCCGACGGCACGGTCCAGACGATCTGTTCCGATGCGACCTGGCAGGCGCACCTCTGCCGCGCCTGGACCCCGGGGCATTACAAGCGCTGGTATCTGCGCGCCCTGCAGGAGGAATTTGATGCGAACCTCTATCCCTACGGCTGGAGCGAGCCGGCGTTCGTGCCCGGGCCTGATTGGCTGCCGGCCATGGACCTGGTCGGTTCACCCAACCAGCCGTCGCTCAACACGCGCTTTTTGGAATACCAATGGGACATCGCCGGCGGCGGCCCGGCCGACGCCCAACTCCGGGCACGGAGCATCCCGCTGTTGCACGAGGCGATGGTCGGCATCAGCAAGCTCTCCGACAGCCGCTGGCTGGAGTGGCTGCGGCCGGTGCGCGAATACTTCGAATCCCGGACCCCGCACGCCTACCGGACGTTGACCGAGGCCGGCCCGGTCGCGACCCCCGTGACGCTGGACGGCGCGGAGGCCTGGGAAGTGGAACTGCCACCCGGGCGCGGGGCGCTGCTGACGTTCGAACTCCTCGAGCAGGTGGTGGGCTGGCCCGGCTTCACGATCGAAGCGCCGGCCGGCACGGTGGTGGAACTGCTCGTGCACGAGGCCCACGGGCCCGCCGGCCCGCCGGTCCTGAACACGCATTTCGACTCGTGGACGCGCTTCACCTGCCGCGCTGGCACGAATCATTTCGAGACCTTCGATTTCGAGAGCCTGCGCTGGCTGCAGCTGCATCTGCACGGGAGCAGCGGCCGCATCCGGCTGAGCCGGCTGGGCGTGCGCCGCCGCATCTTCCCCTGGCCGCAGACGCCGCGGGTGCGGATCGGCGAACCCGCGTTGCAGCGGCTCATGGACGCCGCGATCAACACCCTGCACAACTGCGCGCAGGAGACGCTGGTCGACGGCATGGCGCGCGAGCGCCAGCAATACAGCGGCGACGGCAGCCATCAAACGCACGCGATCTACCTGGCCATGGGCGAGACGCGGCTGCCCGCCCGTTTCCTGACCACCTTCAGCCAGGGCCAGACCAAGGAGGGTTATTTTCTCGATTGCTGGCCGGGCTTCGACCGGCTCGCGCGGCTCGTCGAGCGCCAGTTCGACCTCACCAGCTGGGGGCCGATCCTCGACCACGGCGTCGGGTTCAACTTCGACTGCTGGCACCACTACCTTTACACCGGCGACCTCGCGGCCCTGCGCGAGCCGTATTCCCGGCTCCGACGCTTCGTGGACTACCTGCCCGGCCTCCTCGACGGTCACGGGCTGCTGGCCGTGGAAAACACCGGCCTTCCTTCCGTCTGGCTCGATCACATCGCCTACCAGCAGCAGCGGCACAAGCAGTGCGCGTTCAATCTCTACGCCGCGGCCATGCTGGAGCAGGCGCACGCTCCGCTCTGCGCGGCCATGGGCGACCGCGACCGCGCCGCCGCGGCGAGCAAGTTCGGCCGCACGCTCCGGCGCAAGGCCGTCGCCCGGTTCTGGGATCCTGAGCGCGCGCTCTTCGTGAACAACCGGCCCTGGCTTGCAGAAGAAAAGTCGGCCCGCTGCTGCGATCGCTCCCTTGCGACGGCCGTCCTCTTCGACCAGTGCCCGGGCGGGCGGACCAAGGCCACGCTGCAAATGCTCGCCGACTGTCCGCCGGAGATGGGATTGTCCTATCCCGCCAACGCGGGCTGGCGGCTGTGGGCCCTGGCCAAGGGCGGCCGCGCGGATGTCATCGCTCACGACCTGCGCCACCGCTGGGCCGTGATGAACTCCGTCATCGAGAACAACACCCTGCAGGAGGACTGGGCGGCGCGGCCCGATTCCAGCCAGCAGTGGAGCCACTGCGCGGTCGTCCCGCTCTTCATCGTCTATCATGCATTCGCGGGCCTCCGCCCGGTGGCCCCGGGTTTCGCGCGCGCCGAGATCCGTCCGCAGCTGGCGGACCTGGCCAGCCTGGACCTGACCGCCCACACCGTGCACGGCCCGATCCATTTTCAGGCGCAGGGCTGCCAGGGCGACCGGCAGGTCACGCTGGAAATCCCGCCCGGCTGCAGTGCCGAGCTGCTGCTTCCCCGCGGCGAACGGGTCGACCTCGCCCCGGCCCCCGGTGAGGTCCCCGCCGGGCTGCGCCGGTATGCCTTGCCCTCGGGCCGTCCGATCCGGCTGCACCTGCGGCAGGTCTGACCGCCGGCCGGATCAGGCGCGCTCGCGCTCGATCTGTTCCAGCGACTTGCCCGAGGTGTCGGGCATGAAGAAGAATCCGACCGCGCCGCTGATGAGGAGGAACAGCGTGAGCAGGCCGGCGATCGGCTTGATGCCGGCGTGCGCCAGGACCGGGACAAAAAAGCTCCAGATGCCGAGGAAGGTGCGCGCCAGCCCGAAGGTCAGGCCCTGGGCGGACCCGCGCAGCGTGGTCGGAAACAGTTCCTGGCTGAAAACCTTGTAGAAGGCCTCGCCCGCGAGCGCCCCGCCCATGGCGAAGAGCGCGATGTTGATGATGACCGTGGTGACCGTGAACGGCAGGAAGAGGAACAGGCCGTAGGCCACCACCTGCATCACGGCCCCGACGCCCCAGAGCAGCCGGCGCGTCCGGAAGTTCCGATCGGAATACCGCATGAAGACTGTCACCGTCACGACCATGGCCAGCAGGAAGTTCGCACTGGAGAGACCGACGCTCATCGCCTGGCCGCCGGCGTGGAGCGTGTTGATGATATAGGGATTGAAGATCCCCGCGGTGCCGGCAGCGAGATTCCAGAACAGGTAAATGACCGCCGTCCACACGAGGGCCTTGAGGTTCGCCCCCTTGAACAAAATCAGGAGGTTCCGGCCCACGCCCCGGCCTGAGCTGGCCGCCGCCGTCCAGCGCGCCGATTCCGCCAGTCCGCGGCGCAGCGCCCAGGTGACGATGGCGACCACGAAGAGATGTAGAAAAACGAGGCGGATGCCCAGCAGCCCCAGCGGGGCCAGCGCGAGTGCCATCCAGAGCACGATGACCGGGCCCAGGCACCACGCGACCTGCGTGAAGCCGAGCAACTTGCCGCGCGCCTTGTCCGGGGCGAACTCGCCGACGAGCGCCAGCGAGGTCGGCACGTCGGCCCCGACGGCCACGCCGATGATGAAGGTGCCGGCGAAGAGCATCTCGCGGTTCATCGCCAGCGCCACCAGCAGGATGCCGAAAGCGTAAACCATCAGGTCGTATTGATAGATCCGCTTGCGTCCGAGTTTGTCGCCCAGCCAGCCGCCAATCATCGCCCCGATCGCACAACCGAGCGCGTTGGGCCCGATGGCGGCGAGGACGCCGACGGAGGTGTCGCTCAGGCCGAACTCCTTCTGCAGGAGGGCAAGGCCGGCGCCCAGCGCGACGATCGATCCGGCGTCAAGATACGACGCCATGCCCGCCAGGGCGGACCATTTCCATTGCTGTCGCGTGATGACGGTAGCGGCGCCGGACTCCTGCGAGGGCGACACGGAGGGGTATGCCATGAGACTCGATGCCGGATTTTCCGGCGGAAATCAAAATTGGAATGAAGGGTGAAGCCGGCCACGGCTCGCAGCGTGGGCGGCGAAGCTGCGGTCGGGTGGTCTTGGTCGTTGGGGCCCCGCCGTCGCCCTGCGGGCTTTGGCGCGGCACCTTTCGGCTTCCGCAAGGTGGCCTGCCAGTCGTCGCCATGCCTGATCGCGGATGAAAAGCCCGCCTTCGCCAAGGCTTCAGGCGTCACTTGGCCTATGGCCGACAGGACGGAGGGCAGCCTTCGTCTTCGTTTCACTCGCAAAGGCGGGAGGCGCAAGGCGGAATCGAAAGCCGATTTCGCGTCCACAAAATAGGTCACTCAGAGTGAGATCATGGTTGGCGAGAGTGTATAAAGCGGGGGTTTTATCCACGTTTTATCCGTGGCATGGCTGCTTGCCGGGGAGGGCGCGAGTGGGATGAGCGTGTGGTAGCTGCCGTCAGGATAGCGCCAGGGTGAGGAGGGCGAGCCCAGCGATGGGGGTGCCGATTATTCGCGACTGAACCCTTGGCTGCGGTGCTGGTGCAGGGTGTCGGCGAGACGTAAGGCCACGGCGGGATGCGCGGCGGAGATGTCCATGGTTTCGCCTGGATCGTCCAGGAGGTTCACGAGGCGGGGGTGAAACTGGTCGGCTTGCGGGCCTTTGGCCGCGGAAGCATTTTTGCCGTCGGCCCCGAAGGGGACGCCTTCGATCCACTTCCAGGGACCGCTGCGGATCGCGTAAACGCCCTTGGCACTTTGAAGAATAAGGTCGCGCCGGAGCGGCTGGGGGGATTCGCCGAGGAACGCCGGCAGGACATTGATGCTATCAGGTGCCGTGGAGGCGCGGTCGAGCCGGGTTTCGCCGACGATCGCGGCGAGGGTCGCGAACACGTCGACGAGACCGATCATCGCCGTGCTGGTGGTGCCGGCGGGCACGCGCCCGGGCCAGCGCACGAGGAAGGGCACCTTGAAGCCGCCGTCCCAGATGTCGTGCTTCCCGCCGCGCAGGGGGCCGTTGATCTTCAGGCCGGCCGCCTGCGCGAGTTTGCTCGCGCCCGTCGGGCCGCCGGCGATCACGCCGCCGTTATCGCTCGTGAAAATGATAAGAGTGTTGGCGAGGGCATTTTGCTGCTCAAGGGCCGCAATGATCCGGCCGACGCTGCGGTCGAGGTCGTGGATGAAATCGCCGTAGGGGCCGGCCTTGCTGGTGCCCGTCGCCTCGGCGGATGGCGTGACGAGTTCATGCACGGCGACGGGGGCAAAATAGAGGAAGAACGGCGCCGGCCCGCCGGCCCGCTGGTCGAGCCACGCGACGGCTCGATCCGTGAGTTCGCCCATCGTCCGAGGGTCGTCGCGTTCGGGCGCGTCGAGGCCGAGCTTGCCCTTCGCGGGCTGGAGCCGGGCGGAACGCAGGCCGAAGACGCGGTGGTTCTCGACGAACACCCGGGTTATGTCGTTGTGATTCTGGGGCACGGCAAACTGGTAATCGAAGCCGAGCTCGAGGGGGCCGGGCTTGAGTTCCTTCGTGTAGTCCACGCGGGGCGCGGTGCCATAGCCGAGGTGCCACTTGCCAATGAAGCCGGTCGCGTAGCCGTGTTGCTTCAACCAGGAGGCGAGGGTGGGCCGCGTGGTCTCGATGAGCAGCGGATCGAGGGTGTTGGCGACGCCGCCATGGTTGAGCCGCGTGCGCCAGCAGTAGCGGCCGGTGAGGAGGGCGTAGCGCGTCGGCGTGCAGACGGACGACGGCGCGTAGGCCTCCGTGAAGCGCCGGCCCTCGCGGGCTAGCCTGTCCAAGTGAGGTGTCTGGATGACGGCGGGTGAAGCGCCGTAGGCCCCGAGACTGCCGTAGCCGTAGTCGTCGGCCAGGATGACCACGATATTCGGCGGGGTGGACGCGGTGGCCATCGCCGAAGCGGCACCGAGCCGGCAGAGTTGGGAAAGCAGCAGCAAAAAGCAGGCATGGATTTTCATGATCGGGCGGGAGGAGCAATGAGCCGAGGATTGGGCGAGGCAGCGGCGGATGGATTGCCGCCAGGATTTGGCCGACAGAATCCTCCGTGAGTGAGGGGGCAAGACAAGCGCACGAGGGGGATGAGCCGCTGAGGCTAAGGTGAATCCGGTGCCGCGGGGGCCGGTTCAACGGCCGTGCCCGCCAAACTGCCGGGCTGCCCCCAATTCGGCGGACGATCAACGAATTCGGGCACCCCATAAGCAACTTCACCGGCCAGGCGCTCATGCTCGCGCAACATGCTGGCTTTGAGCGCCACGGCGGCGGGATCGTGGTAGAGGTTGCGCATCTCGTAGGGATCGGCCGTGAGATCGAACAGCTCGTTCCATTGCTGATGTCCCCGGTAACAGATCAGCTTCGCGTCGGTGGTGCGGACGGCGGTGATATCCGGCACCGGGGTGGATTTCTGATTCTCAGCGAAATACTCATAAAACCAACTCTGGCGCCAAGGGGTGGGCTGGCCGCTCAGCAAGGGGCGCCAGCTCCGGCCCTGCATTGCTTTCGGCGCGGGGACGCCGGCGAAATCCAGCAGGGACGGCGCCAGGTCGAGGTTCAGCACCATCTCGTCAACAAGGCGACCGCGACCGGCATCACGGAGCGCCGGATAGCGCACGATCAAGGGGACGCGCAGGCTTTCCTCGTAGGCGCTGCGTTTGTCGCCGGTGGCGTGAGCTCCGAGATAGACGCCGTTATCGGAAGTGAAGATGACAATCGTGTTTTCAGCCAAACCCGCCTGATCGAGCGTCGCGAGCAGGCGCCCGACGCAATCATCCATGGCTTTGACGCAGCGAAAATAGTCGAGGTTGGTCGGCGCGGTGGGTGGCACCGGTTGGCCGCTGCGCCGCTGGGCCCTGGCCTGCAGATACGGTGGCGTCGTGTTAAAATTGGGGACCGTCCGGGCTGTTTCACCGGTATACAAATCCTTGGCCCGGGCCGGAGGCTCCCATGGTTGGTGGGGGGTTTTGAAACCGAGAATCAAGGACCAGGGTTTGGGCGAGGACGTTTGCCTGTGGATGAACGCTATGGCGTAGTCGGTCGCGACGTCGTCGACCCAGCCTTGGGTGGGAGTATCTGTGCCATCCACGATGAACGGGGCGTTCTCGTAGCGACCATGGCCGAGGTAGGTGGCGTGAAAATCGAAACCCGGACGTTCCCGCTGGGACCCCATGTGCCACTTGCCGACATAAGCGGTGGTGTAACCCGCCGCGCGCAGGAGGGTGGCGTGGGTGACGCTGGCGGCCGGGAACGGGCGGAAGTTCGACGCGATGCCGTTGAGGTGGTTGTAGCGGCCGGTCAGATTCACGGCCCGGCTGGGCGAACAAAGGGAATTCACCACAAAGGCGTTGCGAAAGCGCACGCCCTCGGCCGCCAGTCGGTCCAGGTTCGGGGTTTGCAGCCAGGGAAAACGACCCTTGGCGCCCTGTTCTCGCTGCACGATCGAGAGGGCGTCGTAGGATTGGTCGTCGGTGATGATAAAGAGGATATTGGGCCGGGCTGCCTCCGGCGAAGCCGCGGCGGAGGGCAGGGTGCTGGACAGCCCCGCGAGTGCCGCGGCGAAGACAGTGCGGGCCAGTGGACGCATGGGTAATGGATGGGTTCGGCGGACGGAGCCATCCGCTGGGGGCGACGGGGAACGACGGTCGGGACCGGGGAAATGAAAAATCCAGCTGGATCGCTTCGGGGAAGAATCCAGCTGGATTGCTTGGGTTGCTCCGCGGCACGCCGACCGGGCGACCGGTGGCGAGGGAGCTTGGACTGGTTTAGAACTTCATGCTGGCCGTGAGCTCATATGTGCGCGGCTGCACATAGATCCGCTGCAGAATGTGCGGGACGCCGTTGCCGGAGTCGACGGCGCTATTGGGGAAGGTCTCGGCCTGGTTCAGGAGGTTGCGCACCCGGAGCGAAACCGACCAGTTGGTGGCCCGAGCCAGCAGCTTGGTTTTCCAGGAATAACTGACGAAGGCATCCGTCGTAAGAGATTCGGCGCCCCGGAACGCATTCTTCACATCAAAGCTGCCAGCCACTTCCGGGTAGCCGATGGTGGGGGCATCACGCCAGCGCGCACTGGCGCCCACGCGCAGGCCTTTCAGCGGGCCCTGATCGAAAGCGTAGCTCCCGACCACATTCACCAGCCAGTTGTTGCCGCGAATGCGGGCGCCCCCGATCTGGGCCTCATGATACGCCAGGCGGCGTTCGATCCCGGTGATATAGTCCCCGATGGTCCGGGTGGCGTTGAACGTCGGGTTGGCGATGAGCGCCTTCATGGCGGCATCATCCCGGTAGGGCAGGACGTATTGGTCATACCACGGCCGGGTGAAGGCATAGGTGTCGTTCAACTTCGAATCGTTGTAGGAAACGTTCATCATCATCCGCAGCTGTTTGGTCGGATTGAAGGTGACTTCCAATTCGTAGCCTTCGGTGACATCCGACTCCACATCCGTCCAGAGCTGGTTGCCGGTGTAGTTGGCAAAGCGGGGCGATCCGGCCACTTTGTCGCCATAGCCATTGAGGACCATGCCTTCGAGGTATCTTTCGACATAACCGTTCTGCCGGGCCATTTCGATGCCGATGGCGCCATCCCGAAGCGGATTCGAGATGCGGTTCTGGAGCTCGTTGTTGAAATAGTTAACCTTCGTAATCAAACGGTCATCAAAGAAGAAACCGCGGAGGCCAAAATCGTAACCTTTGCCCTCCTGGTTGGGCAGCGTGCGGCCGAAGATGTCATAGTCGGTGCCGCCGGCGCCCACGGTGTTCGTGGCCGTATTGGCGTAGAGATCCAGCCACTGCGCGACCTTGATCACCGCTCCGAGGTTGTGGTTCTTGACCGAGGATTCTTTCGCGGGGCTGAACGCACCCTCGCCCCGATTGAGGAACAGTTTGGTCACAGGATCCTGCGCGAACACAAAGTTCTTGGAACTGATATCATCCGTGCGGACGCCCCCGGTTAGCACCAACCGCCGGGAGAACAGTTCCCACTGGCCAATTGCGGCCATGGAATCGGTGGTTTCGGGCGCGTAAACCGGATTCAGGCGATTGACGAAACCCGTCGTGACGGCCGGAATGACGCCGCCGGCAACTGAAGCATCGGCGGCCTGATTGATCGAAGGATCGCTGGGGTCAAAGGCGGGAAAGTAAGGCGCCTGCCCGGGCACCAGATAGTAGCGGCGACGGATCTGGTTCTGGGTATCCGCGACCACACCGTTGGTCAGGACCGTGGTTGTCGTCATCTCCTCCGGCTGGGAAAAATAGCTGTCATTCGACCGATGGTAGTAAAACCCAACCACGGAGAACTTACCCAGATCGAAACCCTTGAGCGGCTCGATCCGGCTGAGATCGATTTGATGGGTCAGGGTCGCGCGATACTGCTTGATCACCGTGTCGCGAGTCTCCCACGTGGCACTACCCTCGACATAAGGGACCCCAAAATAAGGGTTGAGCGGCTTGGTGGGATCGGGGTTGCTCGAGGCGAGCTGGGTGGGGAGATAGAAGTTGGGGTCGATAAACACCTCGTAGTCGCCACGCCGGATCGGCTGCCAATCCTCGTTATGCACGTCCTCGTAAGCTCCCGCCAGTTCGAGGTAGGTTTTCTCGAAGATTTTCTGCTGATACGTCGCGGAATATTTCTCGTATTCCGTGTCAAAGTGCTCGGAAGGTCCTGGCACCATGGTGTCCAACGGGAATTCGATGCCCGGCACGACGGTCAAGGGTGAGATGCTCGTGCTGTTTTGGTTCAGGCCGTTGACGTAGGCCTCGGAACCGCGGGATTTCCATTTCCAGTTTTGCACGCCCAGCGTCGGGTTGTTCATGACATACACGAGATAGTTGCTGGTCGAGAACCCCTGGGTAACCCCGGTGATGAGGTTGCGGGCGGCATTGCGCGTAGTCGTGCTGCCGGAGGCGACCAGGAGGTTGTCGATCCGATTTGCCTTGTCGAACGGGGAGCGGGGATCGTTCAGCCAGGCAGAGACGCTGTCGTAGGCCAGATAGGCCCGGGGAATGGATGCCTGGATCTGCCCGGTTTCTGCATTGACGTTGATGGTCGCGCCTTTGAACGGCTGAATCGTCAGATTCAGGTAGGCGGAGTTACGCCGCGTATATTGCAAATCGCGCGGGGTGCGTTGGTCATAGGACAGCCCGGCGAAGCGCACCGCCAGCTTCTTGGGGATGAGGATTTGGTTGATATCCACACTGACGCGCTTGGTGCCGTCGGAGTCGAAACGGGCTTCCGCACCATAACTGTTGGCATTGAATTTGCCCACCTTGTTGGTCGCGTCGAGGCCGCCGCCCACCGAACCCATGCCAAAGAGCAGGGAATTGGGTCCGCGTGATTGGGTCACCGTCTCGGTGTTAAAGTTGTCCATCTTCACGCGAGTGGTGAAGAAATTGTTGGTCAACGTATTTGAGGTGAAGCCACGGACGGAGTAAGGGTTGCCGTTGCGGTTTCCGACGCTTTCCGGATCCGAGGCATCGCCCTTGAACTCTCGGGTGCTGGGCAGGAACTCCAGAGCCTCCTGATAGTTCACCGCGCCGATGTCCCGCATGAATTCCTCGGTGAGAATCGTGATCGGATTGGCCAGGTCTCGGATCGGGGTTCGCAATTGCGTCCCCGACAAGGTCTCCGTCGCGTAATACCCCTTGGTGGAGTCAGAGGTCACGACGAAGGGATTTAATACGATCGTTTCCTCCGCCGGGGCCGCCGGGGCCGCCTGCGCGAAACTTCGCAGGGGCAAAATGGACAGACTCACCCCGATCAGGAGGTGAAGACTAGGGGTGATGACTCGTTTACTATTCATGGTAGGGGTGGATATTGGTGGGGACAGGGATTCAAGGCAGGGACTCACAAGCAATCTCAGCGTAGCCTCGCATATTCCCACACTTGCAAACATCCCACGTTCGGGGGATGGACGGACCCCGGAAGCGTCCCAGTGATCCTTAATTCCGCAGAAGGAATGGCCACAAAAAGCACAAAGAACGCAAAAAATAGGAACTTGCGGCCAATCCAGATGATCGCGGCGTTCGCCTTCCGGGTGAATCGCCATGAAGCATCATTCTGTCAGTTTCTCCTCTGGGCCCTCCGCGACCTCTGTGTTGCAACTGCGTTTATTAGGATGCGCGCTGCCATATTCTATGGAACGGGAGTCGGGCGGGTAGGGCCGGCCCCCGAGGCGAGCGCGGCCGAGAGCTGGTTGCTCAGGTCGCGGACGACGGCGGGATGGGCAGGGGCGACATTATGGTCCTCCTCGGGATCGGCGGCGTGATCGTAGAGTTCGATGGCACCGTCACTCCATCGGGTGAAGCGCCAGCGGTCGGTGCGGATCGAATCACCGCGCGCGGTGCCATGCCTGACGAGCGTGAAGGCGGCTGGCTTGCCGGGCGCGGCCGGGTCGCGCAGGAGCGTGCGCAGGCTCTGGCCGGCGAGATGCGGCGGCGGGGTGAGCCCGCAGATCTCGGCGACGGTGGGATAGAGATCGACGAGCTCCACCAGTCCGCGGGCGACGCCGGGCTTGACGCCGGGCGCGGCTATGAGAAGCGGGGTGCGGCAGCTGCGTTCAAACAGCGTGTCCTTGTTCCACCACTCGCGCTCACCCAGATGATAGCCGTTGTCGCCGAGAAAGATGACCACGGTGTTCTCCCAGAGGTGGAGCCGGTCGAGGGTGTCGAGCACGCGGCCGACCTGCGCGTCCATGTAGGAGGTGCAGGCGTAATAGGCGCGGAGAAATTCCTCCCGCTCAAGGTCGGTGAATTGGGCGAACGCGACGCCGAGGGCACCGAAGCCGACGGCGAGCGGGGGCGCCGGCGTCTGGTCGCCGGGTGGACGATGCAGCTTGAGCGAGCCGTGCGGATAGAGGTCAAAATACTTTTGCGGAGCGACAAACGGATCGTGTGGCTTCATAAACCCGGCGCCGATGATCCACGGTCGGTCGCCGAGTTTTTCTATTTCGGTGATGACGGCGCGGGCAATCTGGCCGTCGGGCTGGTCGTCGTCGCCACCGTCCATGGCGCCCCAGTGGCACCATTTCAATTTCCCTTGCGTGAGATCGCGTCCGGCGAGCTTTTTGCTGCCGAGCGGCGTCGCCTCAAACCGTTGCGCGGTGTGCCAGGAGTGCGGCAGATCCGCCCACCGGGCCCGCAGTGCGCTGTCGCGTCCGCCGCCCAGGTGGGAAATCTTGCCGAAAGCCGCGGCGTGGCGGCCGTCCTCTTTCAACAGCTGGGGCAGGGTGACGACCTCCGGGAGGCATTCGCGGACGAGCGTGTTGTTGTCGGTCACGCCGGTCTGGTCGGGCCGCAGGCCGGTGAGCAAGGAGCTGCGGCTGGGATTGCAGACGGGGTATTGCGCGTAAGCGCGTTCGAAGCGGACCGCGCGGGCGGCCAGTCGATCGATGTTGGGTGTCTGCACGGCGGTGTTGCCATAGCAACCGAGGCTGTCGCGCAGATCGTCGATCGTGATGAGGAGGACGTTGAGTTTGCCCGCCGGGGCGGCGGCCAGGGTCCCGCCGGGCAAAGCGGCCAGGCAGGTGAGCCAAAGCAGTGGGGGGGATAGTCTCATGGCGTGGTGGGGGTGAGGACGGGCAAGGGCATTTCGTCGGTCGCGGGAAGCTCGCCCCGGATGACCTTGCCCGCAAGGCCGGTGAGGCGGAGATAGTGGTCGCTCGGCAGGCCCTCGTAGGTGACGAACCGGGCCCCGTCGCCGACGGGCGGCGTGTTGGTCACCTTGAAGATCGCGGTGCCTTCGTCGACCTCGTCGAACATGGCGACGTAGAGCATCTCGGCCCCGGCGCGCTTGGCGGCGACAATCTGCGACCAGAAGAACCGGCCCTGCAGGCGAGGGATATCGTCCAGCGGCCCCCCCTTCAGATTGTGCCAGCTGAAGCCGGGGAAAACCACGGGGAGAAAGTCGATCTGCAGTTGGCGGACCCACGCAATATCCGGTTGCCAGACGGTGGCCGCGTGGGTGGTCGCGGCCTCGGGCGTGCGATACCGGCCCGGCGTCCAAGGCGAGACCACGTCCGCGAGGGCGATGAGCTCAAGGAGCACGGGATCAGCAATCGCGTCCCGGGTTTGCGTGCGCCATTGGCTCGGCACGCCCAGCATGATCGCCAGACCGCCGCTCACCTTGTCCTCCTTGAGAAAAGTGATGATCTTGCGCCAATCGTCGAGCGAGGGCCGGGGTTTGTCGTCCTCGCTGTGAAAACCGCAGCCCCAGAGGGCGATCAGGGGTTTGCCGTGGTGCCGCAAGTAGGCCGGATCGCTGGTGAGGCGGGTGTCGCGAAGAAGTTTTTTCCAGTCGTTGATCAATACATCGGCCTGGCCGGGCCTCAGGCCGCTGAGGTCATACATGAGCGCGTAGACGCGGCCGTGGCGTTTGGCGCCCGCGCGGACATTCTCGAGGACGGCGTTATTGACGGCGAGGGAAGTGCCGCGGGCGAGTGAACTGATGAAGCGCTGCAGAAAGACGCCGTCGATGCCGTGCTCCTCCATCCACGCGAAATGCCGGATGACGGTGGGGCGGCGATAGGAGCTGAAAACCTCGGCGGGGGTGCCGTCGGCATGCTGGAGTTTGGTCGGAAAACGTTCGGCGGCGGGAAATTCGCTGAGGTCGGGCCAAAGGTCGACCCGGACGTTGCCCGGGGCCGGTTGCGCGCGGTTGGCGGTCCAGTGGTTGTAGCCGCGGCGGGCGCCATCGCCCTCGGCGTTAAACCAGCCTTGGTATCCGACCATCACCTTCCCCGTGAGCGTGGTGGGGCTCACGCGTGGCCCGCCGGGCCCCGTGCAACCCGTGACCAGCACGGCGAGAAGCGCGCCGAAGCATAATGATCGTAGCCTTTGAGTTTTGAACATGGCAGTGGTCAGGATTCGGTGGCGGGGGAAATCATGAGGCCGGTGGCTGCGGCACATCCTTGGCGAGTTCGTCGTATAATTGGCGCAGACGCGCCACTGTTTCCGGATGGGCGGCGGCCACGTCGTGTTGTTCGGCGGGATCGGCGGCCAGATCGAAGAGCTGCAGGGGGGCGGGGGCGTCCCCCGTGGTGACGCCGGGATGATGGTGCGGCTGATATTGTTCGAAGGGGGCCAGAATGGTCACGCCGTCGGGAGCGCGCGGGTCGATCCAGCGTTCGCCGGGTTTGTGCTGTTTGAACCGCGCCTCCGGCGCGGGCAGCACGTGCAGCTTCCAGCGGGCGTCGCGGATGGTGGCCAACCGCGGGCCGAGTTGTCCGAGGATCACCGCGTGCGGGCCGGGGGCGTCCGAGGTGAACTGGGGCATGAGGTCGCGGCCGTCGATCACGCGGTCCGCGGGCGCCGCGAGGCCGGCGGCTTTCAAGGTGGTGGCGAAGAGATCCATCATCACGGCCGGGGAGTGGTTGACGTGCCCGGCGGGAATCTTTCCCGGCCAGCGCGCGATGCACGGAGTGCGGTAGCCGCCCTCATAGGAACTGGCCTTCATGCCGCGCAGCCCGCCCGTGCTGCCGCCGTAGTAGGGCCCGTTGTCGCTGGCAAAGATGACGAGGGTTTTCTCGTCGAGACCGAGTTCGCGCAGGGTCTGCAGGACCTGGCCAACGCTCCAGTCGAGTTCGGCCATCACATCGCCATAGAGGCCGGCGCCGGATTTCTTGTAGAACGCCTCGGACGCGGCCAGGGGCTTGTGCGGCATGGCGTGCGCCAGGTAGAGGAAAAAGCCCCGCGCCTGGTTGCGCTGGATGAATTCGATCGCGCGGGCGGTGTAGCGCTTTGTGAGATTGGCCTGCACGAGCGGATATTCGACGGGCCGGTCGCCCTCGAGCAGCTGCACGGGGCGCATGTCATTCGAATAGGGGATGCCGAGGTATTCGTCGAAACCGCGATGCGTCGGCAGCCACTCCGGCTGGGCGTGGCCGAGGTGCCACTTGCCGACCATGCCGGTGGCGTAGCCCGCGGCCTGGAAAAGCTGGGCCAGCGTGATTTCGCTGGTGGGCAAATGGAGACGGTTTTCCTCGGGGCGTTGTCCATCCGGCGCCGGGTTGCCCGTCAGGCCGTGGCGGAAGGGATAACGGCCGGTGAGCAGCGAGGCCCGCGTGGGCGCGCAATACGCCGCCGGGCAGTTGAACTGTGTGAGGCGCGCCCCGGCCGCGGCGAGGCGATCGATGTTCGGCGTCTTGAAGGTCGGGTGGCCGTAAGAGCCGAGGTCACCGTAGCCGAGATCGTCGGCGAGGATGATGACCACGTTGGGCCGGTCAGCAGGCGCAGGTGCGCCGGCGTGCAGCAGGCCGAGGGGAGCAAGCAGCAGGGAAGCAAGGCAGGCGGGAGACTTCATGGGGAGGGGGAACTCTTGGCCGGGTCTTTTTTCGGGGCGGGCGGGTTGACGTCGATGCGCACGGGGAGTTCGCCGAGTTTGTAGTAACGGTGCTCGATCGTGTCGGCGCGGACGATGGCGACGCGGAGGCCGGATTTCGCGCCGCCGAGCGGCTGGCCGACGGGGCCGGTCGTGATCGCGGTGAGGGTGCCGTCGGTCGCCTCCGCGTTGCGGTGATAGTGCCCGCAGAAAAGATAGCGCACGCCAAACTCGCGGAAGAGCGCGAGGAGCGCGGCGCGGCGCGCCAGCGGGATGTTGAAATACTGATCAGGCTCGTTGGCGTTTTGCAGGAACCACGGGTGGTGCTGAAAGACGACAATGTGCCGGGCGCCGCCGTCGCGGGCGCGCTGCAGTTCCGTGCGCAGCCAGCGATCCTGTTCGGCGAGCAACTCCGGCGCCTGCGCCGGCGAGTGAATGAGCGTGGAGTTGAGCACGATGCCCGTGAGCCCGGCGTGCTGAAAGGTGAAGTGGTCCGGCCCGAAGGCCTGCACGTAGGCGGCGATCGTCGCCGGCGTCGGGGTGTTGCCAATGTCGTGGTTGCCGGCGAGGTTGTAGACAGGAATCGCGGGGTCGATCTTGCCGAGGATGCGGCGGTAGCCGGCGATTTGCGCGGGGTCGCCGGGCCGGTTGACGAGATCGCCGGTCACGATGACGAAGGCGGGGCGCAGGCGGTTGACGGCGGTGACGGCGAACTCGAAGTTGGCGGCGTCCTGCGCGAAATCGGCATTGGCCGTGAACATGCCCAGTTGCGGGTCGCTGAGCTGGATAAAAAAGAAAGGCTCGGCGGCGTCCGCCGCGGCCGGCGGGAGGGGTGCCAGCGAAACCAGCAGGAGGGCGATGAGCCTGGCCAGAGGATTCAATATGACGGGGGCACCGGGGCGGAGAAAGCGGAGCGGTCTCATGGGGAGTTCAGGGCGAGTGGGGCACGGCCGGGCCGGCCTTTTTCTTGCGATCGGCCTTGGCTTTCCTGGGGGCACGGCCGT
>JAQSDJ010000142.1:0-268 GCA_029945855.1 Lacunisphaera sp.
ATGACGTGGCCGTAGGCCACGCGGTCCACGAGGTTGCCGACGATGCCGCCGCAGAGGAGACCGAAGCCCAGCTGGGCGGCGGGCTCCCGCAGGCCGAGCTGGCGGCGCCAGTAGACCATGGCCAGCAACGTGGCGCCGGCGAGCAGCGCGAGCACCGTGCTGCGGCCGGCGAACATGCTCCAGGCGGCGCCGGTGTTGCCGACGTGCACGAGGTTGAAGAAACCGGGGATGACGGTGTAGCCGCTGGCGCCGTAACTGCCGAAGGGGA
>JAQSDJ010000142.1:278-2589 GCA_029945855.1 Lacunisphaera sp.
GGCGGACGCTGACCCAGTATTTCGTCAGCTGGTCGAGTGCGAGGACCACGAAGGCCAGCACCCAGAGCCGCCGGTAGGCGAGCAGGCGCGAGATTT
This sequence comes from Lacunisphaera sp., assembly GCA_029945855.1. GTDB lineage: Bacteria > Verrucomicrobiota > Verrucomicrobiia > Opitutales > Opitutaceae > Lacunisphaera. Next base: position 375 of record JAQSDJ010000142.1, read on the forward strand.
TCGATTCTTTATTCTCGATTTTCGATTCCACGGGTAGGCTCCGGTTTTGGGTGGATTCGTTCGCAATCGAAAATCCAAAATCGAAAACAGGATCACTCGCCGCCGTCGTCGTCGTGGGCGATCTTGCCGCCTTCCTCCTCGGCACCGTCACCGAACAGGCCGCCGCGCTCGATGGAACGGTGGGAGTGACGCTCGACCTGTTTCTTGGCCTCGGCCGAGTAGCGGGTGAAGGGCACGGCGAGCAGGCGCTCCTTGGCGATGGGCTTCTGCGTCGATTCGCAGATGCCGTAGGTGCCGGCGTGGACGCGCTTGATGGCGGCCTCGATCTCGGAGAGCGCCTCCTGCTCGTTCGACACGAGGCTGAGGGCGAAATCGCGGTCAAAGGTGTCGGTGCCGGCGTCGGCCATGTGCTGGCCGTAGCCGGAGAGGTCGCCGGAGTCGTCCTTGGCGGACTTGAGCAGGGTTTCCTCCGTGTGCTCGCCCAGCGAGGTGAGCACATGGATGCGCAGGTCGAGCAGGAGGCGGTAGTAGCGGCGGAATTTCTCGGGCACCTCGGATTCGTCCACCATCGGGGTCTGCGCCTTGCCCTTTTTCGGGTTGAAGCCGAGGATGTCGGCGAGCGAGGCGGCCTTCACGTGGTGCGGCTTGTGCGGGCGCTCGAGGAGGGCGGCCTCCAGCTGTTTGGCGGTCGGGGTCGTCTTGCCGTTCTTGCCGTTCTTCGGGGCGGTCTCGACCTGCTTCTCGTTCTTCTTCGCGATTTCGCGGACCTCATCGAGGCTGAAGGCGATGGCCTTGGGCGCGGCCTTGCGCTCGAGCAGCATGCGCTTGAGCTCGACGGCATTCAGGGTCGCCTTGCCGCCCTTGGCGGCGAGCTTCTTGTCCGCCGGGGCGGCGGCCTTGGAGGCCGGTTTGGCCGCGGGCTTGGCGTGCGCGGGCGCCGGATGCTTGACCGGAGCGGCAGGCTTCTTGGCGACGGGCTTCTTGACGGCGGGCTTCTTCGCGGCGGGCTTTTTCTGCTTGGACATAAAGGGAGCGGATTAGGGATTAAGGGCTTCCGCGCAGCGAGGGCAAACCTCGCCGGAGGGATGGGCGGACAATATTTCGACGGACCGCCAGCAGCGGGGGCAGCGGACGTAGCCGACTTCGCGGGCGTGGCGGGCGGCGACGGCCAGGCTGGCGCCGGGCTGGGCTGTCAGAGTGACATGCGACACGATGAAGAGTTCGGCGAGAAAATCGCGGTGCTTCTCCAGCGCCGGGAAGGGGGCTTCCCCGGGGGCGCCGGTGAGGGTCAGGACTGCGTCGAGGGACTTGCCGATGGTGCCGGCCTGGCGGAGCGGCTCGAGGGTCTCATTCACCTTCGCGCGTAGCTGGAGCAAAACGGCCATGTCGGCCTCGACCTCGGGGCTGCGCCAGGCCGCGGGCGCGACCGGCCAGTCCTGCAGGTGGATCGAGCCGTCGGCGTATTCCTGGCCGGTCGTCGCATAGCTCCAGGCCTCGTCGGCGGTGAAGGTGAGGAACGGCGCGAGGATCTTAACCAAGGCGTCGAAGATGGCGTGCAGCGCGGTCTGGGACGAGCGGCGCAGCGGGTGGGCGGAGCCGAGCGTGTAGAGGCGGTCCTTGAGGATGTCGTGGTAGGTGGCCGACAGCGTGACCGAGCAGAACTGGTTGCAGAGCTGGTAGACGCGGTGGAACTCGTAGGCGTCGTAGGCCTTGGTGCACTCGTCGATGAGCGTTGCGGTCTGGTGCAGGGCCCAGCGGTCGAGCACGTCCATCTCCGCGGGCGCGACGGCATGCTGTGCGGCGTCGAAGTCGAACAGGTTGGAGAGCTGGAACCGGAAGGTGTTGCGGAAAAGCCGGTAGGCCTCGCCCACGTTCTTGAGGATCTCGTCGTCCACCGGGATGTCGTCGCGGAAATCCTGCGAGGCGATCCAGAGGCGGATGACGTCGGCGCCGTGCTGGTTGATGTAGGCCTCGGCCGTCTGCGGCTTCTGGTAGGTCGAGCTTTTGGAGATTTTCTGGCGGTCCTTGTCGACGATGAAGCCGTGGGTGAGGACGGCCTTGTAGGGCGCGCCGCCCCAGGCGATGACGCTGCACCAGAGGGAGGACTGGAACCAGCCGCGGTGCTGGTCGCTGCCCTCGAGGTAGAGGTCGGCGGGCCAGGACGTGCCGCCCTGGCCGGTCTTGAGGACGGCGGCCTGGGTCGAGCCGGAGTCGA
>JAQSDJ010000143.1:0-857 GCA_029945855.1 Lacunisphaera sp.
AAGAAAATCCTCTACGAAAGCGCCGTGCACCAGCTCCTCTGGGCGGGCCGGCGGCTGCGCGAGCAATTGGCGGCGGCCGATCCCGCGGCGGCGGGCCGGCTCGCGGCCTGGCTGCAGGCCCTGACGATGGAGAATCCCGGCGGCGGCCAGCTCCGCATCGCGTGGTCCGCGCCGCAGGCGGGCGAGCATCTCGTCGCGCTCAAGGGTGCCCGGTTCTACACGCGCGGCGACGCCCCGCTGCACAGCCAGAAACAGACAGAGGCCGGCCTCACCTTTGCCGACGACCGCGTCATGGCGCAGAACGCCGCCTTCTTCGCGGACGAATTGCGCACCGCACTGGTCCGCTCCGGGCTTTTCACCGAGGCGCAGCTGCCGGCCGCGGCCGACGCCGGCCACGACGGGGCGCGCAAGCATGCCGAGGAAGTTTTTCACGACGAATGGGCCGCCAGCGTCGACGTGACGAAGATCGACGTCCGCCAGATGAACGAGGCCTGCACCGCGCCCGAGATGCGCTACATCCGCCGGGTCCTCGGCGACCTCAAGGGGCGCACCCTCCTCGATGTCGGCTGCGGCCTCGGCGAGGCCGCCGTGTATTTCGCCCTGCTCGGGGCCGACGTCACGGCCACCGACATCTCTCCCGGCATGTGCGCCACGGCGGGCCGGCTGGCGGAGAGCAACGGCGTGCAAATCTCGACCCACGTCTCCGCGGCCGAGAATCTCGGGCTGCCGGCGGACCGGAAGTTCGACGTCATCTACACCGGCAACACCCTGCACCACGTCGACCTCGCGGCGACCATGCCGCGCCTGTTGAAGCACCTGAAGCCGGACGGCCTCTTCGTTAGCTGGGACCCGGTCGC
>JAQSDJ010000143.1:867-22376 GCA_029945855.1 Lacunisphaera sp.
TACAATCCGGTGATCAACATCTACCGCCGCCGCGCCATGCAGGTCCGCACCGTGGACGAGCACCCGCTGCGCCTGGCGGACATCCGGAACGTGCGGGCGAATTTCCGCGAGTCGCACACCCGCTGGTTCTGGCTCAGCACGCTGCTGATCTTCTGCCTCATGGCCGTCGTGCAGCGGCGCGACCCGAACCGCGAGCGCTATTGGAAAAAGGTCATTGAGGAGGCCCCCCGCTGGGCGTGGCTCTACTGGCCGCTCGAGTGGCTCGACCGCGTTCTGCTGTTGCTCCCGTTTCTGCGCCCGCTTTGCTGGAACGTCGTCATCGTGGGGCGCGGGCCCCGCCAGCCATGAGCCTTTCCGCCAGACCCACCGCCTACCGCCTGTCCGTCGTCGCCCCGTGTTACAACGAGGAGGCCGGCCTCGCCGAGTTTGTCCGGCGCGTGCAGGCGGTGTGTGCCCAACTCGGGTGCGCCCACGAGATCGTGCTGGTCAACGACGGCAGCCGCGACCGCACGCTGCCGGTGGCGCTCGACCTCGCCAGCCGGCATCCGGAGATCAAGGTCGTCAACCTGCTGCGCAACTTCGGCCACCAGGCCGCCGTCACCGCCGGGCTCGACGTGGTCAGCGGCGACGTGGTCGTCCTCATCGACTCGGACCTGCAGGATCCGCCCGAGCTGATCACCGAGATGATCGCCGCCTGGCAGCAGGGCGCCGACGTCGCCTACGGCCAGCGGCGCAAGCGGGACGGCGAGACGTTCTTCAAGCTTCTCACCGCGAAACTGTTCTACCGGCTGCTGAAGCTGCTCACGCAAAGCGACATTCCCTCCGACACGGGCGACTTCCGGCTGATGGACCGCCGCGTGGTCGAGGTGCTGTGCAGCATGCGCGAGCGCCACCGCTTCATCCGCGGCATGGTCAGCTGGGTGGGCGGCCGGCAGGTGGCGGTGCCCTACGACCGCCGGCCGCGCTTCGCCGGCGAGACGAAGTATCCGTTCCGGAAGATGTTCGCCTTCGCGATCGACGCCATCACGTCGTTCTCCGTCGTGCCGCTGCGGCTGGTGACCTACCTGGCGCTCTGCATCCTCTTCCTCGCGGTGCTGGCGACCCTCACGGTGTTCGTGGTGAAGCTGATCAACCCCGCGGCCTTCATCCCCGGCTTCGCCGCGACGATGCTGACGATCATCTTCTTCGGCGGCTTCCAGCTGCTGGCCCTCGGCATCATCGGCGAATACCTCGGGCGCATGTATGAGGCGGTCAAGGCGCGGCCCATCTACATCGTCGAGCAGGTCTACCAGCAGCGCGACGGCCGGCTGGCGGCGCGGAGCCCGGCGTCGGTCCCGCCGATGACGGTGGGGTGACGGGGGGAAGCTACGGATACAGCCAGAACTTTTTCGTCTGTTCCCGGTAGACCTTTGCCTGGTCGTTCCATTTCTTCAGGAAGGCGGCGGGGTCGATCCGCGCACCTTCGCGCTTGAGGGCGTCGAACCAGGCGGTGGAGCCGACGTGGATCTTGAAGCTGCGGGCCTCGTCCGTCGTCAGGACCGCGAACGGGTTGAGCCGCGACCACTTCGCGGCCTGCTTGTGCATGTAGAACGACAGCTCGGTGGGGTTCCACCGGTCCCAGTCGGTGACTTCTACGTAAACACCGGCGGCGGGCTTGCCCTCGCGGTCCAGGGCATTGCGTTTCACGAAGCTGATGCCGGAGATTTTCCATTCGTCCATGGCCTTGATGATCTCGTCGGGCGTCTTCTTGGGATAGCTGATACCGCGGAACGGAAACTCGCGTCCGATGCCCCACTTCCAGCCGCTGTTCTGCGCGCCGAGGCCGACCATGGCGTAGCCGATGACCGCCTCGAAACTCGGGATGTTGGGGGAGGTCGTCATCCATTTCAGGCCGGTCTCGGGCCAGCGCATGGCGCGGTTCCAGCCGCGCATCGGGATGACGGTGAGCCGGCCCTTGGTGCGCACGGCCTCCTTCAGGGCCAGCGGGGAGCTGGCGGGCAGGGCGGTCAGCGGAACGGAGCCGTGCTTGGCCATGAGCGCGATCTCGCCGATGGTGAGCCCGTGCACGTAGGGCATATGCGGGTAGGCCCCGACGCCGCTCGAGTTCGCGATGTCGAGGGGCGGCCCGTCGACCTTCAGGCCGCCGAGCGGGTTGGGGCGGTCGAGCACGATGACCTCGACGCCCTGCTCGAAGCAGGCGTTCATCGCATAACGCATGACGACGTTGAAAGTGTAGGAGCGCGCGCCGATGTCCTGCAGGTCGATGACGAGCGCATCGAGGCCCTTGAGCTGCTTCGCCGTCGGCTTGCGGTTCGCGCCGTGCAGGGAATACACCGGCAGGCCGGTTGCGGCATGTATCGTGTCGCCGAAGTTGTCGCCGGCCTTGATCTGGCCGTCGAACCCGTGCTCGGGGGCGAAGAGGGCGACGAGCTTGGACTGCGGGGCGCGGCGCAGGACGCTGACCGTGGTCTCGCCGCGGCGGTTGACGCCGGCGGGGTGGGTGAGCAGGCCGATTTTCTTGCCGGCGATGGCCTTGAAGCCGTCGGCCTCGAGCACGTCGATCCCGAGCATGACGGCCGGGAGTTTTTCCGGCGGCGGGACGGGCGGCGCCACCACGGGAACGGCGGCGGGCTTCTCGGCGGCCTTGGCGGGCTTGCTCGTGCAGCCCAGCAGCAGGGCGCAGACGCAGGCGGCGGCGGTTCCGAGGGTGATTTTCACAAGTGACCGGCGGGACATGTGCCGTGATTTCTGAAAACGCTCCGCCACCATGGCGAGGACAAAGACCCGGCGAGGGGGGAAATCACGGGACGGGCGGCCCCCGCGGGGCGCGCGGCACATGGCTGGTCCAGTAGTTATGATAGAGGATGTCGAGCAGCAGGCCGAGGGCGAGACCGCTGAGCACGCCGCCCAGGATGAGGGCGTTGATGGCGTTGCCGAACCGGCGCGTCAGGGAAATGGACGGGTGCTTGGCGGGGACGCCGGCGGCGGCCGGCGGCGTTTCCACCACCGGTTCGAGGAAGAGGTTGGGGTCGTCGGCGTGTTCGGCCGGCAGGCTGGCGCCGAAGCCGGTGGCGCGGATGATCCCGGCCCCCAGCTGGTGGGTCGCGTAATAGATCGGGGCGGCCGTGAAGGGATTGGTGATGAACTGCAGTCCGCCCAGCACCATGAAGTTGGCCCGCAGCAGCAGGGACAGCAGCAAGGCGATCGGCACCTGGATGCCCATCACGGGCAGCAGCGAGAGGATCGAGCCGGCGTAGAACGCGGGCCGCATGTTCTCGGGCTTCAGCGACCAGAGGTAGGCGCGCTTGCGCGCGGCCTCGGCGAAGCGGCCGACGAGCGGGTATTTGTGCATCACCGCGCGGCGCGGCATGAAGCGCAGCAGCTGCTTGACCCGGCGGAGGCGGGCGAAGCGCTCGTGGTGCGGTTCAGGCTGGTCGGGCACGGCTCAAAGGTGGTGGCGCACCGCGGCGGCCAGGAACTCGGCCGTGCGCGGCAGCGCCGCCGCCAACGGCAGGCCGTGCGGCGTGATGGCATGGTGGGCGGAATCCTCCGGCACGCCCAGGCTGCCGGCGAACACATGCGCGGATTTGCCGAGCCGCCGGGCCTCGCGCAGCAGCGAGCCCGGGCCCTTGCCGGTGAGCGAGGTCGCGTCGAACCGTCCCTCGCCGGTGATGATCAGGTCGGCGGCGGCGAGCCGCGCGGGCAGTTCCAGCCAGTCGGACACGAGGTCGAAGCCGGGCACGAGGCGGGCGCCGAACGCCACCATCAGGCCGAACGCAATGCCGCCGGCCGCGCCCGCTCCGGGGGTGTCGGCCAGCGCCAGCGGCCGGCCGCAGGCCTCGCACAGCAGCGCGGCCATCCGTGCGGCCTGTGCCTCCAGCAGCGGCACATCGCCCGTGCGCAGGCCCTTTTGCGGACCGAAGGTGGCGGTCGCCCCGCGCGGCCCGAGCAGGTGGTTGGTCACGTCGCAGGCGATCAAAATCGGGGGCAGGGGAACGGCCCCGGAGGGGTCGATGCGGCTGATGCGCTCCCAGGTCGCCGGCACGGGCACCGCGATGACCGCCCCCGCGGCGTCGAGGAACCGGAAGCCGAGCGCCGCGAGCGCGCCCAGCCCGAGGTCGTTGGTGGCGCTGCCGCCGACGCCGAGCAGGATGGCCCCGGCGCGCTCCTGCGCGGCAAAACGCAGCAGGTCGCCCGTGCCGCGGGTGGCCGTGTGCCACGGATCGCGCTGGCTGGGGGGCAGCTGGCCGAGGCCGCTGGCGGAGGCCAGGTCGACCACGGCGAGGGTGCCGGTCTGGTCCACGGGCAGGCGCGCGCGGGCCGCCGCGGGAATCCGCTCCCAGGCCACGAAGCCGGCGGGCGCGCTCACGGCCGCGCCGTGCGGACCGGCCACCGTGGTGGCGCGAAACTCGCCCCCGGAGGTCCGGGTCAGGATCTCGCAGAATTCCTCGCCGCCGTCGGTGAGCGGGCAAAGGTCGAGCGTCCAACCGGGATGCTTCTCGCGCAGGGCGCCGGCGACGGCCTCGCCGGCGGCGCCGCCGGTGAGGGCATCCTTGAATTTGTCGAAGGCGATGAGGACGTGCATGGGGAAGGAAGTTTCAAGTATCAGGTAACAAGGAACAGGAAGGGCGGGAGATTCTGGGGTTTGTCACTTGTTACTTGGACCTTGTCACTTCGCGGCGCCGCGCCGCGGCCTGCGCGAGCTGTTCCAGCACCGGCCCGGTCTCGGCGAGCGACAGGCAGCCGTCGGTGATGCTCTGGCCGTAGGTGAGCGGCCGGCCGGGCGTGTGCGCCTGGGCGCCGCCCACGAGGTTGCTCTCGAGCATGAAGCCGATGATCGCGCGAGCGCCGCCCGCGACCTGGGCCGCGAGGTCGGCCGCGACCGCCACCTGCTGGCCGGGTTGCTTGCCGCTGTTGCCGTGACTGCAGTCCACCAGCACAACGGGCAACGAGCCGGAATTCCTCAGCAGGGCGGCGGCCTGATCCACGGCGGCGCGGTCGAAGTTCGGCCCGGAGCGGGTGCCGCCGCGGAGCACGAGGTGGCACTCGGGGTTGCCGGTGGTGGCGAGCACGGCCGGCGCGCCTTCGCGGGTGAGCGAGGGGAAGCAGTGCGGGTGCCGCGCCGACACGATGGCGTCGACCGCCACCTGCAGGTCGCCGTCGGTGCGGTTCTTGAAGCCGACCGGCATCGACAGGCCGGAGGCGAGCTCGCGGTGGATCTGGCTCTCGGTCGTGCGCGCGCCGATGGCGGCCCAGGAGACGAGATCGGCGTAATACTGGCCCAATGTGGTGTCGAGGAACTCGGTGCCGATGGGCAGGCCGGCGGCGTTGATGTCGAGCATCAGCCGGCGGGCGAGGCGCAGGCCGTGGTTGACCTGGAAGCTGCCGTCGAGGTGCGGGTCGTTGATCAGGCCCTTCCAGCCGACGGTCGTGCGGGGCTTCTCAAAATAGACGCGCATGACGACCAGCAGGTCGCGGGCGAGGCGGTCGGCCACGGGCCGGAGCTGTTTCGCGTAATCGAGCGCCGCCGCCGGGTCGTGGATGGAGCAGGGGCCCACGACGGCGATCAGGCGGTCGTCGCGGCCGGCGAGGATGTCGCCCACGGCGCGGCGGGCGGCCTGCACAAGCGCGGCGCCGGCCTCGGGCAGCGGCAGATCCTCCTCGAGGATCGCCGGCGAGAGGAGCGGGCGGGCGGTGCTGATGCGAAGGTCGGCGGTCGGCTGGCGCATGGTGAAGGGGTCAGTGAACGCACCCCGCCGCAAAAGGCACGGAGATTTTGGGGCTTGGAGGCGGGACTATGAGTCCCGCGGGCTTCCGGCCGCGATGCCCGTGCCTCGCGGGACTGATCGTCCCGCCTCCAATAATCTGCAGGGACATTTTCGCCTCGCGGCATTCCCGGCGCAGGCAAAGCTGCCCCCATGCTCTATCTCTGCCAGCACGGTTATGAAGCCCTCCTCGAGCGCGAGCTCACCGAGGCGGGCCGGCCGGTGGCGGAAAAGGGTCCGGGCTGGGCGCTGACCGGCGAGGCGGACGCGGCCACCGCGGGGCTGGACGATCTGGCTTTTCCCCATCTGGCCCTGGTCGCCCCGCGCGAGTTCAAGGGCGAGTCGGTCAACGCGCTGGCGCAGCAGCTGGCGGATTTTTTCTTCGAAAGCATGCGCGGCGAGCGGATCGATGCGGAGTGGCCGTGCGTGTTCTCGACCGTGCCCGAGGTCGTCGGCCTGGGGCGCCGCGCCACCGGCGTGGAGAAGGCCTTGGACGAGCTTTTGCGCAAGAAGCTCTCGCGCGTCGCCAAGCTGGCCCGGCCGGAGCTGCCGCGCGGGGCGGGGCCGGCGCGCGGGCTGTTTGTCTTCTTCGCCGACTTCGGCCGGGTGTTCGCCGCCCGCGAGGCCGTGCTCGGCGGGCAGCGCCGCATGGCCGACGACACCCAGGCGCCCTCGCGCTCCTACCTGAAGGTCGAGGAGGCCTACATCGTGCTCGGGCGCGAGCCGCAGCCGGACGAGACCGTCGTCGACCTCGGCGCGGCGCCGGGCGGCTGGAGCTACAGCGCGGCCAAGCGCGGGGCGAAGGTCATCGCGATCGACAACGGCCCGCTCAAGGGCGGCGCGTTCGGCCACCCGCTCATCGAGCACCGGCTGGAGGACGCCTTCAAGTTCCAGCCGCCCTTCGCCGTGGTGGCGGAAGGCGAGCCGGACGAGACCGAGGTCTTCGACTGGCTGTTCTGCGACCTGGTCGAGGAGCCGCACCATGTGCTGCAGAACATCGTGACGCCCTGGCTGGCCAACGGCTGGTGCCGGCATTTCGTCATCAACCTGAAGTTCGGCCATGTGGACTCGCTCGCGCTGCTCCGCGAGGTGCGCGCGCCGGGTTCGCCCTTCGCCGAGCACGCCGTGAATCTCCGCATCCGCCACCTCTACCACGACCGCGAGGAATTCACGCTGGTCGGCCACACCCGTCCATGAAATCCCCGATCACCACCCGGCAAAAGGAACTGAACGTCTGCGGCTGGCAGGCGGTCTCGACGCTCTTTGCGCGGCACCCGGACGAGGTGCGGCGGCTGTTCTTCGACGCGGCGACCGGCAAGCGGGCGGGCGGGTTCTGCTCGCAGCTGGCCCGGCAAAAGAAGGTCTACCGCCAGGTGGATGCGGCCGAGCTCGAGTAGGTCGCCGGCACGAAGCTGCACGGCGGCATCGTGGCGGTCATCGGCGAGCGGCCGCTGCGGAAGGTGACGCGCGAGGTGCTGCTGGAGTGGGGCCGCTCCCGCGCGCCGCTGCTGCTGCTCGACCGCGTGAGCAATGCCAACAACGTCGGTGCCATCGTGCGCACCGCGGCGTTCTTCGGCGTGAAGTCGATCATCGTGCCCGACCACCCGGGGCAGGCGCTGCCCGGCGAGGCGGCCTGGCGCGTGGCGGAGGGCGGCATGGAATTCGTGGATTTCTACCGCGTGCCGTCGCTGCCGTCGATCTGCGCGGAGCTGAAGCGCCACCATTTTCTCATCGGCACCAGCCTGGCGGGCAACCAGCTCTCGCCCGCCCAAGCCAAGGCGCGCGGCCTTCCGCGCCCGCCGGCGATCATCCTCGGCAACGAGGAAAAGGGCATGGCGCCCGAGGTGGCGGCGCAGTGCGACCGGCTGGTGAAGATCCCCGGCACCGACACGGTCGAGTCGCTGAACGTCTCGGCGGCGGCCGCGGTGCTGTGCTGGGAATTCTTCGGATCGAGGTAGGGGCCGTTGCCCCCAACGGCCCGGGCGCCTGGGGGGGCAAGCGCCCCTACCGGCTCAGCAGCACGGCGCGGACCGGCGAGCCGTCGCCGCCGCGGATCCGCAGGGGCAGGGCGATGAGTTCGTAGACGCCCGGGTCCACGGCGTGGAGGTCGAGGTTTTCCAGGATGAGGACCCCGGCGGCGTCGCAGGCGTGGTGGATCGGCAGGTCCTTGCTCGTGAGATGGTCGACCGACGGCACGTCGAGGCCCACGAGCTTCACGCCGTGCGCCGCCAGCCAGGCCGGCACGTCCGCGGCCATCAGCGGCCAGCTGGCGGGAAACACGGCCGGATCGGTCCAGGTGTCGCTCTTGAACAGCACGCGCGGGGTGGCGGTGAAATCGTGCAGGGCGAGCCGGGCGGTCGTGATGGTGGCGTGGCCGCGGATGTCGACGACGCGCGCCGGGCCGACGTAGGTTGCCACGGGCACCTCGTCCATCTTCGACCCGGTGTCGTTGTAATGAAACGGCGCGTCGGCGTGTGTGCCGGTGTGCACGCTGACCCGGAGGCGGCCGACATTGCAGGAATCACCGCCGGCCTTGGTGGCGACGAAGGCGAACTCGGCGGGGGTGTCGCCCGGCCAGACGGGCATGCCGGAAAAAACCGGGCGGGTGATGTCGAGGAATTTCATGTGACAAGCGGGCGGGTGGCGGGGAAGCTTTCGTGGGCCTTGGTGACCATGATTTCCTTCAACCGGTCGACGGCCACCGCGCAATCGGCAAAGCGGGTGTAGAGCGGCGCGGGGGCGAGCCGGATCATGTCGGGCGGGCGGAAATCCGGCACGACGCCCGCGGCCTTCAGGGCGGAGCAGATGCGCCAGGCGTCGGGGTGGGCGAGGGTGACGTGCCCGCCGCGGGCGGCGTCGGCGCGCGGGTTGATGAGGGTGAAGCCGTGCCCGGCCAGGTCGGATTCCACCAGCCCCATGAGATACGCGGTCTGGGCGAGGGACTTGGCGCGCAGCGGGGCGATGCCGCCGGCCTCGGCGATGAGCTCGAGCGAGCCCTGCAGCGGCGCGAGGCTGAGCAGGTGCGGCGTGCCGAGGTGCAGCGCGGCGGCGCCGGCGGCGGGCTCGTGCCGGTCGGAAAGGGCGAAGCGCCGGTCGGGCCGCACGCCCCACCAGCCGGCGAGTCCCGGCGCGCGGCCGAAGTGCCGGCGGTTGAGATACAGGCCGCCGACGGCGCCGGGCCCGGCGTTGAGGTATTTGTAGGAGCACCAGAACGCGCAATCCACGCCGTCCGCGTCAAGCGCGTGCGGCACCGCCCCGAGGGAGTGCGAGCAGTCGAAGCCGATGAGGACGCCTCGCGCGTGCGCCTCGCGCGTGAGCGTCGCCGCATCGAGTAACTGGCCGCTGGTGAACTGCACGAGCGACAGCACCAGCAGCTGCACGTCCGGCGTGAGCGCGGCGAGGATGTCCGCCGGCTGCAGCGTCCGGCCGTCGCGGCTGCGGACGAGGCGCAGGTGTTGCGCCGGGTCGAGGCCGCGCTGCCGCAGGTGGCTGTGGAGCGCGTGCAGGTCGGAGGGGAAGTTCAGCTCGTCGGCGACGATGACCCGGCGCGGGCCGGCCGGATCGAACAACGTGGCCAGCAGCTGATGCAGGTTGGTCGTGGTCGAGCCGGTGACGGCTACTTCGTCGGGCGCGGCTCCGACCAGCGGGGCGAGCTGCGCGGCGATGGTCTCGCTCAGCGTGACCCAGGGAGGGGAGGCGTCGGTCCAGCCGTCGATGCCGAGGGTCCGCCATTCACCGAGCACGCGGGCCAGGTGCGTCTCGGCCCGGCGGGACAGCAGGCCGAGCGAGTTGCCGTCCAGGTAGATCCGCCCGGGCGGCAGGTGGAACTCCGCGCGGAAACGGGCGAGCGGGTCGGCCTGGTCCAGGGCGTGAGCCCCTCGACCGGGCTCAGGGCAGGGCGATCGCATGGGCGCAGCGTCGCCGGAATCGCCGGGGGCGCAAACGTGAAAGCAAATTGGCTGGCCGGGGCCGGGGTCCGCCGCACAATCGCGGCCGTGAATCTGCCGATCTGGGATGACCGTGCGTGGACCCCGCTGCCGCGGCTCGAGGGCACCGTGCGCGCCGACATCTGCGTCGTCGGCTTGGGGGGCTCGGGTCTCGCGGCGCTGGAGGAACTGGCGGCGCTCGGGGTGAGCGCGGTCGGCGTCGACGCCGGGGCGGTCGGCGCGGGCGCGGCGGGTCGCAACGGCGGCTTCGTCCTCGCGGGCCTGGCGAAGTTTTTCCCCGAAACCGTGCGGGACTTCGGGCGCGTCCCGGCGGCGGCGATCTACCGGCTGACCGCGGACGAGATCCGGCGGCAGGCCGACGCCTTGCCCGGCATCATCCGGCTGACGGGCTCGCTGCGCATCGCCGCCGACGCGGCGGAACGGGAGGATTGCCGCCAGCACCTGGCGGTGCTGCGGGACGCGGGTTTTGCCGCCGAACCCTACACCGGGCCGGAAGGCGAGGGGATCCTGCTGCCGACGGACGGCGTCATGCAGCCATTGCACCGCGTGCGGGCCTTCGCGCGGCGGTTGCGGGCCGGCGGGGCGCGGCTGTATGAGAATTCCCCCGTGCGGAAAATGGTGCCCGGTGCGGTGGTGACGGATGCGGGCACGGTGCTGTGCGACTCGGTGGTGGTGGCGGTGGACGGCCGGTTGGAAAAGATTTTTCCCGAACTCGGCCCGCGCGTGCGCACGGCGCGGCTGCAGATGCTCGCGACCGCTCCGGCGCCCGAGGTGGATTTTCCGCGGCCGGTCTACTGGCGGCACGGATATGAATACTGGCAACAGCAGCCCGACCGCACGGTGGCGCTCGGCGGTTTTCGCGATCACGCCCTCGAGGACGAGTGGACGACCGAGGCGGAGCCGACGGAGTTAATCCAGGGTCTGCTGGAAAAATTCCTGCGCGAACACCTGCGGGTGAAGGCACCGGTCACGCACCGCTGGGCCGCGTCGGTCGCTTACACGGCGGACGGGCTGCCGGTGCTGGAGCCGGTGCGCGCCAAGGTCTGGGCGGCGGGTGCCTATAACGGCACGGGCAACATTGTCGGGGCGCTCAACGCGCGGGCTGCCGCGCAGCTGGCGTGCGGCGGATCCTCGGAATGGGCGCTGTGGCTCGCGGCCGCGCGGGCGCACGCCGCCAAGTCATAAGCGGCTCCGGAATTGACAGCGGCCCCGCCCGGCGTCACCACTGGCCTCCGATGCATCGTTTTGCCGCCACCTGCTTTTACTTCTTCGGCTTTTTTAGCCCGAAGCACCTGGGCGGCTGCACCAACGCATAAACTGAACCACCAGATTTAAGCAAAGGAGCCGCCCAAACCGGGCGGCTTTTTTGTTTTAAGCCACCACCGCCATGATCCTCCCCAAAAACAACCGCCTGTCCCCCGAGGAAGTCGCCGAGCTGACCGCGATCGTCACCGAATTCGGCTGCCGCATCCAGCCGATCGTCGGCGACATTCGCACGATCTACGCCATCGTGGGCGACGAGCGCCACGAGCTGATGATCAACCGGCTCGAGGGCCTGCCGTATGTCGACCGCGTCGACACGATCCAGTCGCCGTTCAAGCTCATGGACCGCCGGTCCGACCTGGCCAACGGCCGGCTAAAGATCGGCGCCGTCACCCTTGGCGAGGAGCTGCTGGTCATCGCGGGACAGTGCACGATCGACCCGAAGAACCCGCACTACTTTCTCGAGACGGCGCAGGCGGTGAAGGAGGCCGGGGCGCACGCGATCCGCGGCGGCGTGTGGAAGCCGCGGACCAATCCCTACGCCTTCCAGGGCGACGCCAAGTCGCTCGAGACGCTGATGGACGCCTCGCGCCGCACCGGCCTGCCGGCCGTCACCGAGGTGATGGAGGCCGAGCATGTGAAGCTGGCACTCGAGGCCGGCGTGCAGGTGTTGCAGATCGGCGCCCGCAACGCCCTGAACTACTCGCTCCTCCGCCAGGTCGGGCACGCCATCGCCGGCCGCCCCACCGCGGTGCTCCTCAAGCGCAGCATCCACATGGGCCCGCTCAACGAGTTCATCTCCGCCGCGGAATACATCGCGGCCTTCGGCAACCCCAACGTCATGCTCTGCCCGCGCGGCACGACCCCGACGCTCGACGGCTACCGCAACCACCCGGACGAGTCGATCACGCCGCTGCTCAAGGAGCGGACCTGGGCTGCCGTCGTTGTCGATCCCTCGCACTCCGTCGGCAAGGCCGCCTACGTGCCGGCCGCCGCGCTGGCCGCCGTGGCCTACGGCGCCGACGGCCTCTGCATCGAGTCCCACGTCAGCCCGAGTCACGGGCTCGGCGACGACCCCAAGCAGTCCCTCACCCCCAAGGTGCTTGCGGAGTTGATTATCCGGGCCCGCGCCCTCCATGCTGCCCTCCGCTGCCCCGCCGCCGTGTCATGAAAAAGAAACTCGCCCAAATCCGCGCCCAGATCGATGCGCTCGACCAGAAGACCGTCAAGCTGCTCAACACCCGCCTGCGGTGCGCGCAAAAGATTGGCGAGCTGAAGCGCGGGGCGAAGACCCGCATCTACGTCGCCGAACGCGAGGCCGACGTGCTGCGCCGGGTGTCGGCCGCGAACCAGGGCCCGCTGAAGCCGGCCGCCCTGCAGGCCATCTATCGTGAGATCATGTCCGCCGCGCTCGCGCTGGAGAAGCCGCTGTGCGTCGCCTACCTCGGGCCCGAGGCGACCAACACGCACGCCGCCGCCATCCGCAAGTTCGGCTCGAGCGTGGACTACCGCGCGCTGCCGACCATCGCCGACATCTTCACCGCCGTGGAGAAGGGCGAGGCCGACTACGGCGTCGTGCCCGTCGAGAACTCCACCGAGGGCTCCGTGCGCGACTCGCTCGACCTGTTCGTCGAGACCCCGCTCAAGATCGTCGCCGAGCTCCACCAGGAGATCGAGCACACGCTGCTGTCGCACGAGCCGCTGGCGAAGATCAAGAAGATCTATTCCAAGGACCAGGCGCTGGCGCAGTGCCGCCGCTGGCTGCAGCGCAACCTGCCGCACGCGCAGTTGGTCGACGTGGACAGCACGGCGCTCGGCGTCCAGATCGCCGCGCGGGAGAAGGGCGCCGCGGCCGTCGCGCCGCGCCTCGCCGGCGAGCGCTATGGGGTGCCGGTGGCGGCGACGCACATCCAGGACCTCAAGAACAACACCTCGCGCTTCGTCTTCCTCGGCCGCGAGGCCTCGGGCTCGGCCGGCAGCGGCCACGACAAGACCAGTCTGCTGGTCTCGCTCCATCACGAGCCCGGTGCGCTGCTGCACGCCCTGCAGCCCTTCAACCGCCGCAAGCTCAACCTCACGCGCATCGAGTCCCGCCCCAGCCGGCTGAAGCCGTGGGACTACATTTTCTTCCTCGACGTCACCGGCCACTACGAGGACCCGGCGATGCAGGCCGCGCTGAAGGAATTGAGCCGCAAGTGCCCGCTCGTGAAGTGGCTCGGCAGCTACCCGGTGGCGAAGCGGTGAAGTATTTCCTGCTTTGGCAATAACATGGATTCCCTCATGCCAGATTATGATCGCTGGAAGGGAATGAATTCATCGGCGTTCAACGTATATGATTATATTCACTGCGTTTTTCGGGAAGGGAAGGTTGCTCCCGATCTGGCTTACGCGTTTTTTTATTTATTCTGGCCACAGTTCATAGAGATAGACGGAGACGTATTTCTCAAAGAGAAGTATGACGAGAAGAGGATATTCGGCCTCAAAAAGAAAGGATACACCGGACAGGATTTGGAATACTGGATAAATCTTACTTCGCTGGAATCTCTATTGCCTGAGTCTCAGAGTATCATGGCGCGCCATCTCACCGATGAGCTCGCGGTCGTTTGGCGGATTAAACTGCAGAACGATTTTCCGCAAAAAACGTTTCATGTAAGGTGTCTCGATGACGACGGGGAGAGGTATGTGGTGTTTTCCCAGGAGACGGTAAAACCGTAGACAGCAAATATCATAGTGGTCGAACTCGGCAACAGCCGCGCCCGCCGGCAGCATTGAGCCACATAGATACAATGATCGGCGCTACAGGGGCCGCAACCCGACCAGATTTTAGCCACAAAGAGGCACAAAAATCACCGGTTCTGCTGTCGGGAAATATCCGCGCGCCGATAGGCGCTTTGAGAGCTTCATTCGCCGACGGAGTTTTGTGCCTTTTTGTGGCCATTGAGGATATCTCTCTTCGGGGGGCATTTTGCCTTCTGGCGGGAAAAGCAAGGGCGGCACCAAAGTCCCGGGCTTGGTCTCTTGGTGTCATTGAAGTGAAATCTGCCCCGCGCCGGATGAAAACAGGAAGAGCGGCGGAATTTTGACTCGGCACGCTCCTGTGCCTGCGGTTTGCTCCGGTCGTGCGCGCCCTGAAAATTCTTTTCGTCACGCCCGAGGTCGAGCCGTTCGTCAAGGTCGGCGGGCTGGCGGACATGGTCGGCGCCCTGCCCAAGGAGCTGGCGGCGCTCGGCCATGATGTGCGCATCGTCTGTCCGGCCTACGGCTGCGTGAAGCGGGTGGGCGAGTGGCGGGCGCTGGCGGAACCCCTGGGCGTGGATGTCGGCCGCGCGGCGCACTGGGCGCGCACCTGGGAGACCGTGCTGCCCGGTTCGGCGGTGCCGGTTTATTTCCTGGAGAACCACGAGTTCTTCGGGGCGGCGGAGGTCTACGACAGCCCGTGGGGCGCGCGGGCGGACAACGACCTGCGCTTCGCCTTCCTGGCGCGCGGCGCGCTCGCCCTGTGCCAGCAGCTGGCCTGGACGCCCGACGTCGTGCATTGCCACGACTGGACGACCGGCCTCCTGCCCGTGATGCTCAACACCACGCTGCGTGACACGCCGCTGGGCCGCGCCGCGACGGTCTTCACCATCCACAACCTCGAGCACCAGGGCTACTCGCCGGCGCGCGTGATCAATTTCGCCCGGCTGCCCTGGGCCGACTTCCACCGCGACCAGCTGCTGATCGGCGGGGCGGTGAACCTGATGAAAACGGGGCTGTTTCACGCCACCAAGCTCACCACCGTCAGCCCGACCTACGCCGAGGAGATCAAGACGCCCGTGGGTGGCTTCGGGCTCGACCCGGTGCTGCGTTTCCGCGGCGGCGACCTGGTCGGCATCGTCAACGGCATCGACGAGACCACGTGGGATCCGGCGCGCGACCGCGCCCTGCCGGCGAATTTCTCCGCCGCTGACCTCGCGGGCAAGGCGGGGTGCAAGGCGGAGCTGCAACGGCATTTCGGCCTCGAGGTGGATCCCCGCGTGCCGCTCTTCGGCGTGGTGTCGCGGCTGGCGGCGCAGAAGGGGCTCGACCTGCTGGCGGACGCGCTGCCGCGGATCCTCGACGGGATGAAGGTGCAGGTCGTCCTGCTCGGCAGCGGCGAGGGCGGCCTCGAGGGGGCGTTTCGCTGGGCGGCCCACGCCTACCGCGGGCGTTTCGCGGCGCACCTCGGCTTCGACGGCCAGCTCGCGCGACGCATCCAGGCGGGTTGCGATTTCTTTCTCATGCCGAGCCGGACGGAACCGTGCGGGCTCACGCAGCTGTATGCCATGCGCTACGGCACGCTGCCCGTCGTGCGCGCCACCGGCGGCCTGGTGGACACGGTGGACAATTACGTGGAAGGGCAGGGGCGGGGCACGGGTTTCGTCTTCCAGGACGCGACCGCCCCGGCCCTCCTCAACACCGTCGGCTGGGCCTGCGCCACCTATTACGACCGGCCGGCGGAACTCGCCGGGTTGCAGCAACGCGCCATGGCGCAGGATTTCTCATGGCGCCGGAGCGCCGCCGGCTACGTCCGCACCTACCGCTGGGCCGTCGAGCGCCGCACCGGCCGCCCGCCGGAGTAATTCGGCCGCCGCGTAACCCTCGCGGTCGCTGCCCGTCACATCATTGCCCCGCATGAACCGACTTTTCCCAGTGCTTCTGCCGGGCCTCGCGCTGTTCCTCGGGGCGGTGGCCGGCCTGCATGGCGGCGACTGGCAGTCCTTACTGGGCCGTTCCCCGTTCGGGCCGGCGGCGCCGGTTCCGGCGGGTGAGGCGGCTGGGGATCTCGAATTCCGCGGCGTGGTGGAGGAGGAAGGCGTCTGGTTGGTCAACCTCTACAACCCGGTGACGAAGACCGCGCAATGGCTGCCGGTGAGTGCGCGCGCCGAGGACATCGAGGTGAAATCCTACGATGCCGGCGCCGGCAAACTGGAGATCACGCAAGCCGGCCGGCCGCTCTCCCTGTCGTTGAAACTGGCGCGGATCGCCCTCGCGGGCAACACCGCCGCCCTGCAACTGGTCAGCGAACCCAACCGCGAGGCGGCCGACGGGGAGGAATTCACGCGCAATCTGCCGCCCGAGGCCCGCCGGTTGCTGCAGGACGTCCGCCGCCGCCGGACGCTGCGGCCGCCCTTCCCGGGCACGGAGGCGGAGCCGCCACCACCACCGCCCGCGAGCCTTCCCCCAGCGAAGAAATGAACGCATCCGCCGCCGTCCCTGATTTTCCATGAGTGTTTCATCCACATCGCGCTCGACGGCACCGGCGCGGCGGCGATAGCGTCTGCGCAGGTCACCCGCATGCCGCCGCTCCCCATGGCCCCCGCCTTCCGCCTGGTTTTTCTCGCCGCCCTCCTGCTGGGGCGCCTGGCGGCCCAGACGGTGCAGCCCGACACCGCGCTCAGCGCCGACGAGCATGCGGCACGGTTTCTCGCCCAGGCGACGTTCGGCCCGACGGCCGAATCGATCGCCGAGTTGCGCAATCTCGGCTATGATTACAACGCCTGGATCGACCGGGAGGCCGCCAAGCCCGCGACGCTGGCCGCCCCGCTCGTCACGGCCGCGTTGGCCGCGGGGAATTTCACCGCCATCGCCAACAGCCACAACCGCCGCGCCCGCAACCAGGTGATGATCGCCGGCAACGACCAGCTCCGGCAGCGCGTCGCCTACGCCCTCAGCCAGATCTTTGTCATCTCCGACAACATCGCCGCCATCAGCAACGCCGGCGAGGGCTCCTCCAGCTATTACGACCTGCTGGTGCAGGACAGCTTCGGCTCTTTCCGCCAGCTGCTCCTGGACGTGACCCGTCACCCGATGATGGGCCGCTACCTCACGCATTACCGCAACCGCAAGGCCAACCCGACCACCGGCACCCGGCCCGACGAGAACTACGCGCGCGAGGCGATGCAGCTCTTCACCATCGGCCTTTACCTGCTCAATGCGGACGGCACCTACCAGTCCGTCACCGACGGCCGCGCGGCGGAATCCTACACCAACGAGCAGATCACGGAGTTCGCGCGGGTCTTCACCGGCTTCACCGACGAGGACAACAACCCGGCCGCCGTCGGCACCGGCACCGGGCGCACGGATTTCCCCCGGGTCAGTCCGGCGAACTACATCGCGCCGATGAAGATGTGGGACCTCCAGCACGACACCGGCGCGAAGACCCTGCTCACCTATCCCGGCGTGCGCAAGCCGGTGCTCCCCGCCGGGCAAAGCGGGATGCAGGACGTGAACGACGCGATCGACAACCTCGTCGAGCATCCCAACACCGGCCCGTTCATCGGCCGCCTGCTCATCCAGCGCCTCGTGACCTCCAATCCCTCCGACGCTTACGTCGGGCGCGTCGCCGCCGCGTTCGCCAACAACGGCCGCGGCCAGCGCGGCGACCTGGTGGCGGTGATCAAGGCCATTTTGCTCGACCAGGAGGCGCGCAACCTCGCCTTCGTGCTCGATCCCCAGCACGGCAAGCTCCAGGAGCCATTCCTCCGCGTCACGGCCCTGCTGCGCGCCTTCCGCCACACCGCGAGCGGCAGCTACCTGCCCTATGATTTCGGCTCCGCCGTGAGCGAGAACACGCTCGGGCAGTATCCGCTCTCATCGCCGTCGGTCTTCAATTTCTACCTGCCGGACTACGAGCCGCCGGGCGTGATCGGCGACACCGGCCTCGTCGGCCCCGAGTTCCAGATCCTGAATTCCGTGTTCGGCATCACGACGCCGAACAACCTCTACAACCTCATCCACAACGCCACCGTCGGCAGCTTCAGCCTCGACCTCGCCCCGCAGGCCGCCTTGTCCGACAACGCCACGGCGCTGGTGGACAACGTCGACCTGTTGCTCGCGCACGGCACGCTCAGCGCCGACACCCGCGCCAAGGTCGTCGCCGCGGTCAATGCCGTCACCACCGCCATGGTTCCGACGGGCAGCACGCTCGCGCTCACCAAGGCCCGGGTCGCCGTCTACCTCGTCGCCGTCTCGCCCGATTGCGCCGTGCTCAAATGACCCGCCGACCATGAGTTCCTCCCCTCCGCTCAGCCGCCGCGAATTCCTCGGCCAGGCCAGCTGCGCCGGCGTCGGCACCACCGCGCTGTTCTCGACCCTGCTCACCCTGCGGCTGGCCAACTCGCTGGCGGCCCAGACCGTGCCCGCGGGCGGCGACTATCGCGCGCTCGTCTGCCTCTTCCTCGCCGGCGGCAACGACTCCTTCAACATGCTCGTGCCCACGAGCAGCGGCGAATACGAGGCCTACGCCAAGGTCCGCGGCAACCTCGCCCTAGCGAAGGACACCCTCCTCCAGATCACCCCGGGCAACCTCGGCGGACGCACGCTGGGCATCCACCCGTCGATGACGGAGGTGCGCGACCTGTTCACCCAGGGCCGGCTGGCCTTCGTGTCCAATGTCGGCTCGCTCGTTCGCCCCACCACACTGGCCGACGTGAAGGCCGGCCGCCATCTCCCGGTCTCGCTCTACTCGCACGCTGACCAGATCAAGCAGTGGCAGACCTGCATCCCCGACCAGCGCACCGCCATCGGCTGGGGCGGGCGCGCCGCCGACATCATCCGGTCGCTCAACGGCCCGAGCCTCGTGTCGATGAACATCTCGCTCTCGGGCCAGAGCGTGTTCCTCACCGGCCAGCAGGCGTTCACCTACGCCGTCGGCTCCTCCGGCGCCACGGCCCTCACCGGCTACAGCGCCACCGCCGTCAACAGCCTCACGGCCGTCCGCTCCAAGGGCGTGAACAACATCGTCGACCAGACCTATCGCAACCTGTTCGAGCAGACCTACGCCGACAGCACACGTGACGCGGTCGACTCCTACGCCGAATTCTCCACCGCCCTGGCCGGCATCACGCTCACCACCCCGGTCCCGACGGGCAACTCCCTCGCCAGCAGCCTGGCGATGATCGCCAAGATCATCGCGGCCAACGGCAAGTTTGGCGCGAAGCGGCAGATCTTCTTCGTCCAGCTCGGCGGCTGGGACCACCACGACGAGGTCGTCAACAACCAGCTGACGATGCTGCGCACGGTCAGCCAGGCCGTCGGCTTCTTCAACTCCGCCCTCACCGAGATCGGCCTGGCGGACAAGGCCACGCTGTTCACGGCCTCGGATTTCGGCCGCACGCTCACGTCCAACGGCAACGGCTCCGACCATGCCTGGGGTGGCAACCACCTCGTGATGGGCGGCGCGGTGGGCGGCGGCAAGGTCTACGGCGACGCGGCCGCCGGCCATTACCCCGACCTGCAGAATCTCGCGGCGATCGACACCGGCCAGGGCCGGCTCATCCCCGGCGTGTCCGTGGATGAATACGCCCGCGACCTGCTCAGCTGGTTCGGCATCAGCAGCGGCAATATGGACTATGTGCTCCCGGCCTTCAGCAGCCGTTTCGGCGGCCGGCCTGCTCTCGGGCTCTTTTCCGCCGCCAGCACCAGCACGCCAGCCACGCCCAGCGCGCCCGCCACGCCCGCCACCCCGTCCACGCCCACCCCCCCGGCCTCCTCCGGCGGCGGCGGGGGCGGCGGGGGCGGCGGCGCGAGCAGTCCGCTCTTCCTTGGCGCCTTGGGCGCGCTGGCGCTGCTCCGGTTGCGGCAGAAACGCCTGGATCGCAGGAAGGCCGAAGCCAAGACCGCCCCGGCCAAGCCGTAGCGACGGTCACGGACCGCTGGGGTCTGATGCCAGCCAGGGACCGTTCGTCCCGCCGGGAACGTAACCCCGGGTAAAAGGTCTCGTCATATCCTGCCCCGGTGCCTAAACCTGAAACTGCTGTCTGATTCCATTGCCCGCATGAAATTCCGTCCTCTCACCCGCTTGGTCCCGTTCCTCCTGGCTCTCCTGCCGGGGCTGGCCGGCGCCGCGGACTGGCAGTCGTTGCTGGGTAATTCCCCGTTCGGGGCGACGGGCCCGGCGGCCACCACGGCAACCGGTGACTTCGAGTTTCGCGGCGTGGTGCAGGAGGAGGGTGTCACCTTCGTCAATCTTTACAACCCGACGACCAAGATTTCGCAGTGGATCGAGGTGACGGGCAAGGTCCCGGGGCTGGAGGTGCAGTCTTACGACCCCGCGGCCGACAAGGTGCAGATCACGCAGGCCGGCCGGCCGCTCACCCTGCCCCTGAAGCAGGCGCGGGTGGCGTTGGTGGCCGCGGCCGCGCCGCCTCCCGCCGGGGGCGACAAGGGCGCCAACCCCGACGCCCGCGAGAATCTTGACGACCGCCGCGCCCAGATCCGCGACATGGTCCGCGCCCGCCTGGAAGGCGGCCCGGGCGGCGAGCCCTCGCCACTCATGCGCAACCTGCCGCCCGAGGCGCAGGCGATGATCGAGGAATACCGCCGCCGCCGCGCAGATCGCGGCGCCAACCAACCCGGCGGCGCCCAGCCCGCCGTCGCGCTGCCGGCCGAGCGGGTCCGCCGCGGACAACCGCAGAACTGATTTTTCCCATGATGCGCTCCCGTTTCTCCCTGCCGTTTGCTGCCGCCCGCCGCCGCCCCGCCGGCGGCTTCACGCTGCTCGAGATCCTTGTCGTGCTCGCCATCATGGGCCTGCTCGCCGGCCTGGTGGTGACGAACACCGAAAAGCTCTTCGGCGGGGCCCGGGAGGACATCGCGAAGATCTACGTGCGCGACTCGCTCAAGACCCCGCTCGTGCGCTACCGCATTGATCTCGGGGACTACCCGTCCACCAGCGAGGGCCTGGCCGCGCTCATCACCGCGCCGGGCAACAATGACAAGTGGCGCGGCCCCTACGTCGACGTCACCGGCGGCAAGCTGCCCGTCGATCCCTGGGGCCAGCCCTACGAATACCGCTACCCCGGCGTGAAGAACGCCGGGAGTTACGACCTGTATTCCAAGGGCGTCGACAGGACGGCTGAGACCGCCGACGACATCGGCAACTGGTGATGCCCCGCCGCAGCGCCATCAGGGGCCTGCAACGCGCCGGCGGACGGGTCGCGCCGAAGTCGCGCCGCCGGCGGGATGAAGGCGGATTCAGCCTGCTGGAGATTTTGGTCGTGCTGGCCATTGCCGGGCTCATCTCCGCGCTGCTCATCGGCGGCAGCACCGCGCTGCTGCGGACCGTGACGGAAAAAGACGCGCAGAACACCGCGTTCGGCGCCATCGCGAGCGCGCGGCACAGCGCCGTGCTGACCGGCCGCACGCTGGAGCTGCGCTGCGACGAGAAGACCCGGGTGCTCGACTGGGGCGAGGGCCGGGTCGCGCTGACGGGCGAGGACAACGTGCGGCTGCTCCCGCCCGCGCGCGTCACGTCGATTTTGGTGGGCGGCCGGCTGGTCGAGTCCCCGCTGGCCCGCGTGGGTTTTTACGCCGACGGCACCTGCGATCCCTTCCGGCTCGAGATCGTGCGCGGCTCCACCAGCCAGATCCTGACGCTCGACCCGTGGACCTGCACCGTGCTGGCCCCCGCGGCCGGCCCCGGCCACCGCTGAGATGAGGACGGAACTTCCATCAATTTCGGCTGGAGGCGGGACTATCAGTCCCGCGGGTTGCTGGCATCGCAGCCCATGCC
>JAQSDJ010000143.1:22386-25196 GCA_029945855.1 Lacunisphaera sp.
ACTGATAGTCCCGCCTCCACCGAAGACAAAGGCCTTCACCTTCATCGAGGTCATGGTGGCCCTGGCGATCTTCGCCTTCTCGGGGCTCGTGCTCGCCTCGTCCTACATGAACGTCCTCGCCGCCCAGCAGGCGGCCTTGCATCGCGACGACCACGCCGCCGACCTCCGCCTCGTGCGCGAGGCGCTGCGCGCCGAGCCGTCGCCCGACAAGGTCACCGCCTGGAACGACCTCACCCTGCCCGACGACCGTTCCGCCCGCTGGCGCGCCGTGCTCACCCCGACGACGGTGGCCGACCTGTTCGATGTCGCGCTCGAGATCGAGCTGACCGATGGCGACGGGCACAGGCAGTCCACGATCACCGAAACCTGCCGGCTGCTCCGGCCGACCTGGTCGCAACCCGCCGACCGCGAGACCCTGCGCGCCGCCGCCCGCAGCAAGCTCGCGGAGCGGACCTACCAATGAGCGCGCGCATGAGTTTTTCCGCTTGGAGGCGGGACTACCAGTCCCGCGAGGCATGCGTTGCGCTGCCGGCAACCCGCGGGACTGGTAGTCCCGCCTCCATCCAATCCGCCTTCACCCTCATCGAGGTCCTCCTCGCCCTCGCGTTGCTGGCGGCGCTGCTGATGGCGATCAACCAGTTCGTTTTCTCCATCACCGAGGCGTGGGCGAAGAACCAGGACCGGTTCATCTTCGTGCAGCACACGCGCGCGGTCACCCGCCACCTCGACGAGCTCCTGCAGACGGCCGCGGCCGGCGCGCGCGGCCGCACGCCGGCGGCCGGGGCGCCGGCGGGGGCCGAGGTGCGGTCGCCCGAGGGCGGCACCGTCGATCTCCTCGCGTTCGACCTCCCGGTGGGTGACCGGCTCCTCACCTGGCCGGCCACGCCGCTGCCCGAGGTGCAATGCGCGCTCGCCTGGCGCGAGGGCGACGGGCTCGTCCTCTACTACAAATCGCGCCTGGAGGAGGATTTTGCCGACGCCAACCCGCGCCTGGCCGTGCTGTCGCCCTTCGCGACCGCGCTGGCCTACGACTATTACGACGCGCAGACGGACACCTGGTCCACCGAGGACACGCTGCAGAAGGATTCCGCCGGCAACTACGAGGCGCCGCGGCGCCTCCGGATAAAATTCAAGCGGAAGGACCAGGAATACGAGGAAACCATCACGCTGCCCGTGATCACGGAGGGGCTGCCGGGCTACTGAGATGAGAAATGCGCCGCATTATTTTTGGTGGAGGCGGGACTATCAGTCCCGCCCGCCTCCATTGCAGCAGGCCCCCGCGGCTCCGTCATCGTCATCGTGCTCGTCACGCTCTTGTTCGCGGCATTGCTGCTCACACGCCTGATCGAGTCCAGCAGCACCGACCTGCTCATCGCCATGCGCGTGGCGGACCGCGACCGGTTGCGGGCCGACGCCCACGGGGCAATGGAGACCGTGCTCGGGGTGTTGATGGACTTCCGCACCGTGGACGGCGGACTCTACGCGCCGGTGCAGGGCTGGGAGGATCCGCTCGGCTACGCCGGCTATGTGCCGCGCGAGCGCGTGACGGTCACGGTCGCCTTTGAGGATGAGAGCGCCAAGCTCTCGCTGCCGCGCCTGAACCTCGACACGCTGAACACCCTGCTCGTCCAGCTCGGCCTGGCCGTCCCGGACGCCGCGCGCGTGGCCGACGCGATGTTTGTGTGGATGCGGAGCGGCCACCTCGCGGCGGAGTCCGCCACGAGCGCGACGGTGTATGAGCGCGGCGATCCGCCCGCGAAGCCGCCCTACCGGTCGCTGCGCTCGTTCGACGAACTCGCGGGGATCGCCGTGGCCAAGGACTTCTTTTACGATGTCGACGGCCGCCCGACACCGCTGTTCGAGGCCTTCAAGGGGGCTGTGTCGCTCTACCAGTTCAACGCGACCAACCTCAACTCGGCCCCGGCCGCCGTGCTGGCCGCCACCGGCTGGGACCCCACGCAGACCTCCACGCTCCAGAAATACCTCACCGCGCCGGTGAGCGCCACGAAGACGCGGCCGTATCTCCGTTCGCTGCAGGAGGCGCGGCGGCAGGTGGGCAACGTCGCCGCCCGCAACCTCGGCGCGCAGATCCAGGTCCTGCGCATCACCGTCACCGCCCGCGAGGGCGCGGCGCAGCTGAAGCTGTCCGCCCTGGTCACCTGGGCGGGGCAGGCTTCGCTCCCGGCTTCGCTCGCCGCCAACCCCGGCGGCGCGACCGCGGCCACCGGGCAGCGCGCCACGGCGCCCGCGGCGGCCCAGCCGCAAACTGCCGCCGCGAATTCATTGCGGTATCCGTTTACCGTGTTAGAGCTTGCCGAAACCACCCAGCCCCACCCCCCCCCTCCGCCCGATGCGCCTGCTGCCTAAAATCAACCTTCGCTCCACCGTGGCGGCGCACTTCGTCCCGTCCGACCGGTTCTTCATGCGCTTCGTGCCGCTCGCGCCCGACCTGCCCGCGCTCGGGCAGGCGGAGCTCGCGCTCGAGGCGCTCGCCCCGTTTCCGCCCGCCCAGCTCTATTGGGGCTGCTGCGTGTCGCCGGACCGTGCGTCGGCGCTGGTCTATGCCGCGCACCGCCGCCGTTTCACCGCGGAGGAAATCGCGGCTTGGGAACGCGCTGACTTCGCCGTGCCGGACCTGCTCGCGCTCGTCGGTCCGGGCGCCGGCGGCCCCGGCCTGCTCGTGCAGGTCGGCGCAACCAGCCTGGGCGGCGCCGCCTGGACCGCCGGCGCGGCCTGGCCCGTCGCCGTGCACAGCCGCGATTGCGGGGGGGAGCCCACGCCCGCGCACCGCCAGCAGTTTGCCGCCGAGC
>JAQSDJ010000144.1:0-4435 GCA_029945855.1 Lacunisphaera sp.
CTGCGGGAATACCTTCATCCTGAAACCCTCCGAGCAGGTAGCGTTGACCCCGCTTCGACTGGCCGATCTGCTCCACGATGCGGGGCTGCCCGAGGGCGTCTTCAATGTCCTGCAAGGCGACCGCGCTACCGTCGAGGCCCTGCTTGACCACCGCGGCATCGCCGCCGCCGCCTTCGTCGGTTCCACCCCGGTGGCCAAGGCGGTCTACGACCGCGGCCGGGCCGCCGGCAAACGCGTCCTCGCGCTCGGTGGGGCCAAGAACCACCTCGTCGTCATGCCCGACGCCGACGTCGCGGTCACCGCCCGCAACGTCATCAGCTCCGCTTTCGGCTGCGCCGGCCAGCGCTGCATGGCGGCCAGCGTCCTCCTCGCGGTGGGCGACTGCCAGCCGGTCATCGACGCCATCGTCGAGGAAACCAAGAAAATCCGCCTCGGCACCGACCTGGGAGCCGTCATCAGTCCTGGCGCCCGGGCCCGCATCCTCGGCTATATCGACCGGGCCGCCGCGGCCGGCCGCCTGCTCCTCACCGACGGTCGTGGCGCCACCGTTGCCGGCATGGAGAAAGGCAACTGGGTGGCTCCCACCATCATCGATCAGGCCCAGCCCGGCGAAGAGTTTTCCTGCGATGAGATTTTCGGTCCCTTCCTCACCATCATCCGCGTGCCAACCCTGGAGGCCGCCTTGCGCATCGAGAACGCCAGCCCCTACGGCAACGCCGCCGCCATCTACACCGCCGACGGCGCCACCGCCGCCCACTTCGAGCAGCACGCCAACGCGGGCATGATCGGCATCAACATCGGCGTCCCGGTCCCGCGCGAGCCTTTCGGCTTCGGCGGCTGGAACGCCTCCCGCTTCGGGGACGGCGATATTACCGGTCGCGACGGTCTCTCCTTCTGGACCAAGACCCGCAAGGTCACCCGCAAGTGGTCCGCCAGTGCCGCCCGGAACTGGATGAGCTAAGCCCGGCGCCCTCCTCTCCGCACTCCCCTCAAGCCACATTCCTCCACCCATGAAAGCAGCAGTCTATCTCGGTAAAGAACAACTTCCCGTCCAGGACGTCTCCGATCCCACTCTCGCCGAGGGCGAAATGCTCCTCGCCATCGACTCGTGCAGCGTCTGCGGCACCGACCTGCGCACGTATCGCCACGGGGATGCCAAGATCAAGCCGCCCCGCATCCTGGGCCACGAGTTCTGCGGTCGGGTTGTCGAGTCTCGCGCCGCAGACTCGCCCATCAAGGTCGGCGATCGCGTGGTCATGTATATTGTGCTGATCAACGGCACCGACCGCTACGTCGAGGCCGGCCGCGCCAACCTGACCGCCAACCGGACCACCATGTCCTACCATCATGACGGGGCCTTCGCCCCACTCATGAAGGTTCCCGCGCTCGCCGTGCGGCAAGGCAATCTCTTCAAAGTCACGAACGACCTGCCCGCCGATCACCTCAGCCTGGCCGAGCCGCTTGGCTGTTGCATGAACGCCCACGGCCGCCTCGGCGTCAGTCTTAAGGACACCGTTGCCATCATCGGCGCCGGCCCCATCGGCCTCATGCACGCGACCCTCGCCCGACTGCAAGGCGCCCAGCAGGTTATCGTGCTCGACAACAATCCCCGCCGGCTCGAGATGGCCCGCGCCTTCGACCTCGACGCGACCGTCCTCGTCCAACCCGACGGCTCTCACCGCGAGGAGGTCGCCCGACTCACCGGTGGCTTCGGCCCTGATGTTGTGGTCGTCGCGGTCAGCGCCGCCGCCGCCCAGAACGACGCCCTCGAGATCGCGGGCAAGGCCGGCCGCGTTAACTTCTTCGCCGGT
Source organism: Lacunisphaera sp. (assembly GCA_029945855.1). Classification (GTDB taxonomy): domain Bacteria; phylum Verrucomicrobiota; class Verrucomicrobiia; order Opitutales; family Opitutaceae; genus Lacunisphaera. Next base: position 1,812 of record JAQSDJ010000144.1, read on the forward strand.
CTGCCGAAGTCCACCCCCACCGCCACGCTCAACGTCAACACCATCCACTATAAGGAACTCGAGATCAGTGGTTCCTATTCCGAAAAGAAAAGCGATTTTCAAGCGGCCTTCGCCCTGATCAACAGCGGTCGGTTTCCGGCCGGAAAGATCGTCACCCACACTCTGCCCCTGGCTCGCATCGAGGAGGCATTCCGCCTGATGGAATCCGGTGAGGCCCTCAAGGTCTGTATCCACCCTCAGCTTTGAGCCTGTCCCCGCCGCCCTCCCTTCGTCCCATGCCACTCACCGAAATCATCCACGACATCCGCAACCTCATCGAGGGCCAGCCTTGCCCCGCCGCCGATGGGGCGACCTTCACCATCAAGTCACCGGCCACCGGGGAACCCGTCGGTCGGATTGCCCAGGCCGGCCAGACCGACGTGGATCGCGCCGTCGGTTCCGCCCACAATGCCTTCGCCGCCTGGTCCGGGCTCACCGCCTACGAGCGCCAGAAAATCATCATCAAGGCCACCGCCTACGCCCGCACGCGCGCCGACCACATCGGCCGGCTCATGGCCTTGGAGCAGGGCAAACCGCTGGTGCAGTCTGTATCCGAAATCGGTGGCTCGTGTGACACGCTCGATTATTACGCGGCCGAAGGCGTGCGCATTGAGGGTGTCATCAGTCCTACCGAGGACCGCGCATACCGTTCCTCGGTCACCTACCAGCCGGTCGGCGTCTGCGCCCTCATCACGCCGTGGAATTACCCGGTTTCCCTCCTGAGCTGGAAACTCGGGCCCGCCCTCGCCACCGGTTGCACGGTCGTCGTCAAACCCACCACCGTCACGCCCATGTCCCCCACGGCCTTCTGCCAGGCCCTCGTGGAGGGGGGCATCCCGGCCGGCGTCATCAACGTGCTCAACGGTCCGGGCGCCTCGCTGGGCGAGGCCCTCATGCGGCACCCGCTGGTCAAGAAGATCGCCATGACCGGCTCCACCGAGGTCGGTAAGCGCATCATGCAGGTCGTTTCCCCCTTCCTCAAGAAGGTCTCCCTCGAACTGGGTGGCCACTGTCCGGCCATCGTCTGCGCCGACGCCGACCTCGACCTCGCCGCAAAGATCATCGCTTACAAAGGGTTTCGCAACTGCGGCCAGTCCTGCAGTTCCGTCAACCGCGTTTATGCCCATCGCTCCATCCACGACGCCCTCGTCGCGAAGCTTAAGGCGATCGGTGAAAAGATGACCATGGGGGATGGGATCACTGATCCCAAGGTGGACCTTGGGCCCATGGCCACCGCCGGAGGTCCCGAGACCGCCCAGGCCCACGTGGACGACGCCGTGAAGAAAGGCGCCGCGCTGGTAACCGGCGGCCAGCGTTTGACCGGGCCAGCCTTCGCCCTGGGCAACTATTACCCGCCGACCATCCTCACCGGCTGCACCGCCGACATGCTGGTCATGCGCGACGAGACCTTTGGCCCGGTGGTTCCCTTCCAGGCATTCGAAACTCCCGAGCAGGCCATCGCGCTTGCCAACGACACCACGTATGGCCTCGCCGCCTACCTCTTTACCAAGGACCACGCCGCCACGGTGAAAATTTCGGAGGCCCTGGAAGCCGGCACCGTCTGTGTCAACCATGGAGCCGTGAACACCAATTACGGCCCCTATGCCGGATGGAAAGACAGCGGCTACGGTCTCGAGTTATCCCGCAAGGCCGTCTTCGAATACCTCAAAACCAAGCACATCAAGACCGCGGTCTAGCACCCGCACTTCCCGCCCCATGCTCCTCTCTCCTGCCCAGACCCGCGCGCTCATCGCTGACGCGCTGCGCCACCGTTACGCTGTGCTCGCGGTCAACGCCGACAGTCCGGCCGCGGTATACGATGTCCTCGACGCGGCCCGCCAGTGTGATGCGCCGGTCATCATCGAAACCAGTCTCTGGCAGTTACAAGGGCGCAGCTTTGGCGGCGGTGATGCCCGGCTCGGGCTCGCCCGTTATCATGCGGAACTCAGGGTGCTGGCCAACCACCCCTCGTTCCGGCATGTGCCCGTGGTCCTGCATACCGACCATATCAAAGGCCCGGAGACGAACGCGATCCTCGAGGCGGCGCTGCCGATCTACTCTTCCCTCTCGCTCGATTCTTCGGAGATGACGCCGGAGGAAAATATCGCGGCCATCGGCCAGCTCTGCGACCGCACGGTGCAGCTGGGCTTGCCGCTCACGCTGGAGATGGAAGCGGGCGTGGATGCCGGCGTCTCGCCGCTGAGCGATTGTGATGCCCTTTTCGGTGTCGCGGAGAAAAATCATCCAGGCTACCTGGCCTGGTGGGCCCCCGGCGTCGGAACCCAGCACGGACTCGGATCCGACGGCTACCCGACCTTCAACCCGGAGGCCGTCGCCGCGCACCAGCAGCGCGCGACCAAGCTCGCCGGCCGGCCGATCGGCCTTGCCCTCCACGGCTCTTCCGGCCTGCCGGTTGCCAGTCTCCAGGCCGCGGTCCATGCCGGCGTGGCGAAGGTCAACTGGTCCAGTGAATCCCTGTTGATCAGGTCCCAAGCGGCGCAGGAATACTACACAACCCACGTCGCGCAGTTGGACAAGAAGCACAGGGATTGGAAAAACACGGCAATGGACAACGGACTGCAGAC
>JAQSDJ010000144.1:4445-8860 GCA_029945855.1 Lacunisphaera sp.
TTTGTCGCCGGCCGGTATGTGCCCAAGGTGGTCGACCGCATCAAACTGCTGGGCGGAGCCGGTCGGGGGGCCGCGTTCTCGGACGGCTTGAGCAATCGAGCGCCACTTTGCGCGACTCCGAAACAGTATGGCTGACCCAACCAGCTCGGCCGTTCTCCAATTCTGCCCGCGCTGCGGGGCGGAGCCTTTTGCGCGGAAAGCGGCAAATCACCTCGTCTGCGCGGCCTGTTCTTTCGAGTGGTATATCAATCCGGCCGTCGCCGCGGCCTGCTTCATCTTCGATGACCGCAACCAGATCCTGCTCATCCGCCGGCAAAAGGACCCGGGTAAAGGCCTTCTGGCGCCCCCCGGCGGATTCATCGATGTCGGCGAGACCGCCGAAGCCGGCGCACGGCGCGAGGTGCAGGAGGAGACCGGCCTGTCCCTGGAGGCCGTCAAGTTTCTCTGCTCACAGCCCAACACCTACGCCTACGGTGGTTACACCTACAACGTATTGGATCTTTTCTTTACGGCACGGGTGCCGGCCTTCCGCGGCGTAAAGACGGGGGAGGATGTTTCCGGACTCGTGGTGCAATCCGCCGCAGAGGTAGATCCCGCGGTGCTGGCCTTCCCCTCGATGCAGGCCGCCTGGCGTCACCATCTCAGCGGACGTGGCTGAATATCTGTCCCGAGTGCCGACGGATCCATCATCCCGGACCCCGGGAAGGAGAGGCCGATTCGCGAGCGGCGGCTCCGGTTTCCACCGCAAAACGCAGCTGACGACCGGAACAAGCGTGGTCAGCGACGGCCTTTTGCTCGAATGAATGCTTCTCCGCTCACACGGCTCGCCCCGCCAGACCTTGCCCGGGGGCATCCGGCGGCACTCCTTCCCTGGGGAACTTGCCAAGCTGCGGCGCTAGCGTCACACCAAACAACGCTCCGCCCCAACACGAAATCAGGTTTACATCGCCCCAAGACAGCTTTTCCGCATTCTGCGTCATCTGGAATCTTCTTCCCGGGCCTCCATGAGTAACCAAAAAGACATAGCCGCGCTCGCCAAGGTTTCGCAGATGACGGTGTCATTGGCCTTGCGTGATTCACCCGTGATTCCGGAAATCACCAAGCAGCGGATCCGCGCATTGGCCAGGGAATTGGACTACCGGCCCGATCCGCTCGTCTCGGCCCTGATGCGCCAGCGCCGCCGCAAGGATCCCCAGAAAGCCCGCGCGAAGATTGCCTTCCTGCATGACAATCCCAAGGATCCCACCCGCTGGGTCAGTGCAAACTATACGACCGGGTGCTTCACCGGCGCGCAGGCTTTCGCGGCTCATCGCGGCTATCTCTTCGAGGCGGTAAACATCCATCAGGCGCAGCTCTCGGGCCGACGGCTGAGTCAAATTCTCTGGACGCAGAATGTGCAGGGTATTCTGATCGCCCCCATGCCGCTCAGCGCCACCTTGGATCTGGACTGGCAGAAGTTTGCCGCCGTGAGCCTGGATTATTCGCATGCGGCGCTGAATGTCCATCGGGTCATCGATGATCATACCACGGGCATGACCGAACTCATTGCCCAATTGGTCAGCCTGGGCTATCAACGACCGGCGCTGGTGATGCGGGAGTCGGTCGACGACCGGACCAACCATCAGCGGCTGGGCGCGTTTCTTGCCCAGCGCACCCGTAAATCAGGGTTTGCGGAGATTCCTCCCTTGTTCTTCGACGATTTAAGCTGGGATGCACAAAAATTCCTGCGTTGGATCCGGCGCTTCAAGCCGGATGTGTTGATCGCCGGGGACTACCAGGTGGTGGCGGCATTGGAGGAATGCGGTCTGGCGGGACCCGACAAGATCGGCGTGGTGCTTTACTGCAAGGAGACGCGGACGCGGAACTACAGCGGTTTGTCGATCGATGCCATCACCGTGGGGGAGGTCGCCGCCCGGCAGCTCATCAGCATGGTTGAGAACAATGAGCGCGGATTGCCCGCCAAGCCGACCACCACCTACGTGGATGCCACGTGTTGGTCGGCGGGTAACTCCTTGCGCGACCTGTCGGCCGCATCGGCCACCCGGTGGTCGAAAGGGCGGCGAAGTGCCAGTTGAGCTTTTCGATAAAACAATTGGCTCCATTGCCCGGAAAGAGGGGAGGGCTCAGTCGTGAACCCGCGGCCGCGACCTTCCTCGGAGTTCCGGCCTCGCTCCAACCCCGCCTGTCATCCGCCGCACCGTGCGGCTCCCCTTACCCAATTGTCTCATGAAATTAGGACTTGTCTGCGGCCCTGACTCCATCCGCATTGCGCAAAAGCTTAAAGTGGACGGCGTTTCCTTCAATGCCGCCGACTTGGTTGCGGAGGGCGGGCGGGAGAAACTCGCGGCGCTGCGCGCGGTTCAACTTGAGCCCTGCCAGATTGCCGCTTACTCCTTTAACCCCCTGCTGCCTGATGCCGCTGAGCGGAAGGTGCAGGAGCAGCTTCTCGCGGCGGCAATCCCCCACGTGAAGTCCACGGGTTGTCTTGATCTCGTGATCAACGGGGGCAACCGCCACCCCTCTGGTTATGCGGGAAGCCACCGCGACAATTTCACCGCAGGTGTTCTGGATGAGATTGCGGTCAAGCTGGAGCCTTGGGTCGCCCAGTGTGAAGCGGCGGGAGTAAACCTGACCATCGAGCCCCACGTGCAATGTGCCATCAACACGCCGGAGAGATTTCTTCAGTTGAAGAGCCGGCTCTGTTCCCGGCGGTTGATGATCACGCTGGATCTGTGCAATTTCCTGACTTTTGCCGAACTGTGGGACCCGACTGCCCGGTTGCTGCGCATTTGCGAGCAACTGCAAGGTCATTACGAATCGGTGCATCTCAAGAATTTGGGCGCTCAACCTGGCACCCATATCCATGTCAATGAAGTCCCCTTGCTTGAGGGGCAGGTTGATTGGGTGCCGGTGCTCCAGGCCATCAGGCAGGGCAATCCCTCCGCCTATTTGATTCTGGAAAAAGTCAAGACTGAGGCGGAAGCGGAGACCGGCATCGCGGCGATCCGGCGCATGATTGCCTGAGGGAAGGTCCACGCTTGTCATGAAAAACGCACTGCAAGTTGGCACCGCCGGATGGGCTTCATCCTGGGTCCCGTTCTACGAAAAGTCGGGCGCCTGGAAACTGGGTGGGGTGGTCAGCCGTTCCCCCCAAGCGCTGGAATCCTTCCACCAGAAACACGGGAGGGACATGCGTGGTTATACCGACTACGCGGAAGCCCTGCAGGGCGACTATGACGCGGTCGTCATTTCGGCCCCCCACCATGTGCACGTGCCCTTGGCTATCCAGGCGCTGGCGGCGGGGAAGCCCGTGCTGGTCGAAAAACCCCTGGCCGATTCCTTCGCTTCGGCTCTCGAGCTGGCCAAGATCGCCCGTCAAACCTCGGGCCTCGTGATGGTGTCGCAGAACTTCCGCTATCGGGAGCCGCTCTGGCAGTTGCGGGCCACCTGCCGCGAACTGGGCACCATCTCCGCCCTCCGCGTGGAGATGGTGCAGGAATACGCCCCTTACCTGGTCAATGTTGCCCGGAAAAACCGGGTCAGCTCGTTGCTGGAAGAGGTGTTTATCCACCAGGCCGATCAGGCGCGTTTTATTCTCGGCGCCAATCCGGTCCGGGTCTTCACCCAGGCCTGGGCGGATCGGTGGGACGAGAGCGGACAGGCCAACAATGCCGATGTGCTCGTGGAGTTCACCAACGGCACGCGCTTCAGCTATCATGGATCCTGGTCTTCGCGCGGAGCAAAAACCACCTGGGCGGGAACCTGGCGGGTTCGCGCTGAACATGGCACCATCGACTGGGACGGCGGTGAACAGGGCGGACTCACGCTCCACCCCCAGAAAGACACGGTCATCAAACTGCAGGACCCCGTGGGCTTCCCTGGTTTCGACCGGATCGGGGTGCTCCGGGAGTTTTCTGCCGCGATCGACGAGCGGCGCCAACCGGCGTGCAGCCTGGCAGACAATCTCTGGAGCTTCGGGATGGTGGCCGCGGCGGTCATGTCGCTGGAACAACGCCGGCCGGTCGCAATGGCGGAACTGCTCACCTGAGGAATTTCATCTATGACTAGTAACACCTACTGGGGCCTGTCGTTGCTCGATCTGGCAATGATCATCGTGTATTTTGTTCTGATCGTTGTCATCGCCATCCGCACGGCGCGAAAAATGAACAGTCGGGAGGACTTCTTTATGGGCGGAAGGCGTTTCGGTAAGCTGATTCAGACTTTTGCGGCCTTTGGCCAGGCCACGTCGGTCGAGCATGTTTCCACGACCACGACGATGGTTAATACCAACGGGGCCTCGGGTATCTGGGCCATGTTGGCGGGAGGATTGATGAACCTGCCCGTCTTTTGGATGACGTCCATTTGGTATCGTCGTTTGCGTCTGCTCACGAGGGGGGACTTTTTCGTGGAACGTT
>JAQSDJ010000144.1:8870-23982 GCA_029945855.1 Lacunisphaera sp.
CGTTATGGTTCAAAGCGGATGGCGGCCTTTTATGCGGCGTGCCAATCAATCTTCTTCGTGTTGATTGCGGCCATCGGTTTTGTGGCGATGTCCAAAACCGTCTCGGCCATCGCTTCCAAGCCAGTCGCGGAACTGTCCGTGATCGAGCGCGTGGAATATCACAAGGCGGTGGAGCGGGAAAACTTGGAGACGGTTGATTTCGCGCTGCTCACGGGGGACCAAAAAACGCGCTTGGTGGAGCTGCAGGCGCTGAATCCCAAGAAGGAGTATTCCTATTTCAGTGAAAACTGGCTCATCTTCATCGTCGCGGTGATCTCGTTCCTTTACGCCAGCAAAGGGGGGCTGACCGCGGCCTTCATGGTCGATTTGGTGCAGGGGATATTTATTATTATTCTGTCCATCATGCTCATCCCCTTTGCGATGGCCAAAATCAACCGGCAGTTTGGCAGCGAGGGATTTCTCGGCGCCTTCACCACGATCCACGAGGTCTTGCCGGCTTCCTTCATGGAGATTTGGGGCTCGCCCAGCCTGATTGAGTTCTCGTGGTTTTGGATTGTCGGATTTTCGGTCATGATCGTGACAACCACCGCGGTTCAGGCCAATCAAATGACGGCCTGCGGATCTGCCAAAAGCGACTATGTGGCCCGCTTCGGCTTTGTCAGTGGCGTGTTGCTCAAGCGCTATTCGAACGTCATGTGGGGGGTCGTCGCGTTGATGACGGTCGTGCTTTACGGCAACTCGATTTCTGACCCCGACTATGTGTGGGGACTGGCCACCCGCGATTTGCTTGGCCCGGTCAACCTGGGTCTGGTCGGATTGATGATCGCCTGCCTGATCGCCGCTTTGATGTCTTCGGTGTCGACCTTCATGCTTACGGCGGCGGCGTTGATCACGAATAACCTGTATCGCCCCTTCCGCCCGAATTGCTCCGAGGGTCACTATGTCTGGGTGGGCAGAATATTCAGTGCCCTCTACATGTTGTTCTCGGCTTACATCGCCACGCAATCCAAGGGCCTGTTCGAGCTTTTCAAGATGACGATGATGTTCAACAGCATCCTGGCCGCGGCTTTTTGGATGGGGATGCTCTGGCGCCGTTCCAACCGCGCGGGAGCGTGGGCCTCCATGGTGTTCATGTTTGTGGCCACGGTCATCCTGCCGTTCGGTCTGCCTTTTCTCCCGGGTCTGCGCGCTTCGGCGTATCTCAGCAAGACCACGGAGGCGGTTCCGGTCGCAAGAACCTACACGGCCCGCGAAATGGATGTGCAGCAGCGTGATCGCGCCATCGCTTCGTGGGACAAGCTGAAGGCCATCGGGCAATCCGGGGGTGAGCGTCCCTTGGCTCTTAAGGCCGGGGAAAAATTCGAGAAAGTGGTGCTGTTGCCGAAGAAGTCGATTTTCTGGAGCGAGGGCATTGGCTACTCCCATGGGCAGGCCGTGGGGAAAGGTTACCTGAAAGCCGAGCTGGTTGTCTTGGATCGCCTGGGTTGGGACCTGGCGAAGAATTCGTATTCGTTGAACGAGACTTTGACTTTCCTCTTCCGCATTATTCCACCCTTTTTGATCCTGATGCTGGTCGCTCTCTTGACCAAGCCGCAGGACCAGGGACTGTTGGATCAGTTTTATGGCAAGTTGCGCACGCCGGTGTTGGGGAATTCAAACGTCGAGGATGAGCGCGCGATGGAACTCACGCGTGCCGATCCGAACCGTTTCAATCACCTCAAGATGTTCCCGGGATCGAATTGGGAGTTCCGCGTGTGGAATCGCCAGGACTGGGCCGGGGTGATTGGTTCCTGCGTGGCGGCCGTCAGTGTGGTGGCCTTATTGGTGTTTGTGGTGAGCCTGGGCAGTTAATTCATTCGCGGGTGGGTCGCGTGCTATCACGGCTCGCTGCGCGCGGCCGGGATCCTGGCCTGTCGTTGCCGTCACGAAAGGTGGAACCCGGCCTCCCGACGGGTTGGCTTGGTGTCCACAGGAAAAACGCGTCCGGAGGCCGCGTGCCACCCAAGTCGACTGAATCGTTACGACTAAGCCCGTCCCCACTGCGTCAATTGGGCCATCCCGCGGCGCAGGGACTCGAACGGCTCATGGTTAAAGCGGTCCTGTTCCACGATCAGCCATTCGGCTGACGCCACCGCGTCGATCGCGGCGAAAACCTCGGGGTAGTCGACGGGACCGCCGCCAATCTCGGCCTCATCACGCAGATGGATGAGCGGGCAGCGCGCCCCTTGTTCCCGGAGAAAACGGGCCGGGTCATAGCCGGCATGGTGGAGCCAGAACACGTCGGGCTCCATGGCCAGGTCGCGCGGGGCGGCGGCACCGAGCATCCACTCCAGCACGGTGCGCCCGTTCAGCACGGCGAGTTCGGCGTCGTGGTTGTGAAAACTGAAACGCAGGCCCGCGGACCTGAGGTTGGCGCCGAATTCCGCCAGCCGCTCACCGATCCTTTCGCACGCCGCGGAGGAAACATAGAGGGATCGTGGCCAGAAAGCGCAGGTCACGTGTTTGGTCCCGAGGGTCAGGGCCTCGTCGATGATCTGGTTGATCTCACCGAGTCTGGCGGGATTGATGTGCATCCCCGCCGGGCGGAGTCCGGCATCGGCCAAGGCGGCCCTGACGCCCCGCGCGTCGAGATTGCCGTAGCCGGCGAGTTCGACTCCCGCGAATCCCAGTGCTGCCACCCGGGCCGCGGCCGCGGCCAAGTCACCCGCGACCGCCTCCATGACCGACCAGAGTTGCAGGGCCAGCGGGATACGGCGGAGCGGGGCGGGCGATGGCATGGCGGCATGATGCTTGGTGGACAGCGGTCGGCAACGCCGTCGGCCCTATTATCGAAAAGCACTTTCGGCGCGCGCTGGCACGATTGGCATTGCGGCGCCGGCCGCTCTGCGGGGACGCTGCCGCCGCCATGGAATACCGCCCATTCGGACGAACCGGCCTGCAGGTTTCCCCGCTGGCGCTCGGTTGCATGATGTTTGGCGGCAAAACCGACCAAGCCGACACCTGCACGATCATCGCCCAGGCACTTGACGCCGGGATTAACGTGCTCGACACCGCCAATGTCTATCATGGCGGCCGCAGCGAAGAATTCGTGGGCGCGGCCCTGCGCCACGACGGCCGGCGTGACCGGGTCATCCTTTGTTCCAAGGTTCACGGGATCATGCAGGAATGTGATCCCAATATGCGCGGTAGTTCCCGGCGGCACATCATCGCGCAGTGCGAGGCCAGCCTGCGCCGCTTGCAGACCGACTATCTTGATCTCTACCAGTTGCATCGGCCGGACCCGAGGACCCCGATCGAGGAATCATTGCGGGCGCTTGATGACCTGGTGCGGGCCGGCAAAGTGCGCTATGTCGGCACCAGTAACTTCGGGGCGTGGGAACTGGTGGAGGCCTTGTGGTGCGCGCAGGCCAACCATCTCAACCGGGTCGCCTGTGAGCAGCCCCCCTACAATCTGCTCGATCGCCGCATCGAGCGGGAACTCCTGCCCGCCGCCCGAACCTTCGGCGTCGCCATCATGTGCTGGAGTCCGCTCGCCGGTGGCCTGCTCACGGGAAAATATCGGAGCGGGAAGGCGATTCCTCCGGCCACACGTTTCGCGGGCATGGCCTCCAATCCCATTGCCGCCAGCCGTTGGACCGACGCGGCTTTGGCCCAGATTGATCTTCTGCTGCCACTGGCGGCGGCCAAAGGGGTGGCGCTCTCTCATTTCGCCCTGGCCTGGGTGCTCCAGCAGCCTGGGGTATGCTGCGCACTCGTCGGGCCGCGCACCCTGGAGCAACTCGAGGATAACGTGCAGGCCCTGACCATACGATTCACGGCGGAGGAGTTGCAGGTGATCGACCAGCTTGTGCCGCCGGGTTCGCATACGTCACCCTATTACGAGGGCGGATTCCAGCCGCATGCCCGCTGCTAGACGGCATGCGGAGGGGGGGCCGGCCGTTCCCCGTGGCACTCACCGGTGAGGCTTCCGGTCTCGAAACGACAGAGGCATTCCGCGGATTGTTGCGGGCACCGGGTGGCCGCAACGGTTACGGGCATTGTGCGTGGACGCCGTTCGCTGCCCAGGCTCGTTTTTGCGGCGAAACGACGGGCGTTCCCCTGGCGAATGATGCAGGGGAATTTGGTGCAGGGTCCGTCAATCCGGCAACGAAACGACGCGGCCACCTGCTGCTCTTCACCCCGGTTTGAGCGTGCTGGCACGAACCGCTATTCAATAATAGTAACCGGAAAATTGCTTCATTCGCGGCGGGAAACATAAACGCGACTGTAGCTTGGACCCCTGTTGTCAACCCTTACCCCCAAATGAAACCATTGATGCAAGTTCCCGTTATTATCCGCGTGCTGCTCGCGCTTTTGCCCGTGGCCGTTTTCGGCCAAACCACCGCAAACAAAACAGAAGATACCTCGGCCCCCGAGGACAAGGCCATGGAACTCAGCCCGGTGTCGTCGGCCCCCGCTGATGACAAGGTCATTGAACTAAACCCCTTCGTGGTGGTCGGCGAACCCCCGACGCGCTATCAAGCGGCCGAGGCCACCTCGGCCACGCGCATCAGCGTGAACTTGTTCGACTCCTCCTCGACGATAAATGTTTTGACGCCCGCCTTCATCAAGGATGTCGGGCCGATCAAGGTCATTGATTCGCTCAAGTATGTGTCGGGTATCGCCGAATCGACGCAGCCCGTTGGCGGCGACCGGATCCAGGTCCGCGGCTTCCAGACGGACGGTCAGGTGTTGGACGGTTTCGCCCGCATCGGGCCGTATAACCACCTCGAGACCTACCTGCTCGACAGTGTCGAGGTGGTCAAGGGACCGAACGCGATCCTCAATCCCTCGGGTCAACCGGGCGGCACGGTCAACTATGTCTCCAAAAAGCCCAATTTCCGCAATGCGGGCGAGATCATGCTCCAGCTTGGCCAGTATGATGCCAACAAGATCGCCTTCGATGTGAATCGGGTGATCGACAAGAATGTCGCCGTGCGGATCGTGGGCGCGGCGATTGATGACGTGGGTTACTTTGGCAACAAGGACAAGTCCTACAACCTGATGCCCAGCGTGGCTTTTCGCTGGGGGGCGACGAACAGTCTGGTCTTGCAGGCAGTTTTCCAAAGGACCTACCGGACTTTCGTCGGGGGCGTGCCGATCTCGCCCTTGGCCAACACCACCAATAAAAGCATGGCGCTCTGGCCGAACGTGCCCGGCAATGCCCGGCTTTATGATGAAGAGAATAATCCGCGCGACGAAACGGGTAATCACATCCAGGCATTCTATAGCGGCAAACTGTCGGAAAATCTGAGCATGCGGCTGGCGGGTCATGTCCTGTTCGGGGGCCACGACGCCATCCAGTTTAGCAGCTCGCCCGTGTCGGTCGGCGGTTTGTCAGTGACCGGCAATGCCAACATCAATCCGTTCACGGGCTTTTACGACCCGGCCACCATCTGGGGCGGGGCCCCAACGTTTGTCGCCCAACCCGCACCCGTTCCCACGAATATGTTCAATCGCAGTTCGTTCTCCGAGTTTACGGACGAAGTGCAGTATGATATCCAAAACGATTACTCCTATCTTTACAAAAAGGATACGTTCAAGTCCACCACCACCGCGGGATATTCCGTCACCCATGATCAGGTCAATTATCGCACCGACAACTACACCCTGCCGGCTTTTGACATAACCGGACCTTACGTTTATGTGCCGGCGGTCAATGCCGGCACGACCAACCTGGGGAAGCGGACGACCAGCATCACGCAGGTTTATCTCAACGAGAGCGTGGAGGTCCTGAATGACAAGCTCACCCTGACCGGTGGCCTTTCGAGCAACATCTACCGTTCAAACGTCAACAGCATTTCCAAGAATGGGATCAAGGTCACGAAGACGACCAAGCTATTTCCGTCCTTTGGCCTCGTGTTCAAGCCCAGCAAGAATCTCTCCTTCTACGCCGGGAGTTCGCAGAGTGCCGCTTTAAATGCGCCCGATGTCGGGCAGACCACCAATCCCCTGCAGGAAGGTGAGCAGTTTGAGGTGGGCGGTCGCTACAGGTTTTTCCACGACCGGGCCATCGTTACCTTGAATTACTTTGATATCACGCAGAACAACTTTCAGGTGCCGAATCCCGGCAACCTGAACTTCCCGGCGCCGGTGCCGCCGCTGCCTGCTCTGTCCAGCGACCGCACCGCCACCGGTTGGGAATTCTCCCTCAGCGTGGAGCTCAGCAAGGAGCTCTCCCTCATCGGCAATTATACGACTTTTAAAAACCGCGACTTGAATAACTCGAAGATTCGCGGCACCGCCGAAGAGTCGGGCGCCGCCTGGGTGCAATACAATGCGGCCAAGACCTCGGCCTGGGCTGGGCTGAGCGTGGGCCTGGGTGTTTCCTACTCGGGTGAGCGTCCGGGGGATGCGCAGAATGGGTTTGCGCAGGGCAGTGCCCTGGCGGGCACCCCGGTGATCAAGCAGCCGACTTTCTTTCTTCCGGCCTATACCCGGGTGGACTTGGCGTTGGGCTACAAGGTGAACAAACACTGGGCGACGCATGCGTTCGTGGAGAATCTGCTCGACACCTATTATCTCGCCGGGTCGCTGAACCGGAATCTGGTGGTGCGCGGCATCCCCCTCAATGTGCGGGCCGATATCACCTATTCCTTCTAAGCCGCAGCGATCAATCATCATGTCACAAGCGAAACTCAGGATGGGTGTCATCGGGCTCGGGATCGGGCGTGGTCACGTCGAATGTCTGCTCAGTGATGAGCGGGTGCAGCTTACCGCCATCGGCGAGAATGCGCTCAAGCTTCGGCGCGACGGACAACCCACCGAAGAGTTCGTTGCCCGCACCGGCGCCAAGTTGTATCGGGATGCCGTCGAGATGATCAACTCGGGTGACATAGACGCGGTCAGTCTGGCAGTGACCCCGAAACACCGCCTCGTGCTCCTCGAGGCGGCGGCCCGGCGGGGCCTGCCGGTTCTGATGGAAAAGCCGATGGCGGCGACGCTCGATGATGCGATCGTCATGGCTCGCATCATCCGAGAGTCGGGCATTTTCTTCATGATGGAGTATCCCATGCGCTACTCCCCGCCGATGGTGAAGCTGCGCGAGCTGATTGATTCCGGCGTCGTCGGTCCGGTGCTTTCCGTGAACGCCGAGCTGCAGACCGGCTGGAACCCGCCGGAAGGACACTGGGCCTGGGATCCCGCCAATGGCAATGGCCTGCTCAACGAGGCCATCATCCACCTGTATGACTCCGCCAACTATATCTGCGGCAATCCCGTGGAGGTGTATGCCGTGGGCCGGCATTATTTCGGGAAAACGGCGCTCGAGGATTCGGCCGTGCTCACGATCAAGTATGAGAACGGCGCGGTGGCCGTGCTGAACGGCGGGGGCCTCGGCACCAACGCCATGGCCGCTGAACCCATGTCCATGCATGTGTTCGGCGAGAAGGGGGAGGCCATCGTCACCGGCCGGGATTGGCAGTATAAGGCGATCAATTTTGCTGCACGGACCGACCAGGCCCCCACCATGATCGCCTGGGATGTCCCGCCCCGATTCCAATTGATGCGCTATAATCTCCGTGAGTTTGTGTCCTGCCTCATCAACAAGCAGCCAACCGCCTGTGGGCTGGTCGCCGGACTGAAGGCCCAGTGTGTGGTGGAGGCCATGAAGGAATCCATCCGCACCGGGCAGGTGGCAAAAGTGAAGTCCGTCGCCGAGTTCACCGCCTGAAGGCCTGAGACCGACCCGCCCCCTTATGAAACCCAGTAATCCCGCGGCCCGGCCGCCAGTCCTGGCCGGAAAGGCCCTGCCCATCATCCCGTGGGAAGAGAGGCCCGCGAATTCCCACGCCGTCGTCTGGCGGCATAGCGGGAATCCCATCATCGACCTGCACCCCTTTGCGAACGCCCGCAGCGCCTACAACAGCTGCGTCGTGCCCTGGCGCGATGGTTTCATCGGCATCTTCCGCGTCGACTGGCTCTGCATGACGCCTTACCTGCATGTCGGGACGAGCAAGGACGGTCTGCGCTGGAAGCTAAACCCAACCCCGATCCGCTTCACGGGGGCGGATCCGTTGCTGGGCAAACCGACCTTCGCGTATGATCCCAGGTTATGCCGGATCGGGGACAAGTATTTCGTGACTTGGTGCAACTCCTACCACGGGTCGACGATCGGTCAGGCGTGGACGAAAGACTTCAAGGTCTTTCATCAGTTGGAAAACGCGTTCCTGCCCTACAATCGCAACGGCGTCCTCTTTCCCAAGAAGATTCAGGGCAAGTTTGCGATGCTGAGCCGGCCCATGGGGCTGGGGATGGCCGTGAACTACGGCGACATTTTCTACAGCGATAGTCCCGACCTGACCTATTGGGGCAAGCACCGCATCGTGATGACGCGGGGACCCCGCAAATGGGAACGGGTCAAGATCGGCCCGGGACCGGTGCCCATCGAAACCAGTGAGGGCTGGTTGCTGCTTTATCATGGTGTCTCCGACACCTGCGACAGCTTTGTGTATTGCATGGGCGCGGCCTTGCTCGACCTGCACGAACCCTGGAAGGTGCTCTATCGGTGCCAGTTCCCGATCATGTCGCCCGAGGTGTTGTATGAGACCGCCGGGTATGTGGGGAATGTCGTTTTCCCCACCGCCGCGCTGACCGACAGCGCCACCGGGCGAATCGCCATCTACTATGGCGCGGCCGATACCTGCACGGCCCTGGCCTACGCGAAAGTGGACGAGCTGATCGCTTATGTGAAGAAAAACGCCGCAAAGAAGTAGCGCCGGCCGACGCAGTCACCGGCCAGCCCCAAATCTCAAAACCCATACCCAAATGACCAAGATCGACGATTTCTCGATGGAGTTGAAATTCACCGAAACCTACCGGCGCAACCTGTCTGAGCATATTGCCCTCCGGGAGGCCCGTTGCCTGCAGGTGCAGTTTCCTGCGACCCTGGGCACGATCCAGGAAGGGGACAGGCTGGCCGGGCGCACCCAGTGGGGCTGGGTCGGGTTCTCCCCGCATAATGCACCGCCCAACTGCGCCTACGGCTATTTCTGCCACGAGCAGAAAATCATCGAGGCCGTCGAGCGCGGGAACATCCCGCTCGAGCAGCGCGATGGGGTCATGGAAATGCTCCATTTTTGGAAGAAGGAGAATTCGAAGGCGAAGGTGGAGGCGGCATTTACGCCGAAAATGCTCCCGGTGTTGTTCCGGGATGAGATCGTGCCGCTCCCGTATAATTTCAAGCCGATGATCGCCCAGCCGATCTATCGGATGGCCGGGGTGTTCGTTGACTACCAGAAATTGGTGCGGCTGGGTCTGCCCGGGCTCAGGCAGGAAGTGACCGAATACCGCGACAAGGCGAAAGCCTCCGGCGGCGATCATTTGCTGTTCGAAGGCATGCTCCTGGCCATCCAGGTGCTGGCGGACACCTGCACGCACTTCCAAAAACAGGCCGAGCAGCAGGCGCGGGCGTGCCCGGATCCGCAGCGGGTGGGGCAGTTGAACCAATTGGCCGAAGTCCTCGGGTGGAATGCCGCGCGCAAGCCGGAAACGTTCTACGAGGCCCTCCAGCTGTCGTGGCTCTACACCCTGGTGAGCGGCTCGCTCGAATTGGGGCGGATGGATGTCTATCTCGGTGACTTATACGTCAACGATGTCGAGCAGGGCGTCATCACGGAAGACGAGGCATTGTCCTTGATGCGTTCGCTCTGGAAATTGATCAATCAGTTGTTCCGCGACGTCGATGGCCGGATCATCATTGGCGGCCGCGGTCGGCCCAACGAGGCCAATGCGGATCAGTTCGCCCTGCTCGCCCTGGAAACGACGCGCACCTACGGGAAGGCAATCTTGCCGCAGCTGACCCTGCGGTTTTATGAGGGGATGAATCCCCGCCTGATGGAACAGGCCCTTGCGCTGATCGGGGAGGGGCATACCTTCCCGCTGCTGTATAACGATGATGTGCTGGTCCCCGGTGTCGCGAACGCCTACGAGGTCTCGCGCGAGGCGGCGGAGCAGTATATGCCGCTGGGCTGCGGGGAGATCGTGCTCGACCATGTCGGATTCGGCACGCCCAGCGGGTCCCTCAACGTGCTGAAGGCGCTGGACGTCACGCTGCGCGATGGGGTGGATCATATCATGGGCAAACGCCTCGGGCTGCCGACCGGCGAGCTGCGGGATTTCCACACGTTCGGCGACTTCTTCGCCGCCTATAAGAAGCAACTGGCCTTTTTCATCGAGATCCTGGCCGACCACGAGGAACTTGAGTATGTCGAATCCGGCAAGCAGGCGCCGTATCTTTACCTCAGCCTGCTTTACGACGATTGTCTGCCGCGCGGGAAAGCCATCTTCTCCGGCGGGATCAGATATCTGGGCGGCTCGCTGGAATCCTTCGGAACGGTCAATGCCGCGGACAGCCTGACGGCGATCAAAAAGCTGGTGTTCGAGGACAAGCTGATCTCCGCCGACCGGCTCCTCCAGGCCTTGAACGCCAATTTCGCGGGCTTTGAGAAAGAACGGCACCTGATGGTGAACTGCCCCAAGTATGGCAACGACGATGCCTATGCGGACGATATCATGGTCGAACTGCATGATTTCATCTGCAACACGGTGCGCGATCAGCGCAAGCGCACGAACCTTGATTGGTATCTGAACGTTCTGATCAACAACAAGCAGAATACCATTCTCGGCCGTTGGGTTGGGGCCACGGCTGATGGGCGGAGAGCGGGCGGACCCATGGCCAATGCCAACACCCCCGCGGGCGGCAACGACAAGAAGGGGATCACCGCCCTGATCAACTCCATCGTCAAACCGAGCCATGCGATCCACGCCGGGGCGGTGCAAAACATGCGGTTCGGCTACGATTTCTTCAGCAAGGATAAGGAAAAACTGGAGGCGACGCTGGCCACTTACTTCAAAAAAGGCGGCGCGCAGGCCATGATCACGGTGATCAACAAGGGCGATCTGGAGAAGGCCCTGGTGGAACCGGAAAAATACCAGGATGTATTTGTCCGGATCGGCGGATTCAGCGCCCGCTATGTCGACCTGCCGAGGGATGTGCAGCTGGAGATCCTAAGCCGGAAGACCTATTGAGGTTATGCTGTTGTGAGCGAACAAGGCATTGTAACCGATATCCAGCGGGGGTCCTTGCGCGACGGCCCGGGCATCCGGACTACGATTTTCCTCAAGGGGTGTCCGCTCCGCTGCCTCTGGTGCCACAACCCGGAGGCGATTTCGCCGCGGCCCCAGCTTTTCTTCACGGAAGACCGCTGCGTGCGGTGCGGCGCGTGCGCCTGGGCCTGTCCCAAGGACGTCCACCAGGTGCGGAGCGGATCCCACGAGATCGATTTTGGGAAATGTGATTCGTGCGCGCTTTGCGTCGACGAATGCAACTCGAACGGGTTGCGGATCGTCGGGAAGGCAATGGACGTGGATGCCATCATGGCGGAGGTGATGGCCGACATGGATTTTTATCTGAATTCTGGCGGCGGGGTGACCCTGAGCGGTGGAGAACCGCTTTTTCAGCACTCGTTTTCTCTGGAGATATTGCGGCGCTCCCAGCAGGCGCATATCCACACGTGTGTTGAAACCAGCGGATTTGTCGCCCCGGCCAAATTCGAGGCCGTGCTCCCCGCGGTGGATCTTCTGCTGTTCGATTACAAGGCGACCACGGACGAAGACCACCGTTCCTTCACCGGGGTCTCCAACCAGCAAATATTGGTCAACCTGGATGCGGCCTACCAGCTCGGTAAGGCGATTATTCTCCGCTGCCCGATCATTCCGGGTCTGAACGACACGACGGATCATTTCCGGGGCATCAGGGCCTTGGACCAAAAATACCCGCGCCTGCGGGGCATAGAACTCATGCCCTATCATGATTTCGGGAACAGCAAGCGGCCGAGCATCGGTCTCGCCGAGACGCCGCTGGACCTCCGCGTTCCCGGTGAAACCGAACCGAACCGGTGGCTTGAAGCCCTGGCGGAACTGGGTTGTGCGAAGGTGCGAATCGGTTGAATCCGCCGTAATCCCCCTCCCGGCGTGAATGATGTTCGGCTCGGCGTTATTGGTCTTGGCGTCATGGGCACGGCCCATGCCGTGACCGTGGCGGAGGGCCGTATTCCCGGCTTGCGCCTCACGGCGGTGGCGAATTGTGCACCGTCGGATCCCCGGTGGGCGCCACCGGTAACCTGCTACAGCTCGGCGGAGGCGTTGATTGATTCCTCGGGGGTGGAAGCCATCTTGGTGGCAACACCGCACGCCTCCCACAAGGATTTGTGCATTCGGGCGCTGAAGGCTGTCCGGCGCGGACTATCGTTCGACACGGCGCTGATTAGGAACCCGACACACAGACAGCCGGGATTTTGAGCGGACGCTGGTCTGCGTGAGCGGTAAGGATTGGGCCTTTGCGCAGGCCCATGATCACCCAAGCTCAATACGATACGCTCATGAAGGAACATCAAAAGCTCGGCGTGGTTCGCCACGCAGCACTCAAAGCTAACATGCATCGGGAGACGGCGACGCGGTATTTGCGGCGCCGGGTCGGCCCGACCGAACAACAGCAACAGCGCGCACCCCGCACCTACCGAACGCGGCCCGATGCGTTGGCGAAGGTGTGGCCGGAGGTGCTGCGTTATCTGGAGGAGGCCCCGGAGCTGGCGCGGGAGGCGACGGCCCTGCTGACCCATTTGATCACGACGAAGCCCGAACTGACCGCCGGCGTGTCGTTGCGGACGTTGCAGGAACGCCTGCAAGGCTGGCGAGCGAAGCACGGCCCGCCCAGGGAGGTTTTCTTTCCCCAAGTCCGGGAGCCGGCCGAGAGCGTCCAATTCGACTGGTTCAACGCGAACGAACTCGGGGTGACCATCGCGGGCCAAGCCTTCTCCCATCTGCTCGGCCACACGGTGTTCCCCTACAGCAATTGGGAGTGGGTGCTGCCCTGCCAGTCGGAGTCGTCCCTGTCACTGCGCAGCGGCCTGCAGGCGGCGTTGTGGGTGATCGGCGGCGTGCCCGGGAAGCTCCAGATGGACCACAGCTCGACCGCCACGCACACCCTGCGCCGCGACAGCGGCGAACGGGAGTTCAACGCCGATTACCTCGCCTTTTGCCGCCACCTGCACCTCGAGCCGTGTTCCATCAACGTCGCCCGGCCGAACGAAAATGGCGACGTGGAGGGCGCGCACGGACACCTCAAACGGCGGCTCAAAAACCACCTTCTCCTGCGGGGCTCCCGGGATTTTGCCGACGAGGCGGCATATGTCCGCTTCCTGGCCGCAGTCTGCACCGCCGCCAACGCCCTGCGGGCCGCCAAGGTCGCCACCGAACGCGGCCAGTTGCGGCCGTTGCCCGCTCAGCGCTACCCCGAGAGTGAGTGCCGCGCCGTGCGCGTATCGAGTTTCTCCACCGTGCGGGTGCGCAACTGTTCGTATTCGGTGCCGGCGCGCCTGATCGGCTTCACCGTGCATGCGCATGTCAGCGAGCGCGAGGTGGTCATTTGCCACGAGCGGGAGGAGGTCGCCCGTTTCCCGCGGGCGCTGGGCCAGCAGGCCCGGATCGATTTCCGCCACATCATCACCTGGCTCGCCCGCAAACCCGGCGCCTTTCGCCGCTACGTGCATCGCGAGGAGCTTTTCCCGAGCCTCCTCTATCGGCAGGCCTACGACCGGCTGCGGGCCCTCCAGGAACACACCGCCGACGCCCGTTATCTCCAACTGCTCCTGCTCGCGGCCGAGACCGAGTCCGCCAAGCTCGCCGGGGCCCTCGGGGAACTGCTGCGCACGGCCGAGCCCCCGCTCGCCAACACGCTGCGCCAACGCCTCCAGTCCGCCCAGCCCCCAACCAGCGTGGCCCCGTTCATCCCGGACCTTGCCGCCTACGACCAGCTCATCCCGGCCCTGGAGGTCAGCGCATGAGCACCGACGCCCTGCCACTCTTCCTGCGCGCCCTCGGCTTGTTCACGATGCTGCGCGAACACGAGGCCGCCATCACCCGCGCCGAGACCGACAACTGGGGCTACCGGCGCTTCCTGCGCCATCTGGCCGAGACCGAGGCCAACACCCGGCTGGCCCGGCGCGTCGAGCGCCTGCTCAAGGAATCGGGTCTCCCGGCCAACGAGACGCTCGCCGCCCTCGATCCGGCGAAGTTTTCCCCGCAGCCCCGGCGCCTGCTGCCCACCTTGCGCTCCGGCGAGTTCGTCCGGCGGGGCGATTCGCTCTGCGCCTTCGGCCTGCCCGGCACCGGCAAGTCCGCCTTTGTCTGTGCGCTCTGCCGCGATCTGGTGGAACAGCACCAGCTCAAGGTGCTCTTCCAGCCCGCCTTCAAGCTCGTCACCCGGCTCCTCGTCGCCAAGCGCGACCTCCAACTGCCCGCGGCGCTCACCAAACTCAACCGCTTCGATGTGATCGTCGTCGACGACATTTCCTACATCACCCAGACCGTGGAGGAAAACGACGTGCTCTTCGCCTTCTTCGCCGAGCGCTACGAACGGCAGAAAAGCGTCATCGTCACCTCCAACCTGGTCTATTCCCAATGGGG
Source organism: Lacunisphaera sp. (assembly GCA_029945855.1). Lineage (GTDB taxonomy): Bacteria > Verrucomicrobiota > Verrucomicrobiia > Opitutales > Opitutaceae > Lacunisphaera. The sequence goes on from JAQSDJ010000144.1 coordinate 23,376, forward strand.
CCAGATCTTCAAAAACTCCATGACCGCCGCCGCCATCATCGACCGGCTCATCCATCACGGCACCCAACTGGAGTTTGAAGGCGAGTCCTTCCGCGCCCGCGCCGCGAAGGAACGCAAGCGCCAGGCCTAAAAATCCCCCGTCAGGGGTTGCGCCGGCACCACCGCCAGCAACTCCTGGCGCCGCTGCTCCACGACACAGTAGCGTTCCCGCATCCGCTGGTGCTGCGCGAGCAACCGCTGCACCGGCGCCCCGCGGGCGGCCCGCTCATTCATCTCGGCGGAGTGCGCCGCCAACTCGTTCCAGAGTTGCTCGCGCCGTCCCACCACTCGCGCCAACTCCCGCGCCAGCTTCTGTTGCTTCACCGCCCCGGGAACCTGGCTCGATGCTTTTGCTCGCATCCTTCTCTTCAACGCCAACGCCCCGCGCTTGTCCAGCCTGAGCCCTCGGCGCGGTAACATTTGCCGTGAGGCAACGCCCTCCCGGGAACCTCCCTCGCGAGGCAGCCGGTAACATTCTTGCCTGAGGCAACACGCCCACCGCCCCACCACCCCTGGACACGCCGACGTGAGTCCCGAGGTGGGGGGGGGGGGGGGGGGGGGGGGGGGG
>JAQSDJ010000144.1:23992-24885 GCA_029945855.1 Lacunisphaera sp.
CCTTCCCCGCGCCGCGTTGCGGCGCACAACCTTCGTCCTTAGGTGCTGGAATCTAATCCGCGCCAAGGTCGGAATCTAGTTCGCGCTGGACAGAAGGCAGGGCTGCACCTCATGGTGGAAAAGCCGGTGAGCATCCACAAGCGGGATGCTGAAGCCATCTGTGAGGCGCGAATCAAGGCCACGCAGGTCATGGCGGTGATGTTTCAGCAAAGAACCAATCCAATATTCCAGGAAATTCGAAATATTGTGCAGCGACGGGAGCTCGGTGAAATCCGTCGCATCAATTGGATCGTGACCGACTGGTTCCGCACCGGAAACTATTATGCCGCTTCCAAGTGGCGGGGAACTTGGGCGGGCGAGGGTGGGGGCATGCTGTTGAATCAGTGCCCCCATCAACTTGACCTGTGGCAATGGATCTTTGGCCTGCCGCGCCGGGTCAGGTCATTTTGCGGGTTTGGTCGCTATCACGACATCGAGGTGGAGGATGACGTGACGGCCTATCTGGAGTATGAAAGCGGGACCACCGGGGTTTTCATTGCCTCGACCGGGGAGTCGCCCGGCACCAATCGCCTGGAGATTACCGGGGAGCGCGGACGACTGGTTTACGAGGGCGGGCAATTGCATCATCAGCAGAACGCCGAGGAAATGTCTGCTTTTTCGGTGCAGGCGGGCGTCCCGTTCGCCGCGCCCCCGTTCACTAGCGTAAAGCACCCGGCCCCTGATACCGGCGGCCGGCATGCTGACATCTTGAATAATTTCGTGGAGGCCATCGTGCGCGGCGTGCCATTGATCGCTCCCGTCTCCGAGGGGATCAGTTCGCTCGAGCTGGCCAACGCGATGATCTTGTCCGCCTGGGACAATTGCACCATTGAGCTGCCTTTGGACGGAGAACG
>JAQSDJ010000145.1 GCA_029945855.1 Lacunisphaera sp.
GACGCCCCCTACCCTTCCACCCCGCCATTGCACATCGGCCGCGCCCTACTACCGTTGTTTCTTCCCGTGCCCGACAGCGCCCATCGCAAAGGTCTCCGCACCGTCGCCCTCCTCGAGGCAGCGAAAGGAGTCATTGTGCTCCTCGTGGGCTTCGGCCTGTTGAGCTTCCTCGGCCGCGACACCGAAATCTTCGCCGAACGACTCGTCAGCCGGCTGCACCTCAACCCGGCCCATCACTATCCGCAGGTTTTCATCCACGCGATGGCGGATCTGGACAACACCCAGGTGTGGCTGATCGCCGGCCTGGCCGCCCTCTACTCCCTCGTGCGCTTTTTTGAGGCCTACGGACTCTGGTATGCCCGACGCTGGGCCGAGTGGTTCGCCGCCCTCAGCGGCGCCATTTATGTGCCATTCGAGCTCTACGAGCTGGCCCACCGGGCCTCATGGCTGAAATTCTCGGCGCTGGTGATCAACCTCGTCATCGTCGGTTACATGGCCTGGCTGCTGACCGAGTCCCGCCGGCTCGCCCGGCTCAAAAGCACCGTCGCCCCGATGCCATGATTCCGCTGATCCGTGATCATGCGGTTGAAGAGGGTGGAACCGGGCCTCTGGACCGGTTTTCCCCGCGCACGTCCGACAACCCGTCCGGAGGCCGGGTTCCACCAGTCGAGGCGGTCTCTCTAGTCGAGACCGGCTGATCGCTCACTCCAACTCTACTAGCCGCTGGATGTGGTGCTCGGGCACCCGCAGGATCGAACCGTCCGGCCGGGCCAGCAGCACATGGCCGGTCTCGTCGATGCCGGCGAAGGTTCCTTCCTTCTCCAGCAGTTCAATTCCTCCGGCCGGTTCGAGCGACACCCGGCGGGGCGGGCCCCAGCCCAGATTGAGCAGGGACGCCATGCCAGCCAGACGCCGCGCGCCAAATTCCTCGTGGGCCAGGCGGATTGCCCGCAGGACGGGTTCGAGCAACTGCGCCGGTCCGGTCAGCGCCCGTCCCGAGTAGTCGAGTAGCCGGCCGGCCACGTCCTGCAATGCGGGATCCGACAGCCACGGCTGGTTGGTGATGTTCAGGCCCAAGCCGATCAGGAGCGTCTGCGCCCCACCTTGCTCGATCAAGATGCCCCCGATCTTGCGCGAACCGATCATGAGATCGTTGGGCCAGCGCAGGCGCAGGTCGCTGACCTCCGCCTCCAGCAACGCGTGCCGCAAGGCCCATCCCACCGCGAGGGCAAAGCCGCGCCACTGCGCGGCATTCCCGTCGAAAGGCACCACCGCGGTCAGATAGAGTCCGCCCGGATCGGAGGCGAACAAACGCTCCCGCTGGCCGCGTCCGCCGGTCTGGCGCGCAGCCAGCACGGCCGACCAGGCCGGCAGGGGCGCCGCGAACCGTTGGGTCGAGTCGACCTCGGCCAGCGCATGCACGCGCCAGCCGGCGACATCGGTCGCCGGTGCCGGTCGGATAATGTGGCCGGATGGGATCATGCAGTTGCAGTGGGTGGAACCGGTCCTCCGGACCGGTTTTTCCTGCGCATGTCCAACAACCCGTCCGGAGGACGGGTTCCACCATTTAGTGTCTGATTCTTCAACGGAGTCTGGCGCTTCATCGGCATCGTTCCGGCTAAGGAAAGGGCGTGGGGAGGATACGATGATTTTGGATATTATCCGCCGCGAGTAAATTTCCGACTCACCACGACGTCCATCTCATTGCCGGCAAACCGGACCGGCCTTTCCGGGTCTCCGCTTATGGCCGTCATACGGTTGGGCGCTACCTTGACTGGGAGATCGTTGAGTCATTGTTGTCTGCCCGCGCAATCGTTTGACTGCGCAGGTTTTATTTCATGCCCATGCACCTTCCCACCTTGTTCGCCACGGTCGCTGAATCCGCCGCCAGCATCCCGCTCTGGCTGGTCGCGCCCTTCGCGCTGCTCCTGCTGCTGATCGCCGTGATGCCGCTCACGCCCCCGCGCGTGAAGCATTTCTGGGAGCACTACTACGCCCACACCGCCGTCGGTCTCGGCCTGGCCGTCATCGTGTTCTACCTGCTCGAGGTCGGCGGCGGCGGCGCCATCGTCGCCCATACCCTGTCCGAGTATTTTTCGTTCATCAGCCTGATCGGCTCGCTCTTCGTCGTGGCCGGCGGCATCCATATCAAGGTCAAGGACGAGGCCACCCCGCTGGCCAACATCACCTTCCTCGCCATCGGCGCCGTCGTCGCGAACGTCATCGGCACGACCGGCGCCTCGATGGTGATGATCCGCCCCTGGATCCGAATGAACAAGATCCGCATCAGCCGCTTCCACATCGTGTTCTTCATCTTCGTGGTCTCCAACGTCGGCGGCGCGCTCACCCCCATCGGCGATCCGCCGCTGTTTCTGGGCTATTTGCGCGGCGTGCCGTTCTTCTGGCTGATCCAGCATGTGGTCGTGCAGTGGGTCTTCACGCTCGTGCTGCTGCTCGCCGCGTTCTATGTCCTCGACCGCCGCAGCTACCGGCATGCGCCGGCGAAGATCCGGGCCGATATCGACCGCCCGTCCGAGGGCATCCGTTTTGACGGCAAGATCAACCTCCTCTTCCTCGCCGCCATCATCGGCGCGGTCTTCCTGCCCGAGACCTATTTCCTGCGCGAGATCGTGATGCTGGGCGCGGCCTTCGCCTCCTACAAACTCACGGCCAAAACCGTCCACGAGGAAAACGCCTTCGGCTTCGGTCCGATCAAGGAGGTCGCGTTTCTCTTCGTGGGCATCTTCGCCACCATGATGCCGGCGCTGGGCTACATCGATCAGCACGGCGGCGAGTTCGGGGTGAAGAAACCCTTCCAGTATTACGTCGCCTCCGGCAGCCTGTCCGCAGTCCTCGACAACGCCCCCACCTACGCGACCTTCCTCCGCCTCGCCGAGACCACGGCCATCAGCGAGCATCCCGCTGACTTCCCCAAGAATCCCAAGAGCGAGTCCGAGATCGTCGACGTCCTGCGCGCGACGCCCAAGGACGCCGCCCTCATCATCGCGGTGAGCCTGGGCGCCGTCTTCTTCGGGGCGATGACCTACATCGGCAACGGCCCGAACTTCATGGTGAAGTCCATCGCCGACAGCGCCGGGGTGCACACGCCGTCGTTCTTCGGCTACGTCTTCAAATACAGCCTGCCGATTTTGCTGCCCATTCTGCTGTTGGGCGGATGGCTGTTCCTGTAGGCGGCGGCCCGATTCTCACCCGACCGGATAACCCAGGGCCCGCAGCCGGGAGACGATCTCGCGGGTGGGCACGCCGACCGGCTTGAACTGCAGTTCCTCCGGGCACTGCGGGTCCTGGTGCTGGAAGCTGATGCCGGCGAAAAACCAGGGATACATCTTCCCCCGGCCCAGCTTGACGACGGACGCCCGCGGCAGGTTGTAGGTGCCGATGGTGCCGGACAGCACCAGTTCGTTGGCATCCGCGCTCAGGAAAGCCAGGTCGGTGCCGGTGGTGGAGCCGACGCCATTGGAGATATGGCCCTCCCAGCGGGAGATTGAGCCATCCAGGCTCGCGGATGATTCGACGGGGGCAGACGGTGAGGTGTTCATGGGACAGGCTGTTTTCGCTCCGCCCACGTTGGACTACGTCCTCAGCCGCCGGGCGGGGAATCAACCCGGGCAGAATTAGGGCACAGCCATCGCGCTCGAAGCAGGTATGGTTGAAACAGCGGCCCGACTGCCTCTATTGCCTTTGGAGAATCTTCTCTCCAAACCCGCGATCATTCGGTCGGCTATCCTTGGGCGAGGCAAGCTTTCGTTCCACGCGTCAAAGGGTTTCTCGGCGCGAGTCAGCGGGTCGGCGGCCGCTGGGTGACCAGCAGCAGTTCCACCCGTTTGAGTTCCCGGAGGATCCGGTTCGTGTGCATTTCGAGCCAGACCCAGACCTTGATGAAGCTGACCATCAGCATGAACAGCAGCGACAGGCCGCCCCACCGGAGCTGGGCGGTCACGGTCTCGGCCCCGTAGAAACGGACGCCCGCCCAGACGGCCCCGAGAAAGAAACCGAGGCTGAAAATGAACACGAGCATCATGATCCAGCGGTTGCGACCGCGGAAGGCCACGATCACTTCTTCGGCGATGTTCGGTTCGGCCACGAGGGCATCGCCCCCGGTTTGGCCGCGCAGGGCGGCCTGGATTTTTTGATCGATGTCATTCATGGGAGGGGGATTCGAGTTGTTGGCGGAGGGTTTCACGGACGGAAAAAAGGCGCGATTTCACCGTGCCCAGCGGGAGGACGAGCACCTCGGCAATCTCGCTGATGCTACGCCCAAGATCATAATAAAGATAGAGCAGCTCCCGCTGTTCAACCGGCAGCCGGGCGATGGCCGACCTGAGCCGAAGAATTTCATCCGGCACCTCGTTCGACGACGGCGGGGCCGGCGTGAGTTCATCCGCCCGGCTGATGGCCGCGGCTTCCCGGCGCCGGGCCAGACTTTGCTGCCTGATCCAATCGACACACCGACGCTCGACGATGCGGAAGGCCCAGCGCGGAAAGCAGGCCGGATCATCCAGCCGGGGCAGGCCGCGGGCGATGGTCAGCCAGACGTTGGTCAGCACTTCATCGGCCGCCACGGGTTTCTCCACCCGCACCAGCGCAAACCGCCGGAGGTCGGCCTGCCAGAGGCCGTATAAGTCCCTGAAGGCAGACTCCTTGCCCGCCTGGGCGTCAAACACCAGGAGTTCGGTCAAGATTTGGCGGGCATCTCGGTTCATCGGCTTGCCCCAAGAGGTCGTGCCCCAAGTCCGCTCGGTTCACGAAATCGAAGCGAACGCCGGGGCGGATGGCACCTGATCCGATCCAGCCCACCGAGTCAACGGCCCGGCGCACGCCGAAGAGGCCGGCCCAGAGCTTGTCGAGGGTCCGGCCGCGGTGTTACCACCGCTGCCATCCCGGAATATTTCGCGTCTATCCGGTGATGCGCAGGCCGCCGATCCGGGATCATGCGATTGATATGGGTGGAACCGGGCCTCCGGGTTTGGGCCGGAGACAAGGGGTATCACGTGTTCGGAGACATAGGTAACACTTGGGGATGCGGCCCTCCTGGGGTGAATGGCGGCTCGCCCGGCTCAGGGCAGCGGCAGCCAGCGGTGGCCCCAGGGTTCGATCGTCAGCGGCGGGGAGCCGGGACCGCCCGGGCACACGGATATTTCCACCGCGCCGGTATTGTGCAGGCAGAGCATGCGATCGCCGCCCTCGGCCCTTTCGCGCCGGACCGCAAACACCCGCGGATCGAGATCGAGCACGGTCTGCCGGGCGGCGGGCGCGAAGGCCGGATGTCCGCGCCGAAGCTGCAACAGCGCCCGCATGCCGGCAAAGACGCGGTGGCGCAGCGACGCGGGCTCGGCCAGTTCGCCTTCGAGCCGGGCGCGCTCCAGCTTTTCCCGGTTGATGCGCCGCTTGATCCCGCTGGCCTCCGCCCCCGGCCGGTCGCCGCGCGAACCAAAGAGCGAATGAAAGTAGATTCCCGGCACGCCCTGCAGGCACAGCATGATGGCCTGCGCGGTGAGGAACCTGCGGGCGGCCAGCTCCGGAGCCTCCGTCGCCGCCGGATCCGACAGCGCGTCGAGATAATTGATGTTCATCTCATAGGGCGCCTGGGATCCGTCCGGCAGGTTCTTGCAGGAGATGAACCCGCCGCGCTCCTCCGTCCGGCGCACCAGCGCGGCGATTTCCTCCTCGCTCAGGATGCCCCGGGCCGGGTTCAGGCCGATGCCGTCGTGGGAGGCGAGGAAATTGAAAAAGGTCACTCGGTCGGAGGGCAGGCGGAGCGATTGCGCCCAGGCGGTCAGCTTCGTCGCGTCCCCCGTCTGCAGCGAGTGGAGCACGAGCGGCGGCAGGGCGAAATTATAGACCAGCTGTGCCTCGTTCGTGCCGTCGCCGAAGTAACTCACGTTGTCGCGGTGCGGGACATTGGTCTCGGTGATGAGCAGGGCCTGCGGCGCCGCCTCGTCCAGCACCGCCCGCATGAGCTGGATGATCCGGTGCGTCTGCGGCAGGTGCAGGCAGGTCGTGCCGGGTTCCTTCCAGAGAAACGCGATGGCATCGAGCCGGATGAAGCGGGCTCCCTGCCGCACATAGAACAGCAGCACTTCCAGCACGGCCATCAGCACCGCCGGGTTCTTGAAATTCAAGTCCACCTGATCGGCGCTGAACGTGGTCCAGACCCGCCGGCGCCCGCCGACGCCGGAAAATTCCGTCAGCAGCGGCAGCGCCCGCGGGCGGATGACCTGCGACAGGTCGGGTGCGCCCTCGACTGTCACGAAAAAGTCCCGATAGGCCGGATCCCCCGCCACGAAGCCCCGGAACCACCGGCTCTCCGCCGACATATGGTTGAGCACCGCGTCAAACATCAGGTCGAACGCCCCGCCGAGCCGGGTGAGGTCGTCCCACGTGCCGTATTCCGGCGCGACCGCGAAAAAATCCTTCACGGAAAACCCATCGTCGGACGACCAGGGATAAAACGGCAGCAGATGGATCCCGCTCACCACCCCGCTCAGGTGATCCCGGGCAAACCGATCGAGGGCCGCCAGCGGCGTCAGCCCTGCCCCGCGCACTTGGTCGGCGTAGGTGATGAGCAGCACGTCGCGTTCGGTCAGCCCGGCGGTGGCGCCGGTTCCGGGCGACCGGGGGCAACGATCCAGCAGCGCCGCGAGGCGCGCCTCGCTGTCCGTGGCCGCCGGTCCGTCATAGAGCGCGGCGAGCAGTGGCGGGATCCGCGGGTTCATGGGGTGCGGGACCGGCTCACTCGTTGTCCAGCCGCACCGCCTCCCGGAACTCATCGAGGAAGTTCGGCAGCGCCGAACCCACCCGGTTCCAGTTGGAATTGAGCGGTTCGCCGAGCGGATCGTCGAGAAAGCCCTTCGTGGCGGACCGGATGCTGCGGACAAAGGTCGCCACCGCGGTCTCTTCCTCGTGGCGCGCATATTTCAGGCCGTTGAGCGTCGCATCCGCGTTGTAGAACCGCAGGGTGTCCTCCGCCTGCCTCATGTAGGCGCTCATGAGGGTGTCGAACAGGCCGGCGTCGAGCTTGATGCCCTCGGCCGCCATGCGTTGGAAGAAGGAACGGGCGATGTCGGAGGCCATCTTGTTGAGGCCGCGGTCCGGATCGCGGGCCGACAGCTCCTGGTGCTTGTGCTCGTAGTTCTCGCACAGCTCGGACTGGCAGATGGCCCGGGGGGCACAGGTGCGGAGCACCTCCGCGAGCATGCCGACCTCCAACGCCCAGTCGGACGGGATGCGCACGCGCCGGACCACGTCGAGATCCATCGAGAATTCGCCCGCCAGCGGATAGCGGAACGTGTCCATGTAGACGAGGAAGGGATGCTGGCCGACGATGCTCTTCAGCGCGCGCAGCAGCGGGGTGACGAGCAGCCGCATGGCCCGGCCGTTGAGCCGGTCGGTGACGCGCGCATAGTAGCCCTTGCAGAAATCGAATCCCAGCTGCGGGTGCGCCACCGGGTAGCACAGCCGGGCCAGCATCTCGCGGTTGTAGGTGCTGATGTCGCAATCATGCACCGCGACCATGCCGGCCTGCTCGCTCGCCAGCACGTAGCCGAGGCAGGCCCAGACATTGCGCCCCTTGCCCGACTGGCCCGCGCCCAGCTCCGCGGCCTCGAGCTTCTCGAACAGGTTCTTCATCCGGGGACCGTCGTTCCAGAGGAGCATCGGCTGTTGCGGCAGCTGGCTGAAGAACCGCCGGGCCTTTTTCCACCCGCGCATGTTGGCCCCGTCGATCCCGACGACGATCTGCTTGATGTAGGTGACGTTCTTGAGCTCGCGCGCGATGTGGCGGAGGGCCTTCGTGCCCACCTCGCGGATATGGCACGGCAGGACGAGCGCGATGGGGGTCTCCTCGGCAAACTCGCCGAGTTCCCGCTCGAGCCGGGGCAGATCCGTGGGGCCCAGACGGTGCAGTGTCGCAATGGCGCCGGTTTGGTAGAAGTCAGACATGATGGGGGGTTGATGAGTTTCTCCCGGATGACGGCCCGATCATCCGCGTGACCTCCGGCACGATTTCGCCCCGGACCCTTGGTCCGGGAGTGACGAGAACCGCTCCAGGACAGGCGGAAAATACAGCGCCGGCCCGGCGCGTGACAAGCTGCATTCCCCGCCGGCGGGAAATAATGCGCGACAGACACGTGCGGGTGCGCAAACATGCCGGCGTGAAACTTGTCCTCGTGCACAGCCACTACCGGCCCGGCGGTGTGCGGCGCATTGTCGAACTGGGGTGCTCGGCCCTAGTCCGCCATCTGCGCCCGCGCCCCACCTCCGTGGTGCTCGTCGGCGGAGAGGCCCCGGACCCCGCCTGGCTGGCGGCGTTCCGCCGCCGGTTGGATGACATTCCCGTGACGTGTGCCATCGAGCGCGCGGCCGGCTACGCCTCCGAAATGTCCGCCCGGCCGGCCGCCGTCGTTGCTCGGATCCGCGCACTGCTGGCGCGGGTGCTGCCTGACGCCAGCCCGTCAAACTGCATCATATGGGCGCACAACCTCGGCCTCGGCCGCAATCTGCTGCTGGCGCGCGAGCTCACCCGGTTCTGCGTGCGCCGCCGGCTGCCGCTCGTGTCGCATCATCACGACTGGTGGTTCGACAACCGGTGGCAGCGCTGGCCCGAGATGCGGCGCGCCGGCTTCCGCTCGCTCGCGGCGGTGGCCGCGACCATCTTGCCGACGGCCCCCACGGTCCGGCATGCGTCGATCAATCGTTTCGACGGGCGGATCCTCCACCGCCATTTCCGGGCCCAAGCCGGTTGGGTGCCGAATCTCGGCGGACCGCCGTCCCCTCCCTCGACCACGCAGGTGAGCCAGGCCCGCCGGTGGCTCCGGGACCAGCTTGGCGGGCCCGCCCCCGTCTGGCTCGTGCCCTGCCGGTTGCTGCGCCGCAAGAATCTCGCGGAGGCGTGGCTGCTCACCCGCTGGCTGCGCCCGGAGGCGTGGCTGGTCACGACCGGCGGCGCGAGTTCCGCCGACGAAGCCGCCTACGCCGCCGCCCTCGGCGCCGCCGCCCGCCGCCACGGCTGGCGGCTGCGACTGGGCGTGCTGGCCGGCGGCGAGTCCGCCAAGCCTTCCGTGCCTGCCTTGCTCGCCGCCAGTGAGACCGTCCTTCTCACGTCGTTGCAGGAGGGCTTCGGCCTGCCGAACTTGGAAGCCGCCGCCGCCGGCCGGCCGCTGCTCGTGCGCACGCTGCCGAACATCGCCCCGGATCTCGCGCAATTCGGCTATCGCTTTCCGCAATCCTACGACGAACTGCTCGTCGCGCCCCTGCTTTTTGACTGGCCCGCCGAACACCGGCGCCTGGCCCCGCGCTGGCTGGCCTGGCGCCGCCAATTGCCCCGCTCCTGCCGGTCGCTGGCCGAAGCCCCTCCGCTGCTCGCGGCCGGTGCGACGGCCCGGCCCGTGCCCTTCAGCCGGCTGACCCTCGTCGCGCAGCTTGAGGTGCTGGCCAACCCGGCGGAACAATCGTGGGCCGCCTGTGCGCCGCTGAATTCTTTTCTCCCCGCCTGGCGCGAACGCGCGGCCCTCGGCCGCCTCGCGGTCTCCCCGCAGCCCCGGGGCGCCATGCACTGGCTCGGCGAACGCGCCTACGCGCGCCATTTCTCCGCCCTCCTGCACGCCCGACCCGCCCGGGCGCCGTCCCCCACGGCCGGCGCCGCCGCCGCCGCGGAATTCTTCCGGGCCAAACTCGCCGGCGCCAACCAGTATCCCCTGCTGTGGACCCGCACCCCATGAACTGTCGCGCCGTCATCTTCGATATCTACCAGACCCTGCTCGACGTCGGCCCGCCGCCGGCCGATGCCGAAACCCGCTGGGCTGCGCTCTGGCACGACTTGCTCGGACGCGAACCCCGGCTGGATCTTGCGGGCTTCGCGGGAGGCTGCCGCGAGGCGATCGCCCGCGATCACGCCGCGGCCAAGGCGGCCGGCGTGCCCTTCCCCGAGGTCTACTGGCCGGAGATCGTGCGGGAAGTCGTGCCCGAGGTGGCCGCGCTCGACGCGACCAGCCAGGCCGAGTTCGCCTACCGGCAAACCGGCCTCTGGCACACCGTGCGGCTGAATCCAGCGGCGGCGGACACGTTGCGCGACCTGCAGCAGCGCGGTCTCCTGCTCGGCATCGCGTCCAACGCCCAACCCTACACTCTGCGCGAACTCGACGAGGCCCTGGCGACCGCCGGCCTGTCCGCCACGATGTTCACGCCGGCCCTGACCTTCTGGTCCTTTGCCCACGGCTTCAGCAAACCCGATCCGCACGTCTTCCGACTGCTGACTGCGCGCCTCCGCGCGCTCGGCGTGGCCCCGGCGGAGACGCTCATGGTCGGCGACCGCCTGGACAACGACATCGAACCCGCCCGGGACCAAGGCTGGCAGACCTGGCAGATCACCCCGCGCACGACGGACAGCTGGGGACGCTTGCGGATGCAGCTCAGGTAACTTCACTCCGCCCCATGACCACCAACTTCTGCTTCCTATCCGTCGGCACGCCGAAGCGCATCGGTTTCGTCTCAACCCGCTTTCAAGGCACCGACGGGGTGACGCTGGAGGCCCGCAAGTGGGCCCACGTCCTCGAGGGCATGGGACATTCCTGTTATTGGATGGCCGGCCTGCTGGACGCGCCGCCGGCGAACAGCCACGCGGCGCCCCTGGCGTTCTTCAATCATCCGGAAGTGGCCGAGGTGCAGCGGCATTTGTTCGGCGTGACCGTGCGCAGCCGGGCCGTCACCAACCGCATCCAGGCGCTCAAGGAATCGCTGAAGGACGAACTCTACCGCTTCATCGAGAAATTCCAGATCGAGGTGCTCATCCCCGAGAACATCCTGGCGATCCCGATGCACGTGCCGCTGGGGCTCGCCATGACCGAGGTTATCGCGGAGACCGGCCTGCCGACAATCGCCCACCACCACGATTTCGCGTGGGAGCGGGAGCGCTTCGTGGTCAGCGCGGTCAGCGACTACCTGCGCTCCGCCTTTCCCGGCGGCCTGCCGGGGGTGGAGCATGTGGTCATCAATTCCATGGCGCAGAAGGAGCTCGCCCGCCGCTGCAGCCTGTCGTCGGTTGTCGTCCCTAACATCATCGATTTCGAAACGCCGCCCCCGGGAATCGACGACTACAACCGCGACCTGCGCCGCGAGATCGGCCTGCGTGACGACGACCACCTGATCCTCCAACCGACCCGCGTGGTGCAGCGCAAGGGCATCGAGCACGCCATCGAACTAGTCCGCCGGCTCAAGGAGCCGCGCGCCCGGCTCGTCATCTCCCATGCCGCAGGCGACGAGGGCGGCGCCTACATGGCGATGTTGCAGGATCGGATCGCGGACGCCGGCATCGATGTGCGCTTCATCGCCGACCGCGTCGGCGAGACCCGCGGCACCGACGCGCAGGGGCGGAAGATCTACACCCTCTTCGACGTCTATGCCCACGCCGACCTCGTCACCTACCCCAGCCACTTCGAGGGCTTCGGCAACGCCTTCCTTGAGGCGATCTATTTCGGCAAGCCGGTCGTCGTGAACTCCTACGCCGTCTACGCGCGTGATATCGATCCGCTCGGCTTCAAGACCATCGAGATGTCCCAGTTGGTGACCGGTGAAACCGTCGAACAGGTGCGCACCGTGCTCCACGACCCGGCCCTCCGCGCGGAGTGGGCGCGCGATAACTTCGCGCTGGGCCTGAAATATTTCTCCTATTCCGTCGCCCGCCGCAAACTCGCCGCCCGCCTGGCAAACCTGTTCGGCGAAGGGGTGTGACCTGCCTCCCGCCGGTGTAGCGCAACAATCCCATTGGATGCGCCGGCCCGAACCAGACTCCCGTCGCTGACCGGTGGAACCCGCCCTCCGTGTTTAGGCCGGAGACAAGGGAGGACCGGTTCCACCCTCCTCGACTGCAGAAACCCGGCTCAGTGGGAAAGCGTGGACAGGAAATAGCCCGCCGCCACCGCCGTGCCGATGACGCCGGCGACGTTGGGGCCCATGGCGTGCATCAGCAGGTAATTGCTGCGGTCGTATTTCTGGCCCTCGTTGTGCGACACGCGCGCGGCCATCGGCACCGCGGACACACCGGCGGAGCCGATGAGCGGGTTCACCGGGTTGTTCGGGGTGAGCACGTTCATGAGCTTGGCCACCAGCACGCCGCTTGCCGTGGAAATCCCGAAGGCGACCACGCCGAGCACGATGATTTTCAAGGTTTCCGGCGCGAGAAAATTCTCCGCATGCATCGTGATGCCCACGCTGGTGCCGAGGAAAATCGTGAGCACGTTGATGATCTCGTTCTGCGAGGCCTGCACGAGGCGTTCGGTCACGGCGCATTCGCGCAGAAAGTTCCCCAGCATGAGCATGGCGATCAACGCCGCGGCATCCGGCACCAGCAGGATGCAGATGATCATCACCAGGAGGGCAAACAGCAGCTTCTCGATCCGGGAGACCTTGCGCAGCGACTTCATGCGGATCTTCCGCTCCTTGTCGGTGGTGAGCAGCCGCATGATCGGCGGCTGGATGAGCGGCACGAGCGACATGTAGCTGTAGGCCGCCACCGCCACCGCGCCGAGCAGCTCGGGTGCCAGCTTGTTGGTGAGGAAGATCGCCGTCGGACCGTCCGCCCCTCCGATGATCCCGATGGACGCCGCCTGTTTGGCCGTGAACCCCATGAGGGTCGCGCCCATGAACGTGACAAACAGCCCCATCTGGGCGGCCGCCCCGAGCAGCAGCGTCCGGGGCATCGCGATGAGCGGCCCGAAATCGGTCAGCGCGCCGACGCCGAGGAAGATCAGCGGGGGAAACAATTCCACCTTGATGCCCTGCGAGATGAAATCGAAGAGCCCGCCCTCGATCCGCTCGACCTTCAGGACGCGCGTGGCGTGGCCGCCCTGCCCGTCGGGCAGCGTGTGATCGAGCGTCTGACCCTCGATCTTGAACGTCGCACTCTGGTAGACGCCGTCGGGGCGGAGTTCGGTGGTGATGACGCCGCGCGTCGGCAGGTTGGCGATGAGCGCACCGAAGGCGATGGGCACGAGCAGCAGCGGCTCAAAGTTCTTCGCCACGGCCAGCCAGAGCAGCACGCCGACGACCGCCCACATCACCAGCATTTTCCAGGTGATCAGGGTGAAGCCTGTGGTGGATAAGAAATCGAGAAGTCCTTGGATCATGGTAAGGGGGTGGGTCAGCGGGTGCGGTGCGAGGCAAAGATCTGGCGCCGGCCTTCCTGCGCCCAGTTGAGTTCGGGATCGGCGGGCACGATGGCCTGGATGCGGTGGGGCGTGCCGAACAAGACCGTGACCGCGGCCGAAATCGCCGCGACCTGTTCCGGCGTGATGCCCTCAAAGGAGGCGGGCACAGCCACCACGGCGGGGGCCGGCGCCGGCGCCGGGGCTTGGTGGACCCGGCGGAAGTAGAAGCCCATGACCTCCAGCATGCCCCAGATGAGGCTGAGGGCGGCGAACACGACGATGAGTCCGTTGACCTGATAAACGATCGAGTCCAGCAAGCGCGGATGATCGGGCAGCGCAGCGGCGAGCAGCGCGGGAACTGGGATGGGGGGCAGGTTCATGGCAGGGGTAAATGACCGTGAAAGAGCACCGGGACTGGCGGTCAGCCGGTGGGGGGCCACGCCGGAGCATGGCGGACAGGCGCAGCGACACCGGCAGGCGCCGGCTGCGCAGTGAGCACAACCGTATCGGGGGACATGAGGTAACCGGCGGGGTCGCCGGGCTGGGGGGATCAGGTCCGCGGATCGGGCGCGGGGGCTGAGGCGGCGCGTTGCGCCGCCCGCCGTCCGAGTCGCGAGGCGAACAGAAAGAGACCAAGGGGCACGAGCAGGTAGCCCACAATCAACAGGACGGCCTGGGTGCGTCCCGTGCAAACTGGGGCGAGCCAGCGCACGACGGCCACCCCGGCCAGCGCCAGGGCCGGGCCGGGCAGCCAGGTCATGAGCGGATGGGGCCAGGCTTTCATCGGCTTATTGCATCAGCGGCACCAGCGAGACGAAGATGCCGGTGAGAATCGCGGAGGTGATGACCCCCGAGATGTTGGCCCCCAGCGCCTCCGGCAGGATCACGACGTCAGGCGCGACCTTAGTGACTTCCTTCTGCGCCACCTTGGCGGTGGACGGCACGCAGCTGACACCAGCGATCCCGATCACCGGGTTCACCTTCCGGCCGCTGAAGAAATAAAGGATGTAGCCGCCGATGATGCCACCCACGCCCGAGAGCAGGAGCGCGATGATGCCCAGCACGAGCAGCACCAGCACCTTGGGATTGAAGATCGTGCTCGCCTCGCAGAGCACGCCAAGCAGCAGGCCGAGGAAGAACGTGGCGCCGTAGAGCAGCGTGTTCTCGATCATGGCGGTGAAATAATGCAGGCCGGCCTCGCGCACCGCCACACCGACGAACAGCGACAGCAGGAGCGGTGCCGCCGAGGGGAACAGCAGGCAAAGCACCGTGCCGGCCACGAAGGCGAACGCCAGCTTCTCGCCCGAGGTGATCTTCACCACCGGCCGCGCCACCGGGCGGATGGCCCGCAGCTTGGCCGGGATCAGGAAGCGGATCAGGTAGGGATAGCCGCCGTAGGTCAGGCCGAGGTAGAGGTAGGCCACCACCGTGATCGGCACGAAGAGATGTTTGGCCAGCTTCAACGAGGTGAAGAGCACCATCGGGCCGTCGGCCCCGCCGACCATCGCGATCGAGGCGGCCTCGTTGTAGGTCAGGCCCAGGGCCACGGCGATCGGGAAGGTCGCCACCGTGCCAAGCTCAGCGCACATCGCCAGAAACATGCTTTGGAACGGCCGCGCGAGCAAAAAGCCCACGTCCAGCAGCACGCCGATGCCCATGAAGACAAAGCACGCGATCAGGCCGTTGCTGAAGGCGAAGGTGTAGATCGGCTGCAGAAAATCGATCTGCAGGATATACATGAGGTCGTCGGTCCGCTCGACAAAGGGCGCCAGCATCAGCGTGCCTTGGATCGTCCCGTCCGCCATCACCGCCTCCCCGGTGCTGCGGGAAATCACGGCCGCCGTGGTCGGGTCGAGAAAAAGCACGCCGGCGTTGACCATGGCCATGCCGAGGCCCATCGGGATCATGAGGAGAGGTTCGAGCACGCCCTTGCGCCCGTAGTAGACCAGGACTCCTCCCAAGATGATGAGCCCGATCCGGGCGAAGATCATCAGCCAAGTGCTGTGACCGAAGGAGGAAAGGCCTTGGAAGATATTGGCGACGTCGGATAAATGCATGCGAAGACTGGCTTACTTGCCGCCGCCAAAACGGCGGACGAACACAAAGAGGAGCTTGATCAGGCCGGCGACCAGGAGGGAGATGACTCCCGCCAGGGCATACATGATCAAGGCGGTGGTTACGGCGGTGGTGAACATGGGCAAAGGGCGGCGGGGGCGGGGCGACGCGGGGCGTCAGCCGATGACCAGCAGGCAGCCCCCCTCCTCCACGGCCGTGCCGGCGGCGGCCACCACGGCGCTCACCTTGCCGGCCTTGGGCGCATAAACATACGTGTTCATCTTCATGGCCTCGATGGTCGCCACCTGCTGGCCCTCGTCCACGTCCTCGCCGACCTTGACGTCGATCGAGACGACTTTCCCGGCCAGCGGGCTGCACACCTCGCCGGGACCACCGGAGGATTTGGCGGCCGGGGCCGGAGCGGGGGCGGCCACCGCCACCGGGGCGGCCTCCACGGCGGGAACCGGAGCAGCCGGGGAGAGCTTGGCCGTGGCCGGAGCGGCCGGCGTATCCAAGATCTCAACGGTGACGTTGAAGACTTTGCCATCGACTGTGACGCGGAGTTTTTTCATGGGAGAAACGGGTAAGGCGGGAGCAGGGTTGGTGTCGGGTGGTGGCGGGCCGGTCGGTCAGCGCACCTGGTGCGAAGTGTAGATCTGGCGGCGGCCCTCGAGGGACCACGTAAGCATGAGGTTCTCGACGCTGACCGCATGGGGCGGCACCGGGGTGACGGAGGTCACCTTGGCCGAGGCGCCCAGCGTCACGTAGACGGCGGCCGCGATGGCGGTGGTGATTTCCTCCTCCAGACCGGGGACCACAACCGGAATGGCCGCGGCCGGCTTGGCCGGCGCGTCGGGATGCGTCGCGGCGAGCCAGCGGCCGACGCCGGCGACCGCGAACAGCAGAACCGTGATGCCGACCAGGACCCAGAGCAGATTCAGCCAGGGGAAAACGGTGGCGGTGGCGAGGAACAATCCGGAGGAAGGCATGGCTTAGAGCGGCATGTTGCCGTGCTTCTTGGGTGGACGGGTCTCGCGCTTCGAGAGCGTGTTGCGCAGCGCCATCGCCAGAATGCCGCGCGTCTGGGCCGGATCGATGACATCGGTGATCATGCCCTTGCGGGCGGCGGCAAACGGGGAGGCGAATTTCTCCTTATAGTCCGCCACATACTCGGCCTCCTTGGCCTTGGGATCCTTGGCCGCCGCGATTTCCTTCTTGAAGAGCACCTTCACGGCGCCCTCGGCGCCCATGACGGCGATCTCGGCGGTGGGCCAGGCGTAGACCACGTCGGCGCCCATGTCGGCGCTGCACATGGCAAGGTAGGCGCCGCCGTAGGCCTTGCGCATGATGACGGTCAGCTTCGGCACGGTGGACGCGGCGTAGGCAAACAACATCTTGGCGCCATGCCGGATGATGCCGCCGCGCTCCTGGGCGAGACCGGGCATGAAGCCCGGGATGTCCACGAGCGTGACGAGGGGGATGTTGTAGACGTTGCACGTGCGGATGAACCGCGCGGCCTTGTCGGAGGAATCGATGTCGAGCGTGCCGGCCTTGACGGCGGGCTGGTTGGCCACGATGCCGACCACGATGCCGCAGATGCGGCCGAAACCGACGACGATGTTCTTCGCAAATTCCTTATGCACCTCGAGGAAATCGCCGCCGTCGACCAGGCGCGGGATCAGCGTGAGGACGTCGAACCCGGACTTGGCGTCGGCGGGGATCAGTTCGTTGATGCCCGGGTCCAGCGCGAGATCCACCGTGGGGGTCGGCCGGTGCGGCGGATCCATCACGTTGTTTGTCGGCAGGAAGGAGAAGAGCTTCTTCGCGATCTCCAGCGCGTGCGTGTCGTCGTTGGCGACGAAGTGCACGTTGCCGTTCACCGAGGCGTGCACCATGGCGCTGCCGACCTCGTCCATCGTCACGGTCTGGCCGGTGGCGGCCTTGATGACCTCGGGGCCGCAGATGAACATGTTCGCGTTCTTCTTCGTCATGATGACGAAGTCCGTGAGCGCCGGGCTGTAGGCCGCGCCGCCCGCGCAGGGGCCGGCGATGATGGAGACCTGCGGCACGAGGCCGGAGGCCAGCACGTTGCGGAAGAACACCTGGCCGTAGCCGCTGAGCGAATCGTCGCCCTCCTGGATCCGCGCGCCGCCGGAATCGTTGATGCCGAGGATCGGCATGCCGGCCTTCATGGCGTAGTCCATCAGGTCGCAGACCTTCTTGGAATGGATCCGGCCGAGCGAACCGCCGCAGACCGTGAAGTCCTGGCTGAAGGCCGCGACGGGCCGGCCGGCGACATAGCCGATGCCGGTGACGACACCGTCGCCGGGGAACGACTTGTCCTCGAGGCCGAAGCCGTGGCAGTCGTGGTCGGTATGCATGCCCCATTCCGTGAAGGTGTGGGGGTCAAAAAGGGCGAGCAGACGCTCCCGCGCGTTCATGAGCCCCTTGGCTTTGCGGGCGGCAAGTTTGTCCTCGCCGCCCGCGGCGAGCGCGACGCGACGCCGTTCGGCGAGTTTTTTCAGATGAATCGGTGCAATGGCCATGGTAAGGAGGCGGGCTTAGTGGGCGGCGGTGGCGCCGGGCTTGACGGCGCAGAACTCGGTCAGCACACCGCGCGTTGATTTCGGATGCAGAAAGGCGACCAGCTTGCCGCCCGCGCCCTCGAAAGGCTGCGCATGGATCAGGCGGACGCCGGCGTCGGCGGCCTGCTTCAACTGCGCGCCGATATCGTCGGTGCGAAATGCGAGATGGTGGATGCCCTCCCCCCGCTCCGCCAGGAACTTGGCGACCGGACTGTCGTCCGACGTCGGCTCCAGCAATTCCAGGTGCACGCCGCCCGCGTCGAAGAACGCGGTGCGCACCTTTTGCGAGGCAACCTCCTCCCGGCCGAGGCAGCGCAGCCCCAGGGCTTTTTCGTATAACGGCACCGCTTCGTCCAGCGAGCGGACGGCGATACCCAGGTGGTCGATGGCTTGGATCATGGTGAAATGGATTTAAACGTGGCCCCCACTCTACCGGAAAATCGGCCGCCCCACTGCGCACATCTTGCGGAACTCATTCGTTCCGCTACTTGGTTGCGGCGGAAATAGGCCCCATTCGCCGACCTAATTAGACGGCCCGGTTTTGACCTTTTTCAGCAATTGATGCGCCCCGGCCACGGGGGAAAGCGTGCCTGCCGACACCTGCGCGATGATCTCGGCCTGCTCGGCTCGCACGGCCGGACTCGTCAGAAAGGCCTCGCGCAGACCCTCTTCGACCAGCGCCTGCAGCCAGGTCAGGTCCTGCGCGCACCGGCGGGCGTCGAACTCGCCCCGCGAACGCGCGAGGGCGACAAATTTCTCCACCTCCGCCCAGACCTCGGGCAGACCCGCGGCCGTTTGCGCGGAGCAGGTCAGCACCGGCGTCTGCCAGGCGCCTTCGCTGCCCGTCAGGTAGTGCAGTGCCCGGGAAAACTCCAGCCGCGCCGCCTCGGCCCGCACCTGGTTGTCGCCGTCGGCCTTGTTCACCACCAGCACGTCGGCCAGTTCCAGGATGCCCTTCTTCATGCCCTGCAGCTCGTCGCCCGCGCCCGCGATCATCAGCACCAGGAAGCAGTCCACCATGCCGCGCACGACGACCTCGCTCTGCCCCACCCCGACGGTCTCGACCAGCACGGTGTTGAAACCCGCCGCCTCACACAGCGTGATGGTCTCGCGCGTGCGGCGCGCCACCCCGCCGAGCTCGCAACCGCTCGGCGACGGCCGGATGAACGCCGCCGGATGCCGCGCTAGCCGCTCCATGCGGGTCTTGTCGCCTAAAATGCTGCCGCCCGTGACCGGGCTGCTCGGGTCCACGCTCAGCACCGCCACCTGCCGGCCCGCCGCGCAGAGCTGCATGCCGAGGGCGTCGATGAACGTGCTCTTGCCCGCGCCGGGCACGCCCGTGATGCCGACGCGCAACGCCCCGCCGGCATGCGGCGTCAGCCGCTGCAGCAGGTCGTCCGCCGCGGCGCGGTGCACCGGCGCGCGGCTTTCCACCAGCGTGATGCCCCGGGCCAGCGCGGTGCGGTCACCCGCCAGGATCTGTTTCCCCAACATGGCGACGTCGGGGAACGACGCCGCCGGCCCACCGCCGGCCTGGACCGACGAGGGCGCCGGCACGCCCGCCACGACCTTCGTGGCGAAGCCTTCTCCGCCCTCCGGCGGCGCCCAGTCGGGTGCGGTGGAAGCCATGGGAGCGGCCCGGTGTCAGGCGACCGGCGCCACGCCGAGTTTTTCGAGCACGAGGGCCGCGGAGTGCGGCACCGGCGTGCCGGGACCGAAGACCGCCACCGCACCGTGCTCGTAGAGGTAGGCGTAGTCCTGCGCCGGGATCACCCCGCCGCACACGACGAGGATGTCGGCGCGGCCGAGCTTGGCGAGTTCGCCCACGAGCTGCGGCAGCAGGGTCTTGTGCCCGGCCGCCAGCGAACTCATCGCGACCACGTGGACGTCGTTCTCGACGGCCATGCGCGCGGCCTCCTCGGCCGTCTGGAAGAGCGGCCCGATGTCCACGTCGAAGCCCATGTCGGCCATCGCGGTGGCGACCACCTTGGCGCCGCGGTCGTGCCCGTCCTGGCCGAGCTTGGCGATCAGGATGCGCGGCCGGCGGCCCTCGCGGCCGGCAAACACGTCGGTCATGGCCCGCACCTTGGTGACGTCGTCGCGGCCGGCGTAAGCGGCGCTGTAGACGCCCGACACCGAGCGGATCTGCGCCTGGTAGCGGCCGAAATGCTTTTCCATCGCGTCGGAGATCTCCCCGAGCGTGGCGCGGGCCTTCGCGGCCTCGATGCTCAGCGCCAGCAGGTTGCCCTCGCCGGTGCGGGCGCTCTCGGTGAGCGCGTCCAGCGCGGCCTTGACCCGGACGCTGTCCCGGTCGGCCTTGAGCTGCTGCAATTGTTTGATCTGGGATTCGCGCACGGCGGTGTTGTCGACCTCGAGTATGTCCATGGGGGCCTCCTTCTCCAGCTGGTATTTGTTCACGCCGACGATCGTCTCGAGGCCGGCGTCGATCTGGGCCTGCCGGCGGGCGGCGGCCTCCTCGATGCGGAGCTTGGGCACGCCGGTCTCGATGGCCTTGGCCATGCCGCCGAGGCGCTCCACCTCCTCGATGTGCGCCCAGGCCTTGCGGGCCAGCTCGTCGGTGAGCCGCTCGAGGTAATACGAGCCGCCCCACGGGTCGACGACGTTGCAGATGCCGGTCTCGGCCTGCAGGAAGAGCTGCGTGTTGCGCGCGATGCGGGCCGAGAAGTCGGTCGGCAGCGCAATGGCCTCGTCGAGCGAGTTGGTGTGCAGCGACTGCGTGTGGCCCATGACGGCGGCCATGGCCTCGACGCAGGTGCGGGCGACGTTGTTGAACGGGTCCTGCTCGGTCAGCGACCAGCCCGAAGTCTGGGAATGCGTCCGCAGCGCCATCGACTTCGGGTTCTTCGGGTTGAACTGCTTTACGAGCTTCGCCCAGAGCAGGCGGCCCGCGCGCATCTTGGCGACCTCCATGAACAGGTTCTTGCCCTGCGCCCAGAAGAACGAGAGGCGCGGCGCGAAGGCGTCGATGTCGATGCCGGCCTTCAGGCCGGTGCGGAGGTATTCGAGCCCGTCGGCCAGGGTGTAGGCCAGCTCGAGGTCGGCCGTGGCGCCGGCCTCCTGCATGTGGTAGCCGGAGATCGAGATCGAGTTGAACTTCGGCATGTTCTTCGACGTATACGAGAAGATGTCCGCGATGATCTTCATCGAGGGCGTCGGCGGATAGATGTAGGTGTTGCGCACCATGTATTCCTTGAGGATGTCGTTCTGGATCGTGCCGGCGAGCTGCTCGGGCTTCACGCCCTGCTCCTGCGCCGCCGCGATGTAGAACGCCAGCACCGGCAGCACCGCGCCGTTCATCGTCATGGAGACGCTGATGCGGTCGAGGGGGATGCCCTTGAACAGCGCCTGCATGTCGAGCACGCTGTCCACGGCCACGCCGGCCTTGCCGACGTCGCCGACGACGCGCGGATGGTCGCTGTCGTAGCCGCGGTGGGTCGCGAGGTCGAAGGCCACGGATAGGCCCGTCTGCCCGGCGGCGAGGTTGCGCCGGTAGAAGGCGTTGGACTCGGTCGCCGTGGAGAAGCCCGCATACTGCCGGATCGTCCAGGGCTTCAGCACATACATCGTCGCGTAGGGTCCGCGCAGGAACGGCGCGATGCCCGCGGTGAAGGCGGTGTGCGTGACCGCCGCGAGGTCGGCGGCGGTGTAGACCGGCTGGACCGGGATCTGCTCGAGCGTCTGCCAGTCGCCCAGGGCGTCGGGCCCGCCGGCTTCGGCGCGCGCGGCCTGCCGCCAGGCCGCAACATTGCCCGGGGTCGGGACGGTCTCGAAATCGAGTTCGGTGTAGTTCGGAAATTTCATGGTGCGAAGAATTAGAGGCCGAGCTGGTCCTGGAAACGGTTGAGGACCTGGGCGCAGTTGGCGCGGAGGTGGATGAACTCATCCACGCCGGCCGCGCGGAATTGTTGCTGCAGTTCGGGCGTCGCGGGCAGACCCGCGAGCACGACCAGCGGCGGCTGGGCCGCGGCCTTGAGGGCGCCCGCGAGCGGGGGCACCAAGGCCGGGTAGGTGTCGTCGGTCGAGCAGATCACCACGATGCGGGCGCCGGCCCCGACGGCGGCCGTGACGGCAGCCGCGGGGGTCTCGAAGCCCGGATTGGAGCGCACCTCGAAGCCGCCGGCGGCGAAGAAGCTCGCGGAGAATTCGGCGCGGGCCGCGTGCTGCTTGCGCGGGCCGAGATTGGCCAGGAAGACCAGCGGCCGGCTGCCGGTGCGCGCGAGGTGGGCCTCGGCGCGGCGCCGAAGCGCCTCGAAGGGCTCGCTGCGGCGGCGGACCTGCAGGCGGACCACCGCCGGCTCGTCCGTGCGACCCGCACGCAACACCTTGCTGACCTCGCCCAAGGTCGCCCCATGGGCGAAGGCCTCGGTGAGGAGCTGCATCTTGGTTTCGGGCTTGGTGGCGAGCAGAGCGGACAAACGGGTCATCACCTCCGCATCGCGCTCGGGTGCGGTTGACCGGCGGTAGGCCGCCACCTGGCGGGCCCGTTGGGCGGCCACAGCCGCATAGTCAGGCAGCTCGGTTGCCACCGGCTTTTCCTTGAGGTCCGGATGCAGGTTGGTGCCGATGATGCCATCGCGGCGCATTTCGACCGCCGTGAGGCGTTCGGTCGCCGTCTTGGCCACGGTCTGCTGCGGGAAGCCGGCGCGGATGGCCGCCGCCATGCCGCCGTGCCGCTCGACGTCCTGGAACAGTTTCCAGGCTTTGCCGGCCAGCTGGTGCGTGAGCGTCTCCACATACCACGACCCGCCGGCCGGATCGAGGACGCGGCCCAGGTGGCATTCCTCGGCGAGGATGATCTGGATGTTGCGGGCCAGGCGGCGCGAGAAATCATCGGGCACGCGGTGGCACTCGTCGAAGGGCGCGACATGCAGGCTGGCGCAGCCGCCGACCACGGCCGCGAAGGCCTCGGTGGTCGTGCGCAGGAGGTTCACGTGCTGATCGAGCACGGTCTTGTTCCAGAGCGAGGTGCGGGCGTGGAACACCAACCGGCCCGCTTCGGCGGGGGCCCCGGTGGCGGTGACGGCGCGCGACCACAGCAGGCGCGCGGCGCGGAACTTCGCGATCTCCATGAAGAAGTTCGAGCCGCTGGAGAAGGTGAACAGGAAGCGCGGCGCGGCGCGGCCGGGGGCGAGGAGGCGGGCGTCGAGCGCCCGCAGGTAGTCCACGCCGGTCGCCAGCCCGAAGGCCAGCTCGTGCACGGCGGAACCGCCGGCATCGGCCCAGTGGTTGGCGCCCACGCCGACCGTGCGCAACGTGGAACCCGAGCGGGTCGCCCAATCCGTCACGACGGCCATGTCATCATAGGCGGCTTCCAGCCCGGACGGCAGCACGCCACGACCGAGCCACTCGGAGAACGGGTCGGACAAAATGCCGCCCTGCAGGGCCGCCGGCGTTTTGCCCTGCTTGGCCATGGTGGCGGCGAACAGGGCGGTCAGGGCCAGCGCCGAGACGCCGGCCGGGGCATAGACCGGCACCGCCGCGAGATCCACGCCGCGCAGGGCGCGGGTGAGGTCGTCGAGCGTGGCCAGCGAAAGTCCGCAACCGCCGACCTCGCCGGGCTTGGCCTCGTCGGGATCCAGCCCGAGGCGCGTGGCGAGGTCGAACAGCACGTTGACCGCGTTCTGTCCGCGGTTCAGGTCCTGCAGCAGTGCGGCGTTGAATTCCTCGGGGCGGCCGTAGGGCAGCTCCTGGCAGATCTGCCAGCCGTGCGCGCGGGTGCCGAGCGCCTCGGCACCGCGGGCGTAGGGCGGCAGGCCGGGCCATTCGTCCACCGCCGGGCCGGCGTCGGCCTGGGTGTAGATCGGCTGCAGGTCGATGCCCTCGGCCGTGCGCGTGACGAGTTTCTTCTCGAACGGCGCGCCGTCGAGCGATTCCTCCGCGACCCGGCGCCAGTCGGCGGGCGCGGGAGGCGGAAATTCAGTGAAGAGGGACGGATTCGATTCGGTTTTCATGCGGACGAAGTGAGGTCCTCCACGAGAATCTCGTGGCGGTGCTGGTTGACGGTAAGATTGAAGCGCGACGGACTGCCGGGAGCCGTCGCCACGGAAGCGGGCGCGGGGGCCGGTGCCAGCTGGACCGGCGCCGCGGCCGGAGCGGCCACGGGGGCCGGCGGCTTGAGGAAGGTCTCGGTCTCGCGCGGGAACATGGCGAAGAGCACGGCGTTGTCGTCGGTGACCGGGAGGCCCTTCTTGGCGAGTTCCTCGCGCAGGGCGGGCAGGCGCGGGGCCAGCAGGTCGGCCGGGCGCACCGTGACCGGTTCCTGCCCGGATTTTTTCGCCGCGAGGGCGCGCAGCTCGGGATCGATGGGGCCGGGCGCGCGGCCGTAGCGGCCGAGGGCAACATCGATGGTGTTCTGCGCGAGATTGACCCAGCGCCCGAACTTGACGTTGAGCATGGCCTGCGTGCCCACGATCTGCGAGGTCGGGGTGACCAGCGGGATCCAGCCGAGCGCCTGCCGCACGACCGGGATCTCTGCCATGACGTCCGCGAAACGGGCTTCCATTTTCAGCTCCTTGAGCTGGTTCCGGAAGTTCGAGAGCATGCCGCCCGGCACCTGGTAGACCAGGACGTTGTTGTCCACGCGGTCGTTGGCCGGGCTCATGAACGCCGCGAGCTCGCGGGCGACGCCGTCGAAGTGGGCGCTCAGCTCCTGCAGCTTGCCGGCATCGAATTGCGGCTTGCGCTCGTGCCCCGCGAGGGCGGCGAGCAGGCGGGCCGTGTCGGGTTGGGCGGTGCCGTTGGCAAAGGGCGTGATGGACGTCTCAACGGCATCGACCCCGGCGTCGATCGCCGCGAGGTAGGTGGCGAGGGCAAAACCCGCGGTGTCGTGGCTGTGCACGACGAGCGGCAGCTTGTGCCGCCGCTTGATGGCGCGCACGAGGTCGTAGGCTACGCGCGGCGTGAGCAGGCCCGCCATGTCCTTGATGCAGATCGA
>JAQSDJ010000146.1 GCA_029945855.1 Lacunisphaera sp.
AGGCTCGGGGCCTTGAGCTGGTCGAAACGGCTCATCCGGAGGATTCGCCCTACCCTCAAGCCCGCCCAGAGGACGGGCTCCACCCTGTTGCACGAGGTCTTTCGCGTTGATGAGGGCGTCGATGCGGACCTCCACCAGCTCGGCGGAGGTTTCGAGGAGATTAGCGGTGTAGGCGACCAGTTCGCCGCGGGGGTAGGCCGTGTGGCCCTCCTCCTCGAGGATCTGCAGCGCGTAGATGAGGCCGGCGTCGAGCCGCGGGGCGGCGTCGTTGGCGAAGCCGAGGTTGATGGCGATGCGGTCGGCGGTCTTGAAGCCGATGCCCTCGATCTCGCGGGCGATCTGGTAGGGCTCGTTGCGCACGATCTGCTGCGCCTCCGGGCCGAACTTTTTCACGATGCGCACGCACTGCGAGGTCGTGACGCCGTAGGTCTGGAGGAAGATGTGCACCTCGCGCAGGACCTTCTGGTCCTCCCAGGCGGTCTTGATCGAGTTGGCGCGGACCTTGCCGATGCCGGGCACCTGGCGCAGCTTGCCGGATTCCTCGCTCAGCACGCGGAAGGTGTCCGTGCCGAACGCGTCGACGATCTTGTTGGCGTAAACCTTGCCGATGCCGGGGACGAGGCCGCTGCCGAGGTATTTGCGGATGCCGTAGACGGAGGAGGGCAGTTCCGACTTGTAGGTGGCGATCTTGAACTGGGCGCCGTGCTGCGCGTGGCGCGTCCATTCGCCGGTGAGCTGGAGCGTCTCGCCGCACTGCACACCCGGCAGGGCGCCGACGATCGTGACCGTTTCCTCCTTGGCTCGCGCGGCAGGCGCTCCGCGCGGCACCTCGGCGCGCAGTTCCGCGATGGTGTAGTGGTTCTCCTCGTTGAAGAAGATGATGCGCTCGAGGACGCCGGTCAGCGAATCGGGTGAGGGGAAAGCCACGGATTACACCGATAAGCACGGATGAAAGGAAGGGAAGCGCGGAACTCGGCTTGCCGCGGATGGCCGGGCCGCGCAACCTATCCGGCATGAAGCCCCAGCTCTGGATCTACGCGGCGGCCGGCTACAACGTGGCGCTCGCGGCCTTCCACCTGGGGTTCTGGCGGCTGTTCCGCTGGCGGGAGGAACTGCCGAAGCTCCACCCGGTCAACCGCGGCGTCCTGCCGGTGCTGAACTTCATGCTGACTTTCATTTTCCTCCTGATGGCGGGGCTGGAGGTGCTGCTGGCGGAGGAGATGACCGGCACCGCGCTGGGGCGCGCCCTGTTGGCGGGCATGATGTTTTTCTGGATCCTCCGCGCCGGCCTGCAGCTGGTGTTCTGGCCGGCGGCGCCGCGGATGGTCAACGGGGCGTTTGCCTTCCTCTTCCTGGTCGGCGCAGGATTGCATGCGCTGGCCTTCCAGCCGAAATGATCCACTCCATGCCAACCGCCGCCAGCCTCCTGACCGCCCTTGTCGCCCTGCTGCACCTGTATTTCCTGGTGCTGGAAATGTTCCTGTGGACGAAGCCGTATGGCCGGCGGGTGTTCGGGCTGACGCCGGAGAAGGCGGAGCTGACCAGGTCGCTTGCGGCGAACCAAGGGCTCTACAACGGGTTCCTCGCCGCCGGACTCGGCTGGGGGTTGCTGGCCGGGACCGACGGCTACACCATCAAGGTTTTCTTCCTCTCGTGCGTGATCATCGCGGGGATTTTCGGCGCGGCGACGGCTAGCCGGAAGATCCTGTGGGTGCAGGCCGTGCCCGGCGCGGTCGCGCTGGCGCTGGTGTGCCTGACGAACCGCCCCTGAACCGCCATGACGAATTCACGCTGGGAAATCTTGCTCGACGGGCTGGTGAAGCGGGCGTTGTTCTGGTCGCCGCTGCGGTCCTACCTGCTCTACAAATACCGTTATGCCTTCACGCCGGCGCAACTCGGCCGGCTCACGGCGCTGGCGACGGAGGCGGCGGCCCACCCGGGAGATTTTTGCGAGATCGGCTGCTATCGCGGCTACACCACGGTCTGGTTGAACCGGCACCTCGACGTCGTGGCGCCGGCCAAGCGCTACTGGGCGATCGACACTTTCGGGGGCTTCGTGCCGGCGGACGTGGCGCACGAGCAGCAGGCGCGGGGCAAGGATTCCGCCGAGGACCGCCGGGCCCTCGACAAGTTTACCGTCAACTCGCGGCGCTGGTTCGACCGCACGATGACCCTCAACGGCATCACGCGCGTCACCTCGCACGCGGCCG
The DNA here is from genome assembly GCA_029945855.1 of Lacunisphaera sp. GTDB lineage: Bacteria > Verrucomicrobiota > Verrucomicrobiia > Opitutales > Opitutaceae > Lacunisphaera. The sequence goes on from JAQSDJ010000146.1 coordinate 2,211, forward strand.
CCGTGCAGGACTTCGCTTTTCCGGCCGGCGCCCGCTTCTGCTACGTGCTGCTGGACGTCGACCTCTACCAGCCGACGAAGGTCGCGTTGGAGAAACTCTGGCCGCTGCTCAGCCCCGGCGGCGTCATCGTGGTGGACGATTGCCACGCGGGCCACGTCTACGACGGCTCGCGCCAGGCGCTCACGGAATTTTGCACGGCCCGCGGGCTCACCTTCGAGGTGGTCGAACTGAAGCTCGGGGTGCTCCGCAAGGAGCCCTGAGCCGGTCGAACGTCTGCGGAAGGTCTTTTAATGTAGGGGCGTCGCTTGACGACGCCCGAGAACGGCCTGCAGGCCAGCGCGCCTCC
>JAQSDJ010000147.1 GCA_029945855.1 Lacunisphaera sp.
TATGTCATCGGCAAGGACCAGCTGACCAACGACGCGAAGACCCCGCCCGCCGCCGGTGACCGCTCGCTCGCCGTCCGCGTCAAGGTGGGTTGGGTGCAGGGGCTCAACCGCCTCTATTTCCTCTACGAGGCCGAGGACGACTTCTGGGAGTTTTCCGGTCCCGGCCTGCGCAACGACACCTTCGAGATCATCGTCGACGGCGATGCCTCGGGCGGTCCGCTCATCGACAAGGGCCATAAGGAATTCTGGACCCCCGCCCGGGTGGGCGAATCCGCCGCCCAACCCGATGACCGGATCAGCGCGGACGCCGCGAACTGGGCCGTCCACGGCGTGACGGCGCAGAACTACCACATCTTCACGCCGGCGGTGGACAAGGACTGGACGATGGCCTGGGGCGCGGCCACCTGGATCAAGGAGCTGCCCTGGGCGAATTCCGCGCAGTCCTTCAGCTTCAAGCATGGTGAGGCCGGCAAATACACCCTCGAGTTCTGGATCACGCCCTTCGATTACGCCGGACCCGAGGGCCCGGCGCGCGCGGTCGAATCAGTCCTCGCCGAGAACAAGCTCATCGGCCTCGCGTGGATCGTGATCGATTATGACGGCGCCGGCCCGCGGGGTTTCTGGACGCTCTCGCCCAAACGCACCTCCTACGGTCACGCCTCGGAGTTGTGCGCATTCCGTCTCATGCCGCTCGAGCCGTCGCTCCGGCCCAAACTCGCCGCGCAATGGACCTGGTCGGTCGTCGACCTGGAGCGCCGGCTCGTCGCGTTCAAGGATCGGTCGGTCGGCACCGTCACCGCCTGGCAATGGGACTTCGGCGACGGCACGACCTCGGCCGAGCAGCACCCGCAGCACAGCTACGCCAAACCCGGATCCTATGTGATCATCCTCGATGTCACCGGCCCCGACGGCACCTCCCGCCGCTCGAAGGTGTGGGACGTGCAGCTGAAGTAACCCGCCCACAGCTTGTCATTCCGCGTTTCGCCCGGATGACCGGCCTACCCCTCCATGAAAACCCGGACCCTGCTGTTCCTTGCCGCCGCTCTCGCCCTCACCGCCTCGGTATTAGCGGCTCCCGCCGAATTGCCCCGGCTGGAGCAGCGCGGCGCCGCCACCCAGCTCATCGTCGACGGCCAGCCGTGGCTGATCCGCGGCGGCGAGGTCGCCAACACCGCGTCCTCCAGCCTGCCCTACATGGACACGGTCTGGCCGAAAATGACGCGACTCAACCTGAACACCGTGCTCGTCGCCGTCGCCTGGGCCTGGGTCGAGCCGACGGAGGGCAGGTTTGATTTCTCGCTCGTGGACGGCCTGCTCGAGGGTGCCCGCCGGAACAACCAGCGCGTCATCTTCCTGTGGTTCGGCAGCTGGAAAAACGGCATCTCCAGTTTCGTCCCCGCGTGGGTCAAGGCCGACCAGGCGCGCTTTCCGCGCGTGCGCCTCACCGGCGGCCAGTCGGTCGAGATCCTCTCGCCGCTCAGCGAGGCCGCGCTCAAGGCGGACACCCGCGCCTACGTCAAGTTCATGGAGCACCTCGCCCGGGTCGATCCGCAGCGCACGAACCTCATGATCCAGCTGCAGAACGAGGTGGGTGTGCTCGGCGACTCCCGCGACCGCGGCGATGCCGCCAACGCCGCCTTCGCCGGCCCGGTGCCGCCGGAGCTCATGCAATATCTCGCGGCGCACAAGGATACCCTGTCGCCGGCCCTGGCCAGACTCCGGGCCGCCGCCGGCAACAAATCCGCCGGCACCTGGACCGAGGTTTTCGGTCCCGGCCCGGCCACCGACGAGATCTTCATGGCCTGGCACTTTGCGAAATATATGGGCACCATGACCGCCGCGGGCAAGGCGGTCTACCCGCTGCCGGTGTTCACCAACACCTGGATCGTCCAGCCCGAGGACCAGGGCCCGGGCGATTACCCGAGCGGCGGCCCGCAGCCGCTCACGCTCGACGTCTGGAAGGCTGGCGCGCCCGCCATCGACCTCAATTGCCCCGACATCTACCTGCCTGACTTCGACGTGCAGGTGGCGTCCTTCCATCGGCCCGACAACCCGATCTTCGTGCCTGAGTCGCGCGGCGATGTCGGCGGCGTGGCCAACGCCTTCCACGCCATCGGCGCGCACGCCTCGCTCGGCTACTCGCCCTTCGGCATCGACAACACCGGCCGCCTGCTGGCGCTGCGCCCCGAGCCGGGCGCGGCGGCGCCCACCGACCTGGAAAACCTGCCGCTGGCGCGGGGCTACGCCGCCCTGCGCGACCTCACGCCGCTCATCCTCGAGCACCAGCAGAAGGGCACGATCGGCGCCGCCTGGCTGAAGACCGAGCAGCCCCGGCAGGAGATCGCGCTGGGCGACCACACCCTCGCGTTCGAGCTGCGCAAGAACCGCCGCACGGGCAAGTTCACGGCCGAGGTGGGCTACGCCCTGGCCTTCGCCCTCGGGCCGGACGAGTTTCTCGTCGCCGGCACCGACATTCAGGTGACCTTCGTTCCTCGCACCCCGGGCGCACCCATCGCCGGCATCGCCGATGCGGAAGCCGGGACGATGACGGACGGACGCTGGGTTCCCGGCCGCAAGATGAGCGGCGATGATATCCTGGTGGACTACAGCCTGGGCAAGGCTGCCGCCGCCAACCAGTCCGGCAGCGGCCTGATGTTCGGCCCGAACGGTCCCGTCCTCCAACGCGTAAAGCTCTATCGCTACCGCTGATTGTCCGACACCGCTTTCCGAATGGCGGAGGCTGCGGTTTCGGCGCAGGTCTTCACCAGCCGGAAGCCGGTGCCACGAAGAAACCAAGGCTCACACCACTTCCCTATAAACGTCCTTGTGTGGGCGGGGGAGGACGGCGGCGTTCACGAGCATGCCGGCGTCGGCGATGATCTTGCGGCCGGCCTCGACCGCGGTCTGCACGGCGGAAACGTCGCCGACCATGGTGACGAACGCCTTGCCGCCGAGCGCCATCGCCACGCGGACCTCGAACAGTTGCACCGGCGCGGCCTTCGCGCAGGCGTCGGCCGCCTTGATGAGGGTGGCGACGTTGAAGGATTCCAAAATCCCGAGCGCCCCTTCCGGCGGCGCGACCGACGTGCGGCCCATGGCGAGGACGACATCGGGATGGATGTTGGTGATGACGAAGCTGTCGATCAGGCAGCCGTTGGCCGCCTCGCTGGCGGCGGCGATGGCGCTCTGGACGGCCGAGGGATCGCCGGCGACCAGCACCATGTATTTGCCGGAGCAGATGGAGCGCGACAGCACGAGCCGCACATTGCCGGCCTTCAGGGCGGCGTCGGCGACGAGGAACCCGGCGACCACGCTGGAGAGTTCGACCATACCAATGGATTTTTCAGTCATGGGAGGAGGGGGAGGGCACGGACTTCACGGATGTTTGAAGTGACTCGCGGTCTGTTTGGTTGGCCACAGAAAGCACAAAAAAAGCGCACAAAATACCGCCGCCTGTTTGTTTTGCGCCTTCTGTGCTTTTTGTGGCCATGAATTCTGCTGGGTTTGTCAGTGGTTAAACCCGGTTGAGGACGACCTGCGTCGCGGTGACGGACTCGATAGTCCCCGCGAAGGGGGCGTGGATCATGGCGCCGAGGGCTTTGTCGGGAATCGCGCCGATCGCCTGGCCGGCCGTGACCTTGTCGCCGGCGCGCACCAGGGCGTTGCAGGCGGCACCGGCGCCCTGCTTGAGCGGCAGCACGACGCGGGCCGGCGCGACGGTGGTGTCCTCCCAATGCGCCGGGTGGTCGTATTGGGTGAGGTTCAGCTTTTTCATCAGCGACTTGATCGGCAGGCGGCGGCCGTCGCGCATTGGGTGCACCTGGACGGTCATCGGGCCGGACCACTTCACGTTGGCTTTCTTCATCTCCGCCTTGGACTGGTCGCAGGCCTCCTTCGGGAAAAGTTCCTCGGGGCAGGCGTAAAGGGTGCAGAGGCCGCAGGCGCAGCACATCGCCGCCCATTCGTTGAAGTGCGCCGCGCCCGTCGCGGTGAAGGCCAGGCTGCGCATAACCTGGTGCGGCTCGACGGCGTAGCCGAGCAGGTAGCGCGGGCACAGCTCCGTGCAATAGCGGCACTGGTCGCAGGCGGACTTGCCGATGGCATTCTGCACCTTGGCCGGCTTGAGCTTGCGCTCGATCACGTGATGGTCGCGCGCCAGCACGATGAGCCCGCCCGTGGTCTTCGTCACCGGGCGGTCAAAGTCGTCGGTCGTCTCGCCCATCATCATGCCGCCGATGGCCATGACCGGGTCGGCGACGGTCGCGCCGCCCGCGGCGGTGATGCAGTCGCGCAGGGTGGTGCCGAGCGGCACGGTGATGGTCTTCGGTTCGCGCACGGCGCCCGCGATGGTGAGGGTCTTGGTCGTGACGGCGCGGCCCGCGGCGGCCGCGGCCACGTTGACGAAGGTCTCCACGTTGCAGACGACGACGCCCACGTTCAGCGGGATGCCGCCGGGAGGGATGAGGCGGCCGGTGACCTCGTAGACGAGGTCGAATTCGTCCCCGGTCGGATAGAAATCGCCCAGCTGCTTCACCGTCACGGCCGTGCCCTGGCAGGCGGCCTCGACCGCCTCGACGGCGTGATGGTTCTTCGCCTTGATGCCCACGACGCCCTTCGTGGCACCGACGGCCTCCATGGACAGCAGGATGCCGCGGACCATCTCCTTCGCCTGGCGCTCCATCACGGCGGCGTCCTTGTGCAGGAGCGGTTCGCACTCGGCGCCGTTGGCGATGACGGTGTCGGCCTTGCCCGCGAGCTTGACGTGCGTGGGAAAACCGCCGCCGCCGGCGCCGACCACGCCGGCCTGTCTGACCTGATCAATGAGATTCATGGGTTGGAGCTCGGGGATTCGGTGTTCACGTAGCAGCGGTGGTCACACCGCTGTCCAGCCGTCTCACGACGGCTGCTGCATTCAGGCGAAAAGGTTGTGGGGCGTTCATTTTGCCAGGGCAGGGGAGTGCGTGGGGGCGATGACGACCTCGAGGCCCTTCGCGCGCAGGGCGGCGACGAGTTCCGGCGGGGCGCCGGCGTCGGTCACGATCACATCCACATCGGTGAAATCCGCCAGAAAGAAGGTCGAGCGCCGGCCGAATTTGCTGTGGTCGATGCAGAAGATGACCTTGGCCGCGCCCTTCATCATCGCGCGCTGGATGTCGACGATCAGCGTGTGCGAGTTGTAGATGCCGTCCTCGGCGATGCCGCTGCCGCTGAGCACCGCCACATCGGCGTGCATGCGGGTGAAGGTCTCCACCGCGTGCGGCCCCACGAGCACGCCCAGACGCGGATAGATGACCCCGCCGGAGAGTTGCACCTCGTGGCGGTTGGAGCCGGAGAAGTGATTCGCGATCGGCAGCGAGTTGGTGATGATCTGCGCAACCTTGTCGCCGAGGCGCTTCGCGACGTGGAAGCAGGTCGTGCCGCTGTCCAGGATTACATTCTGCCCGGGTGTGATGAGCGCGGCGCAGGCGTCGCCGATCGCGTCCTTTTCCTCGATCTGGTGCGTGTCGCGCACGTTGAAGACAAACTCGTCGGACTTCGGCTGCTGCAAGGTGCGGGCGCCGCCATGGGTGCGACGGACGGATGTGCGTGATTCCAGCGCCGTCAGGTCACGTCGAACCGTGGAAACCGATACGCCGATGTGCTGGGCCAGTTCCTCAAGTGAGGCAAATTCAGCCTTTTGCAGGTAGGCCTCTATCTTGGATTGGCGCTCCTCGGCTTGCATCGATGAGCCGCAGATTGGAAGATTCTGGAAGATATTGCAATGTTAACATTGACTACTTGGAAGATTTTGGGAGTAATTCCGGCTAAATCGGCATTTACCGCATGTCTTTACCCCCTCCATCGCCCCACCGGCTCGAGATTGAACATCTCGTCCGTCGATCGATTTACCAGCGTCTGGGCAAGGAACTACCGCGCGTCGCGCTCGCCCCGAATCCGCTGCTTGTGAACATCAGCGCGCGCCACTGCCACCTCACGCCGCAGGCGGTCGAGGCGCTCTTCGGCCCGGGCGCCAAGCTCACGCCGATGAAGTGGCTTTACCAGAAGGACCAGTTTGCCGCGAAGGAAACGGTCACGCTCGTCGGCCCGCGCAGCCGCGTCATCTCCAATCTCCGCATCCTCGGCCCGTGCCGCAACCTGAACCAGGTCGAGCTCGCGCTGACCGATTCCATCGCGCTGGGCTTCGACGCGCCGATCCGTTTCTCGGGCAAGATCGAGGGCACCCCGGGCTGCATGCTCATGGGACCGCACGGCTTCTTCGAGATGAAGGAGGGCGTCATCCGCGCCGCCCCGCACGTCCACATGCATCCCGACGACGCCGCGTTCTACGGCGTGAAGGCCGGCGACTTCATGAAGCTGCGGGTGGGCGGCCCCTGTGCCACGACTTTCGACCGCGTCTTTGTGCGCGTCGACCCCGAGTTCAAGCTCGAGATCCATATCGACACCGACGAGGGCAACGCCTGCGCCCTCCAGCCCGACACCCCCGTCGAGCTCCTCAAGTAACCAAAAAATTTCCGCGTCTCCTCCCTCAACCAACCCAAATATTATGAGTGATTCCATCGGCATGGTAGAAACCAAAGGCTATGTAGGTAGCGTCGAAGCCAGCGACGCCATGGTCAAAGCGGCGAACGTCACCCTCGTTCGCCAGATCCAGATCGGCGGCGGCTTCGTCACCGTCCTCGTCAAGGGCGACGTCGGCAGCGTCAAGGCGGCCGTCGAAGCCGGCTCCGAGGCCGCCAAGCGTGTCGGCGAGCTCGTCTGCTCGCACGTCATCGCCCGTCCGCACCCGGAGCTCATCCGCACCGTCGGGCTCTAACCCCCACCTCAACCCCTTTTCTTTATGGCTAATCAAGAAGCAGTCGGACTGATCGAAACCAAGGGCTTTTGCGCGCTGATGGAAGCCGCGGACGCCGCCCTGAAGGCCGCCAGCGTGACCATGACCGGTTACGAGGCCGTCGGCAGCGGTTATGTGTGCGCGTTCTTCCGGGGCGACGTCGCCGCGGTCAAGGCCGCCATTGACGCCGGCGCCTCCGCCGCGTCCTCCGTCGGCGAGGTCGTCGCCGTCCAGGTCATCCCGCGCCCGCACGAGGAACTCGCCGGTCTCGGCAAGTGGCTCGTCCAGACGCCTTCGGCCTGACGCCGAGTGAATCCATTGGAGGGACGGTCTCCTGACCGTCCACGGCCCGTCGGGAGACGGGCCCTCCAGCACAAACTGGATTCTTCGCTGCGCTCAGAATGACAGGAATTGCTTAATGAACATCCTCGTCGCCAATCTCGGCTCGACGTCCTTCAAGTTCCGTCTGTTTCGCTTCGACGGGGCGGGGGAGGCGTCGTTGCTCGCGAAGGGCGGCTACGAGCGGGTGACCGATTACGGCTCGGCCATCGACGACTGCCTCGCGGAGCTCCGCGCCGCCGGCCATGTGCGCTCGGCGGCCGACCTGCACGGCGTCGGGTTCAAGACGGTCCTCGGCAAGGACCTGACCGGCTGCGTGCCCGCGGATGAGCGCGTGATCGCCGCGCTCGAGGGTTTCCGCGAAATCGCCCCGGCCCACAACCCGCCCTACGCGACCGGCATCCAGCGCTTCCGGGAAAAACTTCCCGGCGTGCCGCTCGTTGCGCTCTTTGAGACGGCCTTCTACCAGTGGGTGCCAGAGGCCGCCTCGCGCTACGCCGTTCCGGAAACGTGGTATCAGGCCGGCGTGCGCCGCTACGGCTTCCACGGCGCCAGCCACAAGTTCGTCGCCGAACGCTCGGCCGAGCTGCTCGGCCGCGACGATATCGCCGCCCGCGTCCGCTCGCTCTACCAGGCCGGTCCGACCCCGGTGAAGGCCGGCGCGAAACCGCTCCGCGTCATCTCCTGCCATCTCGGCGGCAGCAGCTCCGTCACCGGCATCCGCGACGGTGTCGCCATCGGCACCAGCATGGGCCTCAGCCCGCAGTCCGGCCTGCCGCAGAACAACCGCGTCGGCGACCTCGACTCCGCCGCCGTGCCCTTCGTCATGAAAACCCTCGGCCTCCCGCTCGCCGAGGTTGAACGGCAGATGACGAAGGAAAGCGGCCTGCTCGGCCTTTCCGGCGTCAGCAACGACCTGCGCGACATCCTCGCGGCCATCCAGCAGGGCAACGCCCGCGCGCAGCTCGCGCTCGATGTGTTCGTCCATTCCACCCGCCACTGGATCGGCTCCTTTTTGACCGCGCTCAACGGCTGCGACGCCCTCGTGTTCACCGCCGGCATCGGCGAGAACAATCCCAATCTCCGCGCCGCCCTCTGCGCCGAGCTCGACCAGCTCGGCCTCGTGCTCGATCCCGCGAAAAACGCCGCCCTGCGCACCGAGGGCGAGATCTCCGCCGCCCACTCGCCGGTGAAGGTCTTCGTCATCCCCGCCAACGAGGAACTCGTCGTGGCGCGCGAGACGCTCCGCTGCATTTCATCCCGCAATTGATTTAACCAACCCAAAACCCAAAACCATTATGTCCTCCAAAGCCATCGGTCTCCTTGAAACCCGGGGTCTCACCGCCCTCGTCACCGGCGTCGACGCCATGCTCAAGTCCGCCAACGTCTCGCTCGCCGGTCCCATGAAGCAGGTCGGCAACGCCTTGTGCACCGCCGTCGTCATCGGCGACGTGGCCGCCGTCAAGGCCGCCACCGACGCCGGCGCCCAGGCCGCCCGCACCGTCGGCGAAGTCGTCAGCGTGCAGGTCATCCCGCGCCCGCATGACGACATGGCCGTCGTGCTGCCCAAGGCCGTTAAGAAATAACGTGTCCGGGCGTCGCCCGCCGACGCCCGCGGGCGCGGTCCGGCCGCCCCCTGCGTTTCGCAACCTCGACCCCTCTCCCTCCCATGTTCATCGCCCGTGTGATCGGTTCCATCGTCTCGACCAAGAAGGATGAGGCGATGAAGGGCCGCAAACTCGTCCTGTTGCGCCCGCTCCTCGTCGACGAGGCCAACCCGACGCAATTCCGCAATGGCGCCAACACGGTCGTGGCCGTCGACACCCTCGGGGCCGGCCTCGACGAGGTCGTGCTGTTCTGCCAGGGCAGCTCGGCCCGCCAGGCCACCGGCATGAAAAGCCTCCCGGTGGACGCCGTCGTCGTCGGCATCGTCGACACCGTCGACGTGCTGAACCAGAAGATCTATCCGGTGAAGAAATGATTTAACCTGTAGGGTCGGCGCTTGTCGCCGGACCGCGGCCTGCCGACCAGCGGCAGCCCTACAAACCGATCCCAATCCGAAAAAAATGAGCACCCCCTTGCAGCTTGATGAATCGGCCATCCGCGCCGTGGTCGAGGAAGTGATGCGCGGCCTCGGCCGCGCCCCGGCCCCGTCCTCGGCGCCCGCGCCGGGCGCTGCACCGGCCGCCCGGCCCTCCGCCCCGATCCCCCGCCGCAGCGGGCCGCGCTTCGGCGTGTTCGAGGACGTCAACGAGGCCTGCGCCGCCGCGCAGTCGGCCTTCGAGCAGCTCAAGGAGAAGGGCGTCACCGGCCGCGCCAAGGTCGTCGAGATCGTCAAGGAGATGGTCACCGCCAAGGCGGTCGAGTGGGGAAAATTCGAGTTCGAGGAGACCAAGATCGGCCGGCTCGAGCACAAGATTGAAAAACTCCAGATCGTGAGGCTCGTCCCCGGCGTCGAGTGGATCAAGCCCTACGGCCTCAGCGGCGACCATGGCATCACCATGGAGGAGCACACGCCCTTCGGCGTCGTCGGCGCCATCCTCCCGGTCACCCATTCCGTCCCGACCCTCAGCGGCAACATCATCAACATCGTCGCCGCCGGCAACTCGGTCGTCTTCAACCCGCACCCGGGCGGCGCCCGCTCCGCCGCGCTGGCGGTCCGCGCCTACAACGAGGCGATCAACGCCGCGCTGGGCATCGAGAACCTCGTCTGCACGGTCGAGCAGCCGACCCTCGATTCGTTCAATGCGCTGACGAAAAACGAATTCATCAACCTGCTCTGCATCACCGGCGGCCCGGCCGTGGTGAACGCCGCCATGAAGTCCGGCAAGCGCGCCATCTGCGCCGGCCCGGGCAACCCGCCCGTCATCGTCGACGGCACCGGCTGCCTCAAGAAGGCCGCGCGCGACATCATCACCGGCGGCGCTTACGACAACAATCTCCTCTGCATCGGCGAAAAGCAGGTGTTCGTCCTCGAGCAGTTCGCCGACAAGTTCATCGAGGGGATGAAGCTCGCCGGCGCCGTGCAGCTCAACGACTCCCAGCTGGCGAAACTCACCGCCGCCGCCTTCACCGTCTCCAAGGACGCCGGCGGCTGCTCGCACGCCGTGCTCAACCGCACGCTCGTCGGCGCCGACGCCGCCGTGCTGGCGAGGCACGCGGGCGCCAACTGCCCCGCCAACACGCCGCTGCTCTTCGCCGAGACCGACCTCGACCACCCGTATGTCCTCGAGGAGCAGATGATGCCCATGATCCCGGTCGTCCGGGTGAAGAGCATCGCGCAGGCCATCGAGTTCGCGAAAAAATCCGAGCACGGCTACAAGCACTCCGCGATCATCCACTCGCTCAACGTCGACCACATGACGCAGATGGCCCGCGCGCTCGACACCACGCTCTTCGTCAAGAACGGCCCGTCCACCGCCGGCCTCGGTCTCGGCGGCGAGGGCTACCTCAGCTACTCCATCGCCACCACGACCGGCGAGGGCATCACCAACCCGGCCACCTTCACGCGCACCCGCCGCTGCGTGATGGTCGACAACCTGCGGATCTACTGATGATCCTCGCGCGCGTCGACGGTGTGATCGTCTCGTCCGTCTGCCATCCGAGCATGCATGGCTGCCGCACGGTCATCTGCCAGCCGCTCGACGAGCACGGCCGGGCCGAGGGCGCGCCCATCCTTTCGCTGGATCCGCTCAGCGCCGGCCAGCACCAGCAGGTGCTGGTCTCCACCGACGGTTCCAAGACGCGCGACCACGTCGGCGACCCGCGGTCCCCGCTCCGCAACATCATCCTCGCCATCGTCGACGAGCCGGAAACCGAGTCCGCCAAAACCTGACAATCCCCTTTTGCCATGCACCGTTTCAGCCCTTCAGCCCTTCAGCCCTTCAGCCTTTTCCTCTGATGCGCCTGGGCCATGTCATCGGTCGCGTCACGCTTTCCAAACAGGATCCCGCCTACAAGGGCGGCCGCTTCCTGCTCGTGCAGCCGTTCGCCCAGGCGCAGTTCGCGGGCGCGCCGATGACTCCGCTCGCCCCCGGCAGCAGCCTCGTCGTTTACGACAACCTCGGCGCCGGCCCCGGCCACGTCATCGGCTTCACCGAGGGGGCGGAGGCCGCCGTGCCTTTCCACGATCCCACCCCCGTCGATGCCTTCAACGCGGCCATCGTCGACCAAGTTTTCTACAACCCGCCCAAATAACCCGTCTTTCCCATGTCCAACGTCATCACCGCCCGAGAAGCCGAGGAAATGCTCCGCAAAGGTGAAAAGCCGCCCGCCGGCTCCATCCTGACCCCGTCCGCCCGCGACGTGTTTGGTGGCACCCTCAAGCCCAGCTTCAAGCCCGCCGCCGCGGCCGCCGCCACCGGTGCGGCCGTCGTGCCGAGCATCCCCGACTACGAATTCAAGTGGACGCCCGGCTCCGACCCGAAGACGCCCGCCGAGATCCAGCGCTTCTTCAACTCGCCCGCCCTCCATGTGCTCAAGGAACGCATCTGCGACATGGGCCGCCGCCTCTGGCAGCGCGACTACACCGACGGCAACGGCGGCAACATCACCATCCGCGTCGGCGACAACCTCGCCCTCTGCACCCCGACGCTCATCTGCAAGGGCTTCATGAAGCCCGAGGACATGTGCCTCGTCGACCTCGACGGCAACCAGCTCGCCGGCTCCCGCGTCCGCACCAGCGAGGCCAAGACGCACTTCGGCATCATGAAGCGCCAGCCGAACGCCAAGTCCTGCGTCCATGCGCACCCGCCGCACGCCACCGCCTTCGCCATCGCCAACGTCGACATCCCGTCCTGCCTCATCCCCGAGGCCGAGGTGTTCCTCGGCAAGATCGGCGTCGCCAAATACCAGACGCCCGGCACGCCCGCCAACGCCGACGAGGTCGGCGAGGTCGGCAAGACCCACCAGGCCGTCCTTATGCAGAACCACGGCGTCATCGTCTGGGGCAAGGACGTCGAGGACGCCTACTGGAAGATGGAGAACATCGATTCCTACTGCCGCACCGTCTGGATCGCCGCCGGTCTCGGCGGCGGCCTGCACCGCTTCACCGGCGGCCAGGCGAAGGAACTCATCAATCTCCGCCAGAAGCTCGGCATGCCCGACCCGCGCGCCGGCCTCAAGGAATGCGAGCTGTGCGACACGAACGATTTCCGCCCCGGCACCGTGAGCCAGGCCCCCGCGGCCGGTGGCGCCCCGGTCGATCCCCAGATCGAAGCCGTGGTCCAGCAGATCACCGCGCAGATTCTCAAGAGTCTGGCGGGAAAATGACTGTAGGGCCGGTGCTTGCCGCCGGGCCGCGGCCTGCCGGCTCGCGGCCGCCCGCTCCGGACCATCAGCTGAGATGCGCGCCCAGCTTCCGTCGGCCGTGAGGAACTTTATCGCCAAAGCACTTTTGGCTTCCGATACTGCGGTCGGGTGGCACCACCACCCTGACGTCTGCCCCGCCGGCCGCTCGAGGCCCGAAGCCACTAATTTATAAGCACCGAGGATACGGAAATCACGCCGGACTCATGTTTACGCATCCAATGAAAACTACTCTGTGCTCCCGCCATTCTCTCTGTTGAATTGAAGCAAATGGCCTCACCCAAAACCATCCATTGCGCGGCGGTCGATCTCGGGGCGACCAGCGGTCGCGTCATCGTCGGCACCTGGGCGAAGCACCGCCTCACGCTGACCGAGGTCCACCGCTTCCCCAACCAGTTTCGCTCGATCGGCGGCCACGACTACTGGGACCTCGCCGGCCTGTGGAGCGAGGTCGCCAAGGGCCTGCGCGAGGCCAAGAAACGCTTCCCCAAGCTCGCGTCGGTCGGCGTCGACACCTGGGGCGTCGACTACGTGCTCGTCAACGACGCGGGCCGCATCGTCTTCCCGACGCACGCCTACCGCGACGCCCGCACGCAGCCGGGCCTGCAGCGCCTCGCCCACACCCGCGCGGCCCTCGAGCGCATCTACGCCGCCACGGGCATCCCGAATGTTTTCTACAACAGCAGCCTTCAGCTCGAGGAGACCGTGGCGCAGTGCCCGGCCGTCGAGGACCTCGCCACCCGCTGCCTGTTTTTGCCGGACTATTTCAATTTCCTCCTCTCCGGCCGCATGGAGAACGAGATCACGATGGCGAGCACGACGCAGCTGCTCGACGTCCACGGGACCGGCTGGTCGCGCGCCACGCTCGATCATTTCCACATCCCGTCGACCTGGCTGACACCGCCGATCCTCTCGAACACCGTGCTCGGTCCCGTCAAGGGCCTGCCCGAACTCAAGGGCGTCAAGGTCGTCGCTGTCCCTGGCCACGATACGGCCGCCGCCTACGACGCCATGCCGGCCGATCCTGCCGGCGGCGACCTCTTCATCAGCTCCGGCACCTGGTCCCTCGTCGGCTTTGAGAGCGACACGCCCGTGCTCGGCGCCGCCGCCCTCACGGCGCGCATCTCCAACGAGCGCATCGGCGACGGCCGCTACCGGCCGCTGACCAATGTCATCGGCCTCTGGCTGCTGGAGCAGACGCTCAAGGATTTCACGGCCCGGCCGTGCAACGACCGCGAGTGGACCGCGCTGATCAACGCCGCCGGCAAGCTTTCTCCGAGTGTGGGAGGGGCTTTACGCCCCGACTCTCAGAGCGGTCGCAACCAGTCGGGGCCTAAAGCCCCTCCCACATTCGGCCTCCTCGACGTGGCCGACCCGGTCTTCGTGAACCCGCCCTCCATGCGCGCGGCCATCGACGGCCAGCTCAAGCGGCGGAAACTCCCGGTGCCGAAGACCCTCGCCGCCTACGTGCGCCTGATCTGCGACTCGCTCGGCCAGGGCCACGCCGATGCCGTCCGCGCCTTCGAGCGCCTCGCCGGCCGCAAGTTCAGCCGGATCCTCATCGTGGGCGGCGGCTCCAAGAACCGCCTCCTCTGCCAGGCGACCGCGGACGCCAGCGGCCTGCCGGTCGTGTCGCTCCAGATCGAGGGCACCGCCGTCGGCAATCTCGCCAGCCAACTCGTCGCCCTCCGCGCTGTGAAAAACAAGGCCGCGTTCCGCCACCTGTTTTCCAAACAAACCAAAAACACCATCTATCATCCTGGTTCCTGACCGCTCGTTCTCATACTCTTTCTCGTCATCGTTCTCTCCGGTTGAGTCCGAGCACCAGAATGATCAGGAGAACGAGAACGATTTCCACATGCCCTCCAAGCACATCTCCGTCCCGCCCCGCTGACCCCCTGACGCTCATGGAAATGACCTGGTTCCATCCCCGCGACGAGCTCGTTGCCACCATGCAGCGGATCTACCGCTACAAGATGACGACCACCTCGGGCGGCAATCTTTCCATCCTCGATCCGTCGGGCGACATCTGGATCACGCCGTCGCGCGTCGACAAGGGCGGCCTCCAGCCCACCGACATCGCCTGCGTCCATCCCGACGGCACCCGCACCGGCCTGCATGCGCCGTCCTCCGAGCTGCCGTTCCACCGCGAGATCTACCGCCGCCGGCCGGACATCAAGGCGATCGTCCACGCCCACCCGGGGGCGCTCGTGGCGTTTTCCATCTGCCGGCTGCTGCCGGACACCCGTGTGCAGTCCCACGTCTTCAGCGTCTGCGGCCGCGTGGCGCTCGCGCCCTACGCCTGTCCCGGCACCGCCGAGCTCGGCGAGAAGATCGCCGCGACCTTCGCCGGCGGCGCGGACTGCGTGCTGCTCGAGAACCACGGCGTCGTCATCGGCGGCGCGGACCTGCAGGAGGCCTTCCAGCGCTTCGAGACCCTCGAGTTTGTCGCCCAGACCCTGATCAAGGCGCACCAGCTCGGCGCGGTGCACGTCCTGCCGCCCGAGTTCCTGAGCGTCGGCACGATGCCGGAATTCGGCGATCTGCCGGCGGCCGCCCCCACGATCCGCGAGAAGGAGCTGCGCACCGAGCTCTGCCGCTTCCTGCACCGCGCCTACCAGCAGCGCCTGCTCATCAGCACGGCGGGGGCGTTCTCCGCCCGGCTGGATGAAAAACAGTTTCTCGTCACCCCGCGCCGGCGCGACCGGCTTGAGGTGCAGCCGCCGGGCATCGTCCGGGCGACGCGCACCGCCTGCGAGGCCGGCAAGCGCCCCAGCCGCGCCGCCTTGCTGCACGCCCTCGTCTACGAGCGGCACCCCGACATCGGCGCGATCATCAACGCCCAGCCGGCCCACGCCAGCGCCTACTGCGTCTCCGGCGCCCCGCTCAGCACGCACACCATCCCCGAGAGCTACGTCGTGCTCAACAACGCCCCGATGCTGCCGTTCCTCCGCATCGTCGAGGACGCCGACCGCATCGCCGGCCATATCTCCCTGCGCGACTGCCCGGTCATTTTGATCGAGAACGAGGGCGTGCTCGTCGTCGGCAAGAACGTCCTCGACGCCTTCGACCGCCTGGAGGTCCTCGAGGCCACCAGCGAGGCCCTGCTCCTGAGCCGTCCGCTCGGCCCCGTCGTCGCCATGCCGCCCGCCGCCATCGACGAGCTGCGCCGCGTCTTCAACGTCACCTAAACCGCCTATTTTTAACACAGAGCCCGCAGAGAGCGCAGAGCCCAAAATTCATTCTCCCTTATCCCTCCGTGAACTCCGTGTCCTCTGTGTTTAAAAATGCCTTGGTTTAAATCATCTTCATAACCCCAGCTATCATGGCCTCAAAGATCACCGCCGCCTACCGCCTCGCCCGTTCCACTTACGCCGCCTACGGCGTCGATACCGAAGCCGCCATCAAGCAGGCGCTCTCGATCCCGGTCTCCCTGCATTGCTGGCAGGCCGACGACGTCCGCGGCCTCGAGACGCCGAAGGACGGCCTCGCCGGCGGCGGCATCATGGCGACCGGCGGCTATCCCGGCCGCGCCCGCAACGGCGACGAGATGCGCGCCGACCTCGACCTCGTGCTGCAGCTCCTGCCGGGCAAGTCGCGCCTCAACCTCCACGCCTTCTACGCCGAGACGGGCAAGAAGGTCGTCGACCGCGACGAGCTCGAGCCCGAGCACTTCGCCCGCTGGCTCAGCTGGGCCAAGTCGCGCCGTGTCGGCCTCGACTTCAACCCGACGTATTTCGCCCACGAGAAGGCCAACTCGGGCTACACGCTCTCCCACGAGGACAAGGCCATCCGCCGCTTCTGGATCAACCACGCCAAGGCCTGCCGGCATATCGCGCAGCACTTCGCCCAGGAGCTTGGCAAGCCCTGCGTGCACAACCACTGGATCCCGGATGGCGCCAAGGACGCTCCCGCCGACCGCTTCGGCCCGCGTGCGCGCCTCATCGAGTCCTATGACGCCATCTTCGCCGACAAGTCGGTGAACCGGAAGCTCTGCGTCGACGCCGTCGAGGGCAAGCTGTTCGGCCTCGGCAGCGAGGAATATGTGGTCGGCTCGCAGGAGTTCTATTCCAACTACGCGCTGAGCCGCGACCTCGTGCTCTGCCTCGACCTCGGCCATTACCACCCGACGGAGTCGGTCGCGGACAAGGTTTCCACCCATCTCCAGTTCCACAAGAAACTGCTCCTGCACACCAGCCGTCCGATCCGCTGGGACAGCGACCATGTCGTCATCCTCGACGACGCCGTGCGCAACCTTTTCCTCGAGATCGCCCGCGGCGACGCGTGGGACCGCGTGTTTGTGGCCCTCGATTTCTTCGACGCCTCGATCAACCGCATTGCCGCCTACGTCATCGGCGCCCGCGCCACCCGTCAGGCGATTCTCTGCGGCCTGCTCGACCCGTCGGCCAAGATCCAGGCGGCCGAGGCCGCCGGCCGCGGCCACGAGCGCCTCGCCCTCATGGAACAGACCCGCGCGCTGCCCTGGGGCGCCGTCTGGGACGAACTCTGCGAACGCGACGGCGTCGCGCCCGCGTCGCTCTGGCTCAAAGACGTCGCCCGCTACGAAAGAGCCGTCACCTCCAAGCGCTCCTGATTATTAGCCACAAAAAGCACAAAAGACTCAAAATCGGTCCATACAAAATATATGTTTCTGAGCCAGTCAGGTTTTTGTGACTTTGGCGCCTTCTGTGGCCAACCCATCTTTCTGTCTTCGGTCCTCCGTTCTCTGCTCCCCTCATGAATCTCGCCCACCGCCAGCTCCCCGGCGCCGACAAGCGCGTGCAGCTCATGGCCACCTGCCTCTGTGATGCTTTTTACGCCGACGTCGCCCGCGCCACGGTCGAGGTGCTGGAACACCTCGGCTGCCAGGTGGAATTCCCCGAGGGCCAGACCTGCTGCGGCCAGCCCGCCTTCAACGGCGGCGACTGGCCGGCCTCGCGCCGGGTCGTCCGCCACACGGTGAAGACCTTCGCCGGCGACCTGCCGGTCATCGTTCCCTCCGGTTCCTGCGCCGCCATGATGTTTCATGGCGCCCTGCTCGAGTTCGAGAAGGAACCCGACCTGCCCGAGGTGCAGCAGCTCGCCCACCGCACCTGGGAACTGGCCGACTTCATCGTCAACGCCCTCGGCGTGAAGACCTGGCCGGGCAAATTCGACGCCACGATCGCGCTGCATCGCGCCTGCCACACCCGCGGCACCAAGACCTGCGATTCCGCCGTCGCGCTCCTCACCTCCATCCCGGGCATCAAGCTCGTGACGGTGGGCGAGGTGGAGCAATGCTGCGGCTTCGGCGGCACGTTCTCCGTCAGCTTTCCCAACGTCTCCGCGAGCATGGGTGAGTTGAAGCTGGAGCACATCCGCGCGGCCAAGCCCGATCTGCTCGTCTCGCCGGACATGAGCTGCATGATGCACCTCGGCGGCCTCGCCGAGAAGGAAGGCCACCCGATCAAGATCCAGCACGTCGCCCAAGTCCTGCGCGACGCCCTGAAGAACGCCGGACTCCTATGAACCTCTCAACCGTAGGTCGGGCTTTACGCCCGACACATCGGGTCTGAACCCCGACCTGCTCATGGCCACAAAAAGCACAGAAAGCACAAAATTGAACTTCGCGTTCCGGAGTTTTGCGCCTTTTGCGCTTTTTGTGGCAAACCTCTGATCCCATGGCCACCCAGCTCATCGACCAATTTGCCAAGAACCTGGCGGCGGACACCCAGGCGGCCGTCTATGACGGCTCGAAGAAGGGTCACGAGAAGCGCACGAAGCTGCTCTTCGACACCTACGCCGATCCCAACCGGCTCCGGGAGCTCGCCGGCGAGATCAAGCAGCACGTCATCGAGAACCTCGACACCTTCCTGCCCGCCGTCGAGGCGAAGCTGCAGTCCAACGGGGTGAAGGTCCACTGGGCCTCGTCCGCCGAGGACGCCTGCGCCGCCGTGTTGGGCATCATGCAGGCCCGCGGCGACAAGAAGATCGTCAAGTCCAAGACGATGGTCAGCGAGGAGATCGAGCTGGAGCATTACCTGGACAAGCACGGCATCGAGACCCTCGAGACCGACCTGGGCGAATTCATCGTCCAGATCGACCACGACCACCCGAGCCACATCGTCAAGCCGATCATCCACAAGAACCGCCGCGAGATCGCCAAAAGCTTCGAGCGCGAGGGTCTCGGCGCCTACAATGATGATCCGGAAACGATCACCCGCCGCGCCCGCCAGTTTCTCCGCCACAAGTATCTCGCCGCCGACGTCGCCCTGACCGGCGCCAACTTCGTCTCCGTCGAGAGCGGGCGCATGGTCATCGTGACCAACGAGGGCAATTCCCGCTTCTGCCTCGCCGGCACCAAGTGCCACATCGCCCTCATCGGCATCGAGAAGCTCGTCCCGCACGACCGCGACCTCGGGCTTTTGCTCAACCTGCTCGGCCGCTCCGCCACGGCGCAGCAGCTGACCGTTTATACCGAGTTCATCTCCGGCCCGAAGTCCGCCGGCCAGCCCGACGGCCCGGAGGAGATGCACGTCGTCTTCGTCGACAACGGCCGCACCGACGTCCTAGCCTCCGAGTGCAAGGAGATCCTGCGCTGCATCCGCTGCGGCGCCTGCCTCAACGTCTGCCCCGTCTATCGCCAGGCCAGCGGCCACGCCTACCGCAGCGTCTATCCCGGTCCCGTCGGTGCCGTGCTTTCGCCGCTGCTCGCGGGCAAGAAGTTCCCGGAGCTGGCCGATTTGCCCAAGGCTTCGTCGCTCTGCGGCGCGTGCAACGAGGTCTGCCCGGTCAACATCCCGATTCCCGACCTGCTCCTGCGTCTGCGGGAGAAGGGCAAGCGTGAGGGCGCCAAGCTCGCCGCCGCCGGCACGCCGCCGATGGGCGCCTGGTCGCTGCTCGCCTCGCAGCCCGCCGCGTGGAAGACCGCGCTCTTCGGTGGCAAGATCATCAATTACCTCCCGACCAAGTGGCTCCCGATCCCGCCGCTCCGCGCCTGGGAAGCCAAGCGCACGCTGCCCGAGTGGAAGGGCGGAGAGTTCCGCTCGTGGTTCAGGAATCGCAAGGTAGGGGCGGTTGCCCCCAACCGCCCTGACCGCAAACCCGAATCCAAGGAGGGCCGTTGAGGGCAACGGCCCCTACCGCCAACCCACCGAAATTCATGGCCATAAAATGCACAGAAGGCGCAAAACAGCCCAATCTCTATCTGGGAATGATTCCGACCTTTTGTGCATTCTGCGCCTTTTGTGGCAATATGACTTCTGCTCCGTGCCTCTGTGGTTAAATCCAATTTCCTGATGAACTCTTCCCGCGAACAGATTCTTTCCCGCGTCAACGCCGCCCTGGCGCCGCTGGCGCAGCGCGCGGCTTTGCCGGACTGGGACCGCGAAATGGTCATCCTCCGCCAGGCGCAGGGCCTGACCGATGCCTGGCCGCTCTTCGCCGAGCGCATGAAGGCCGTCAACGGCACGCCGCTCACCTCGGTGGCCGAACTCGTCGCCCTGCTGGAAAAGAACAACTGGAAGCACGGCTACTGCGATCCGGCGCTCTGGCCGTCGTTGGCGGCGGCTTTTCCGGCCGGCTTCACCGTTGAAACCACCTACGACCGCACCCGGCTCGACGATTATTCCTTCGGCATCACGGCCGCCGCCGGGGCCATCGCGGAAACGGGCACGCTCGTCATCTCGGACCGTGGCACCTCGTCCCGCCTCGGCGCGCTCGCGCCGTGGGTGCACATCGTCGTGCTGCGCCGGAACCAGATTTACCACGACATTCCCGCCGCCATCGCCGCGCTGCCCCAGGATCCGAACGTCATCTGGATTACCGGTCCGTCCAAGACCGCCGACGTCGAAGGCATCCTGATCGAAGGCGTCCACGGCCCGGGTAAGCAGATCGCGCTGCTGGTGGATTGAGGGTTTCAGGTAGGCGGAATAGACACACCAAATCTCCTGATAGAATACATTTTCACAGGAGGAAACGGAGAGAACGGAGAGTTCGATCTCCTTGGTTTGGTTATCTCCGTTCCCTCCTGTAAAATATTCTGCCTGTCTCGTGCATTCGGTGGTGCATTCCCGGATTTCTGGTCTCAACTTTCCGCCGCACCCCACGATGCTTTTCTCCAAACGCAAGCACACCTGCCCCGATCCTGCGCTCGATGCGCTTCTCGTCTCGCCGGCGATGATGGTCGATCCTTATCCGATCTACCGCCGGCTGCGGGAGGAACAGCCCGTCTTCTGGAGCGACACCTGGAACGCTTGGGTCGTCAGCCGCTACACCGACGTGGCCGAATCGCTCAAAGATAAGGAGAACCTTTCCAACGAGAACCGCCAGGCGTTGCTGTTCTCCGGGCTGACCGACGACGAGCGGCAGAGTTTATGCCCGCTGCGGCATTATTTCGCCCAGAAGGACGTCATCGGCTCCGATCCGCCCGATCACACCCGCATGCGGGCATTGGTGCAAAAAGCCTTTTCGCCGAAAACCATTAACGCGCTCGAGCCGCGCATCCGCGCCCTGGCCGAGAGCATGATCGGCGCGGCGGCGGGGCAGGGGCGGTTTGATTTCATCCACGAGGTTGCGCACCCGCTGCCCGTCGTGCTTATCGCCGAGATGCTCGGCGCCCCGGTGGAGGACCGGCATTTGTTCAAAAAATGGTCGTCTGACATCTTGGCCTTCCAAGGCACGGGCCAGACAACCTTCGGGCCGGCGATGCTGTCCCAGAAAAGCTTGGTCGAGTTGTTTGAATACATGAACCGGCTCATCGACCAACGGCGGAAGGAGCCGCGCGACGATTTGATCACGGCGCTGGCGCTGGCCGAGGAAGGAGGGAAAGGTTTTTCCCGCGACGAGCTTCTGGCCACCTGCAACACGATCCTCACGGCCGGACACGAGACGACGACCAACCTGATCGGCAACCTTGTTTACCAGTTACTGTTGAATCCGGAGCAATGGGCGGCGCTGCGCGCCGAGCCCGCGCTGATCCATCCGGCGATCGAGGAGGCCCTGCGCTACGAGGCCCCCAAGCAGCGCAACTTCCGCCGCGTGAAAAAGGCCCATGCCTTCGCCGGCGTGGATTTCGCGGAGAACGAAATGGTTTTCCAGGTCATCGGCGCCGCCAACCGCGATCCCGCCAACGTGGAGAATCCCGATGTCTTCGATATCCGCCGGAGCAAGATCGACCATCTCTCCTTCGGCTACGGCATCCATTTCTGCCTCGGCGCTTCCCTGGCGCGGATGGAGGCGAGGATTGTTATGGAAACCCTGATTAAGCACCTGCCGCAGGCGCGCCTGGTGCCCGGTTCAATGCGCTGGCAGGAGCGGGTGCAGTTCCGCGGCCCCGGCCGCCTGCTCCTGGAAAGCGCGAGAATTTAGGACGACAGCATAAGTCTCAGCCGGAACGATTCAGTCGGAATTCTCCATGGATTGCACAGATCGACGCGGATGAATACCCGAACACCCGGAATGAAATGCATTCGCACAGGAGGTAACGGAGAGAACAGAGAGTTCGGTCTCCGTGGTTTGGCTTTCTCCGTTCCCTCTGTTTCCTCCTGTGAAATTTTCTGAGATTCGCGTCCATTCGTGCAATTCGCGGGCAACTGCCTGGAAACAGCAATTTGTAGGGGCGTCCCTCGTGGACGCCCGCGGGCGGCGTCATCCGCCTTCGTCAGACTACGGCGCGACAGGAGCACCGCCCTACAGGATGCATTCTCACAGGAGAAAACAGATAGGTTTGGCTCCAGACAGATGATTGCCCGCGAATGACGCGAATAAACGCGAATTCTATCTCCTGAGATTCGCGTCTATTCGCGCAATTCGCGGGCAACTGAATTGCTCCGTTCCCTCTGTTACCTCCTGTAAAATATTCTGGGTGAGAGAACAGGCCGGCACCCCCCATTGCACAACAACCCGGGGTTGCGAACGGGGGGAGGATCGCCACGTTACCCCGATGAATCGCATTTCCCGGGCGGTCGCCGGCCTGTTGGTCCTCAACATTGTGGTATTTGCCGCGGGCTATCTGCTGCCCGGCGGACGGGGCCAGGTGGTCGAGGCCGGTGGGCTCTGGTATCCGGCCAACGGTCATTTCGGCCTGTGGCAGGTGGTGTCGTATATGTTTCTGCACGGGGATCTCGGGCATATCTTCTTCAACATGTTCGCCCTCGTTTCCTTCGGCACGATATTGGAGCGGGAATGGGGGGCGGGGCGTTTCCTGCTTTTCTATTTCCTGTGCGGCGTGGGCGCCGGTCTGATTCAGACGGGCATCAACTGGCAGGAGTTCGACGGCCTGCACGCCCGCCTGGTCGCGGCGGGGCTGACGCCATCCACGATCAGCACCCTGTTGGCGGACGGGGGCGGTCAGATGCCTTCGGATCCGGCGGCCAAGGCGGCGCTGTTCGAACTTTATGGAATCTACGCGACCCCGATGGTCGGCGCCTCCGGGGCGATCTACGGGCTCTTGGTGGCCTTTGGGTTTCTCCATCCCAATGCGAAGCTCGCCCTGATGTTCGTGCCGGTGCCGATTGCCGCGAAGTTCTTCATCCCGGGTCTGCTGCTCCTCGACCTCTTCTCCGGCGTCACCGGGTTTTCCATCTTCGGCGCCGGCGTGGCCCATTTTGCCCACCTCGGCGGCGCCTTGATCGGCTTCCTCCTCATGCTGCTCTGGCGCCACCGCCACAGCCCGAGCCTGCCGGTTTTTAACCACGAAGGGCACGAATAGACACGAAGGCTGTGCGCGGGGTCGCTGACCCCGCCATCCCCATGACCACCAAGCACCGCATCTTCGCGACGCCCGTCGCCCACGTCTATCCCTACTACCTCGCCAAGGCGGAGAAGAAGGGGCGCACGAAGGCGGAGGTGGACGCCATCCTTTGCTGGCTGACGGGCTACACGCCGAAGCAACTGGAGAAACAGCTGAAGCAGCAGACGGACTTCGAGACCTTCTTCGCGAAGGCGCCCAAGCCGAATCCGGCGCGCAAGCTGATCACCGGCGTCATCTGCGGCGTCCGCGTGGAGGACATCAAGGAACCGACGATGCAGGAAATCCGTTATCTGGACAAACTGGTCGACGAACTCGCGAAGGGCCGAGAGATGGAGAAGATCCTACGGAGCTGAAACCGGACACGATCGGGTGAACCACGAGGCGCAGAGTTTTGTATAGCCACAGAAGGCACAGAAGGCGCAAAAAGTCGGAATACCGGACCGGTTCTTTTTTGAGATTTTTGTGCTTTTTGTGGCCAATCAATCAGGCCGCTTCGGGCGGCGTCGCGAACGGCGAGACGCCCCCCGTGTCATTCACGCGAACGGTGCGGGCCCTTCCGTGTTAAATCTGTTCGGTCCAACTCCGCCAATTGACGTTTTTGAGTGCAACGCCATACGTGAGCGTATGCCGCTGCTGACCATTGTCCCGCCGATGCCTGGCGCCGAGCGCCGCTTCAAGCCCTTTGTCGATTTCGTGCGTGCTTCCGGTTGGGAGGCCGAATTTGTCCGGTTGGACTGGAGCGGCCGCCAGCCGGCCTTCGGCTCGACCGAGATCTTCCCCCAGGTCGACGCCCAGACGGCGGGCAAGGTCGTGCTGGGCTTCTCCCTCGGGGCGGTCTACTCGCACCTTGGCGCGTTGCGCGCCCGGCACCTGATCCTCGGCTCGATCTCGCCGTTCTTCCTCGAGGATGACGAAGAACCCGAGCGCTGGATGGTCTCCTACCGCGCCGGCAACGCCGACACCCCCGCCGCCATTTTG
>JAQSDJ010000148.1 GCA_029945855.1 Lacunisphaera sp.
CGCACCTGGCCCAGGGCGGGCGCGTAGAGGGCGAGGTCGGCCGTGGGGTGGGTGGGGACGGAGCGTTCGAGCAGGCCGTTGGCGAGTTCGTCGGCGAGCCCGGCGGAGTGCCGCGTGGCGGCGGTGCGCACGGCCTGCTCCAGGCCGTTTTGCATGCCGGCGACGGCCTCGGCGAGTTCGTCGGGCTGAAAACCGTGTTCCAGCGCGCGCCGGAGCTCCTGCTCAGCGACGGCGAGCGCGGCCGTCCACTGGTCGGGCCGGCACGTGAGCTCGATGGAGGCGTTGCGGAAAAAGTCGAACTGCTCGGTCACGCCGACCATGCCGCTGAGAAAGGGCGCCCCTTCCTTTTTGGCCAGGATGCCGAGGCGGCGGTTGAGCATCTGCAGGGCGAGCTCGCGCGGCAGGTAGCTGAGCCGCGCGGCGGCGGTGTCCGGTTCGAAGGCGTAGGGCGCGACGGTCTCGAGCGCGACGGTGACGCTGCCGGCCTCGGACTCGGGGTGCAGGGTGGCCTCGACCGAATCCGGCGCCGTCACGGTGCCGAGGCGGGGCTCGGGCAGGGCGGGGCCGCGCGGCGCGAGCGGGCCGAAGATCTCGCGCACGAGCGGCTCGACGGCGGCGGGCTCGAGATCGCCGGTGATGACGACGGCCATCCGCTCGGGGCGATACCAGGCGTCGTAGAACTCGGTGAAGCGTTCGCGCGGGGCGTGGCGGATGACGTCCTCCGTGCCGATGGGCAGGCGCTGCGGGAAGCGGGTGTCGGGGACGAGGAATTCCAGCTCGGCCAGGAAGGTGCGCAGGTCGACGGAGTCGCGGGCGCGGCGCTCGCTCAGGATGATGCCACGTTCCTTGGTGAGCTTGTCCCGGTCGAGCGAGAGGCCGCCGGCGACGTCGGCGAAAAAGGTCAGGCCCTCGCGCAGGGTCGACGGCTTCGCGTCGGGCAGCTCGAGCTGGTAGAACGTGCGGTCGAAGCCGGTCGAGGCGTTGGTGTCGCCGCCGAACTCCATGCCGAGGCGCTGGAAGAACTCGACCACGCTCGCGGCGGGGAAGTGCGTGCTGCCGTTGAAGGCCATGTGCTCGAGGAAGTGGGCGAGGCCGCGCTGGTTCTCGTTCTCGTAGATCGAGCCGACGCGGATCGCGAGGCGCAGGCTCACGCGGCCGCGGGGCTCCACGTTGCGGAGGAGGGCGTAGCGCAGGCCGTTGTCGAGGCGGCCCCACCGGATGGCGGGATCGGCGAGGAGGTCGCTGGTCTCGTGCGCAAAGTCGGCGGCGAACGCGAGCAGCGGTGAAAGCAGGAGAGCGGCGAAAAAGATTCGGGTGGGGCGGGCGAGGCTGGACAGGGACATGCGGGAAGGGAGTTTTCCGACCCGGGCGCGGACTGCAAGTTTCCAGCGGGGGGCGGGGGGGGGGCGGCTGGGGGGGCCAGCGAGCTTGCGCGCGCCCAGCAGCGCCCGCAAGCGGGCAGCCTACCGTTGTCACTCAAGGGGAGGGCGCGCCCGGCCGAGTTTAGGATGGCCAAACGTGCCGGGGTTTTATCTCTTGGAGGATGCTAAAAACGAAAGCCCCATCCAAGCCCGAGGCGGCCAACGCCCGGCTCGCCAAGCCGAAGGGGCCGGTGTCGAAATTCATCGCGCACAGCTACCGGCATTTCAATGCCGCCGCCCTGCTGGACGCCGCCAAGGGCTATGAGACGCACCTGGCGGCCGGGGGCAAGATGCTCGTCACGATCGCCGGGGCCATGTCCACCGCCGAGCTGGGCATCTCGCTGGCCGAGATGATCCGTCAGGACAAGATCCACGCCATCGTCTGCACGGGCGCCAACCTTGAGGAGGACATCTTCAACCTGGTGGCGCACGACTACTACGAGCGCGTGCCGCATTACCGTAACCTGACGGCGGCGGACGAGCAGGCCCTGCTCGACCGCCACATGAACCGGGTGACGG
This sequence comes from Lacunisphaera sp., assembly GCA_029945855.1. GTDB lineage: Bacteria > Verrucomicrobiota > Verrucomicrobiia > Opitutales > Opitutaceae > Lacunisphaera. The sequence continues at coordinate 1,941 of JAQSDJ010000148.1, forward strand.
ACACCTGCATCCCCGAGATGGAAGCCATGCGCCGCATCGAGAAGGCGGTGCTGGAGGAATGGGTGAAGGCCGATCGCGCCGGCGAACGCTATTTCCCGCACGAGTTCATGTATAAGATCCTCCGCGGGGGAAAACTGAAGAAGAGCTACCAGATCGACCCGAAGAACTCGTGGATGCTGGCGGCCTGCGAGAGGAATCTGCCCATCATCGTCCCGGGCTGGGAGGACGCCACGCTCGGCAACATGTATGCCGCGGCGGTGATCCGCGGCGACGTGAAGAACGTCCACACCGTCCGCACCGGCATCGAATACATGACGTGGCTCGCGCAGTATTACACGCAGACGGCGAAGCCGCTCCGCAACGGGGAGGGCTCGATCGGGTTCTTCCAGATCGGCGGCGGCATCGCGGGGGATTTTCCCATCTGCGTCGTGCCGATGCTGCACCAGGACCTCGAGCGCCGCAGCGTGCCGCTGTGGGGTTATTTCTGCCAGATCAGCGACTCGACCACCAGCTACGGCAGCTATTCCGGCGCGGTGCCGAACGAGAAGATCACCTGGGGCAAGCTCGGCCAGAAGACGCCGAAATACATCGTCGAGAGCGACGCGACGATCGTCGCCCCGCTGATCTTCGCGTGGGTTTTGGGGCAGTGAACCAATTCATTTTAACGCAGAGGACGCCGAGGACGCCGAGAGCCGGAAACTTCTCTGTGAACTCTGCGTCCTCTGCGATTAACTTCTGCCGGCCTGGTCATTCTTTGTGATCTGGATTTATCGCATTCTCTTTCTTCCGCTGCTCCTGCTGCTGACGCCGTATTACGTGTGGCGCATGCGGCGGCGGGGCGGTTATGCGGAGGGGTTCTGGCACCGCTTCGGCGAGGTGCCGCCGCTGCCGGCCAAGACGCCCGGGATCCGGCGCATCTGGCTGCAGGCCGTCAGCGTGGGCGAGATGCTTGCCATCGCGCCGCTGCTCGAGGCTTTTCACCAGGAAGGGCGCACCGAGGTCTACCTGACCACGACGACCAGCACCGGCTATAAGCTGGCGAAGGAGAAATATGCGTCGCTCGCGGCCGGCATCGGCTACTTTCCCCTGGATTTCTGGGGCTTCAGCGGCCGGGCCTGGCGCCGGGTGCAGCCGGATCTCTGCATCCTGATGGAAGGCGAGCGCTGGCCCGAGCATGTCCACCAGGCGCACGGGCGCGGCGTGCCGGTCATCAGCGTCAATGCACGGCTCTCGGACCGCAGCTACAAGCGCTCGATGCGCCTCCGCGCGTTGATCAGGCCGTTGTCCCGCGGTTTCACGCGGGTGTTGTGCGCCTCGAAGCGCGACGAGCAGCGCTTCAAGTCGCTGGGCTTTGTCCCGGCGCAGCTGTTGACCACCGGCAATCTGAAGCTCGACGTGGACATTCCCCTGCTCGCGGAGGCGGAGAAGACCAGTCTGCGCCGCGAAATCGGCCTGCCGACCCCTTCGGCTGGCGCAGGGCAGGCCGACGGCCTCGTGCTACTCGGCTCGTCCACCTGGCCCGGGGAGGAGGTGGCCCTGCTCACGGCGCTCAAGTCGGCCCGCGAGCGCGGCCTGACGGTCTCGCTGCTGCTCGTGCCGCGCCATGCCGAGCGGCGCGAAGAGTTGCGCGGCCTGCTGGAAAAATCCGGCCTGACCTATCATTTCCGCTCGGCCGGCAAGGCGGTCGGGGTGGTCGACGTCGCGGTCGGCGACACGACGGGCGAGCTGCGGAAGTTCACCCAGTTGGCCGACGTGGTGTTTGTGGGCAAAAGCCTCGCGCCGCACGACGGCGGGCAGACGCCGGTCGAGGCGGCGGTGCTGGGCAAGCCCGTGTTGCACGGGCCGCGCATGACGAATTTCCGCGACATCATCCGCACGCTCACCGAGGCCGGCGCGGTGCGGCGGGTGGAGACGCACAGCGAGCTGATCACGGCGGCGGTCGAGCTGCTGCAGGACGTGGCGCAGCGGGAGAAGTTATCCGCCGCCGCCCGCGAATGGACCGCCGTGAACCGCGGCGCGACCGAGCGCACGCTGGCCGTCATCCGGGCGCAGCTGGCCTCGGATCGTTTGTAACGTATTACGTTACAAAGGGGATTTCTGGAGACGCGGCGACCTCGCCGCGTCCGGACGACGGCGGGGTCGCCGTCGCTCCAAGGACGGAATTATTCTGCTCCAGCGCGGTGGCGACAATCGTCCGCGCGGCGGCGGGGCGGGCGAGGGTGCGCAGGTTGGCCCGCCAGTGGCGCCAGAGGGCGGCGTCGTCGGCGAAGAGGCGCTGCAGCGTCGCGACGATGGCGTCCGGGGTCTCGGCGAGGGCGCCGGCATCGTGGCGCCGGATCAGCTCGTAGTTGCCTTCCTCCTGGCCCGGCACGATCTGGCTGACCAGCAGCGGACAGAGGGCGTTGATGGATTCCTGCGTCGTGGCGCCGCCAGCCTTGCTGATGACGACGTGGTGGGTCATGAGCAGCTCGGGGATGCGGTCGGTCCAGCCGAGCACGGTGCAAGGAGCGGGCGCCCCGGCGGCCAGCGCGACGAGTTCGCGGCGCAGCGCTTCGTCGCGTCCGGCGGTGATGGTCAGGTGCCAGCCGGGCTGCGCGAGCAGGGCCCGGGCAATCGCGAGCGCGCGGGTGCGGCCGGTGTTGATCATGAACAGCACCCGTGGCGTGGTCTCGGGATATGTGTAACGTAATACGTTACACTTTTCCGGGATGCTGGGCATAGGTGGGTTGAGGTGGGCGGGCCGGTCGGCGAACGCGAGGGCCACCGGGAAACCGCTGACGTGGATCCGGTCGGCAGGCACGCCGCGGACGCGGAGGAAGGCGGCCGAATCGTGGTCGGTGACAAACCAGCCGGCGGAAGCCGTGCCATACCACAGCGAGTTGATGGTGAGAGCGTCGGTCACGACAGTGAAGTGCGGGCAGAAGAAATGGCCCTCGCGTCGCAGCTGGTTGAGCAGCCACGCGTAGACCGGGTAGGTGGAGATGATCGCCACGGGCTGTTGTTCCGCGATGAGCCGGCCGAGCATCCGGCGGTGGCCGGCGAGGGCGCGGAACAGCCCCGGGGCGTGGCGCGATTGGTCGAGCCAGCGATAGAGGCGGCGCCAGATTCGCGGCGCGGTGTTGATGAGCCGGAGGTAAGCGCGGCGGGAAACGTGGTTGAGCCGCGGGGCACGCAGCGCGAACAGGTCGACCAGTTCCGCCTCGATGCCAGGCTGTTCGTTGCAGGCCGCCTGCACGGCGCGGGCGGCGCTGTTGTGGCCTTCGCCGAAGCCGGCGGTGAGGATCAGGATCTTGCGCATGGTGATTTTGGCGGTCGAGGCGGGACTATTAGTCCCGCGGTTTAGAGGCGGCGCAGCCCATGGCCCACGGGACTGCTAGTCCCGCCTCCAGCAAACAACGGGGCGATGAGGCGGCCCGGTTCACGCGAGGACGGGCACCGGCAGCGACTCGTCCACTTCCTCGCCCACCGCGGCGGGCTCCGGGGCGAAGCGGGTGGCGAATTCCTTATAGGTGACGAGTTCGAAGCGGCCGTCGTGGTGCTCGACGATGGCGGTGAGCGACTCGACCCAGTCGCCGGAATTCAGGTAGTGGATGCCGCCGATCTGCTTGTCGGCGGGAGTGTGGATGTGGCCGCAGATGACGCCGACGCAGCCGCGCTCGCGGGCGAGGGCGGCGACCTGGTCCTCGAACTTGCCGACGAAGCTGACGGCCTGCTTGACGCGGGCCTTGATGGCCTGGCTGAGGGAGAAATAGTCCTTGCCGCGCAGGCGGCGGAACCAGTTGTAGACGCGGTTCAGCCGGAGCAGCAGGTTGTAGCCGAGGTCGCCGAGGTGGGCGAGGAACACCATGTTCTTGACCACGCTGTCGAACACATCGCCGTGCAGGACCAGGTAGCGGCCCGCGGCCGTCTCGAGGATGTGGTCCTCGACGAGCGTGAGGCTCCCGAACTGCAGGGGCAGGAGGCGGCCGATGAAGTCGTCGTGGTTGCCGCGCAGGTAGACGACCTCGGTGTCGCGCTTCTGGATCATGGTGAGGACGCGGCGGACGAAACGCGTGTGGGCCTTGGTCCACGGGTCGCCCCGGCGCAGCCGCCAGCCGTCGATGATGTCGCCGTTGAGGATGAGGCGGTCGCAGCGGACATGCTTGAGGAAGTGCGTGACCTCCTCGGCCTTGCTGTGCGGGGTGCCAAGGTGGATGTCGGACAGGATGACGGTGCGGACCTGGAGGGTGGGCTTCATGGTGAGGAAAGCTGGGAGCCGGGAGCGTGGAGCCGGGAGCCAGTGGAGCGGCCGGCGTGGAACTCGCGCCCCGCCTCCTGCAGGTCGGCGGCGAAGCGGTCCACGATGGCGTCCCAGGTGAGGTCGCGGACGGTGGCCGGGCCGGCGGCGGCGAGGCGGGTGCGAAGCGCGGGCTCGGCGGCGAGACGCGCGGCGGCGGCGAGGTAGGCGGTTTCGTCACCCACGGGGGCGAGCAGACCGTTCTCTTCGGGGCGGATGAATTCGTGCGCAGCCGCGTAGTCGTAGGCCGCGACGGCGAGGCCGCTGGCGAGCGCCTCGGTGACGACGTTGCCGAAGGTCTCGGTCACGCTGGTGTGCAGGTAGATGTCGCCCGACGCGTAATGGCGGGCGAGGTTCACCCCGGTGTAGAAGCCAGTGAAGACGGCGTCGGGCCGCTCGCGCTGGCAGGCGGAGAGCAGCGGACCGTCGCCGACAATCACGAGCCGGGCCTTGGGCTGCACGGCCTTGATGGCATCGAAGGCGCGGAAGAGCAGGGGATAGTTTTTCTCGGCGGCGAGGCGGCCCACGTGGATGACGGCGAGTTCACCGGGTCCGACGCCCCAGGCGGCGCGGAGGGCCTCGTCGCGGCGCGTGGGATTGAAGAGGGCGGCGTCCACGCCGCGGGAAAGCATCCGCAGGTTGCGGTAGCCTGCGGTCGCGAGGCGGGCGCGCAGATCGTGCGTAGGGACGAAGGTGCGGAGGGTGCGGTTGTGGATGCGGCGCAGCCACGCGGCGACGACGGGCTGGAACCAGCCGATGCGATAGTCGCGGGTGTATTGGTCGAAGTTGGTGTGGAAGCTCGAGGTGACGGGGATGCCCAGCTTGCGGGCGGTGGCGATGGCGGAAGCCCCGAGCGGGCCCTCGGTGGCGACGTGAACGAGGTCCGGGCGGCTGAGGTTCCAGAGCTTGCGGAGGCGGCGGGAGGCCGGCAGGCCGAGGCGGAGCTGGGGGTAGCCGGGGATGGGCACGCCCGGCAGTCGGACCTGACGGCAGGCGAGGCGCTGGGTGACGCTGTAGCGCGGAGATTCGTGCCGTTGCCGCGGGCGGACGATGGTGAGCACATGGCCCCGTTGGGCGAGGCCGTCAACGAGGCGGCCCAGCGTCATGGCGACGCCGTTGATTTCGGGAGCGTAGGTTTCGGTTACGAGGACAAGGTGCAAGTGGTTTGGCCCGGGCGGCGGCCACCGGCCAGCCGTCGAGCGCGGGCACAGCTTGCGCGAACCGGGTGAAGAACCGGTGACGGCCGAGTGACGATCGTGTAAAACACTCTGCCGCAGGGATTGGCAAAAATGCTAAATAGGGATTGCGCGGCGCGCGCGGAAGTTTCTAACGTCTGACTTTTAGCTTGATGCAAACCCACGGGCCCAAGCGAATCTACACTCCCCAATCGCTCGAATTTTGGTTCGAACGCCTTGAGGCTGAATGGGAGGGGCAGTTCGGCCCTGAACAGGTGGAACGCGGCCAGGCCATGTATCGCGACGGCGAGATCCGTGAGCTGGAGCTGGGGGCCCGCGACGCGATCATCCACCGGAAAGTCGACAAGAAGGAGGAATATGCGGTCATCGAGTGGGAAGGGGACCAGATCAAGGTCCGCTCCTCCTCCACGGACATTCTCCTGGCCAACGCCATCGCCGTGGCCGGTTTGCACGAGATCGAGGAATTGCTGGTGGATGAGATGACGGCGCTGATACCAAGCGCCTCACCCAAGGTCAGCCGGACGACCAACGGCCAGGTCCCTGCCGCCCCGCCGTCGGCGGACAGCAACGGCCATGCGGCCGGCAGCCAGTCCGTCCCGGGCAACCCCGACCTGGGAGCGCGTCCGGCCGACGCCCCGCCGCGCGACCTGTTGCTCAGTTTCACCACCAATGCGGACGGCCTGGTGTTCCTCGCCTACTGGAAGAGCGGCCGCAGCCGCATTCCCGCGCTCGGCAACACCGTCAACCACCCGACCGCCGCCGAACGCGCCAAGCTCATCGCGCTGGCCACCTACGCCCGCAAGGCCCACTTCCGCTACAACCAGACCACGCACGCCTACGCGCTGGACGCGCTGGCCGACATCCCGGGCTTCATCCGCGACCTGCTGCCGCACTGGAAGAAGCAGTTCGCCATCGAGCTGGACGTGAAGGTGGACAACCTGAAGCAGGGCGCGCGCACGATCGAGATCGAGGCCGTGGCCGACCGGCGCGGCGAGGGCGGGCTGAATCTCCGCTGGATCTTCCGCGCCGGCGAGAAGCTGCTGACCGAGGAGCAGGCCGCCGCGCTGCTCAAGCACGGCCGCACGCCGATGCTGCTGCCCGACCTTGGTATCGTCACGATGGCGCCGGAGAAATGGGAGGGCTACAACCAGTGGCGCCGCAACCTCGACGAGTCGCAGACCGGCGGCGAGATCCCGCCCTACCTGATCTTTTCGCTGTTCAACGACCACCGCATCAAGGTCACGCTCGGCGCCGAGATCGACGCATGGCGGCAGAAGGTGCTCACCGCGCCCGGGGCGCCGCTGGAGCTGCCGGAATTTTTGCGCAATTACCAGCGCCGCGGCGTCGAGTGGATGCACCATCTCTGCGAGACCGAGTGCCACGGCCTGCTGGCCGACGAAATGGGTTTGGGCAAGACCGCGCAGGTCATCGCCCTGCTGCGCACCCGCCCGCTCGCGAAACACCGCCACGTCGTCGTCTGCCCGGCCAGCGTCGTGCCCGTGTGGCGCGAGGAGCTGGCCCGGTTCTTCCCGGACGCGAAGATCGACACGCTGAAGTCGGGCAATGATTTCAAGACCAACAAGGCGCCCTGCATCTGGCTGGCCAGCTACACCCAGCTGCGCAAGCACCGCGCGCTGCTCGACACGACCGAGTTCGGCTACGCCATCCTCGACGAGGGGCAGTTCATCAAGAACCCCGACGCCAAGGTCACGCAGGCCTGCTTCGCCATCAAGACGCAGCACCGCCTGGTGCTCACGGGCACGCCGCTGGAGAACCGCCAGCTGGACCTGTGGTCCATCTTCCGCTACCTCCTGCCCGGCCTGCTGGGCTCGCGGGCGACGTTCGAGTCGGCCCTGATCCAGGACCGCGACCGCACGATGAACCGCCTGCGCCAGCAGGTGGCGCCGTTCATCCTCCGCCGCACCAAGAACGAGGTCGCCACCGAGCTGCCGCCGAAGGTCGAGATGGACCTGCTCTGCCCGCTCAGCGAGGTGCAGCGCGCCGAGTATGCGCGCATCTGCACCGAGGGCCTGGCCCGGCTGGGCGAGGACATCGGCCTCGCGCTGAAGGAAAAATCCTTCGGCTTCCTCGCGCTGCTCACGCGCCTGCGGCAGGTGTGCTGCGACCCGGACCTGCTGCCGTGGCTCAATTCGCCGCTCACCGACAGCGGCAAGCTGCAGCTGCTCGTGGAAAAGCTCAGCGAGGTCGTGGCCAGCGGCCACAAGGTCGTCATCTTCTCGCAGTTCGTCACGCTGCTCGACCGGGTGCGCACGGCGCTCGACGAGCATTATCCGGAGCTGCCGCGCTACGAGATCACCGGCATGACGGTGGACCGGCAGAAGCCGGTGAAGGATTTCCAGTCGGCGCAGGGCGCGGCGGCGATGCTGGTCAGCCTCAAGGCGGCGGGCACGGGCATCACGCTGCACGCGGCGGATTACGTCTTTTTGCTCGATCCCTGGTGGAACCCGGCGGTCGAGGACCAGGCCATCGACCGCGTGCACCGGATCGGGCAGACGAACACGGTGTTCGTCTACCGCATGGTCACGGCCGGCACGATCGAGGAGCGCATCCAGGCGCTGAAGGTCGAGAAGAAGCAGCTCTTCAACCAGGTCGTCGGCAACCACACGGGCGACTTCGAGTGGACGAAGCATTTCAGCTCCCTGCAGAGCCTCATCCAGCTCAGTGCGCTGGAGACGGGCGAGACCGACCTGATCAACGCGGCGGTGGCGGTGGCGCCGGCCGGGGGGGCGTCGGCGACCGCTTCGGTGCCGGCCCCGGTCGTGGCGCCGCTTACGGCCGCAGCGGTGGCATCGGATCCGGCGGCGGGCGGACAGTGAGGGTGAGCTGTAGGGCGGGATCGCTGATCCCGCCTTCGTTCGATCACGCTATCACATGCGAGGCGGGATCAGCGATCCCGCCCTACAGAATTTCCCCGAACAAGCCTTGTCAGACGGACATCCCGTCGCATCGTGGGGGCGAGTGAATCGCGCATCCCCGCCCGGAGGCATCATGAAGGAAGTCGTGCCGCAATTCTATGAGCGGTTGCTGCGGCTGTTGCGCTGGCGGTTGTGGATCATCGAGAAGCTCAGTCCGTCGCCGTGGCAGGAGACCCTGTGCTGGGCGGCGGTGGCCGGCGTGCTCGGGGCGCTTTCGTCCCTGATCTTCCGGGGCGGGGTGGACCTGCTGCATCGCCTGATGACCGGCGACAGCGGCGGCATGGTGGACTCGTTCCGCGACCTCGAATGGTGGCAGCGGCTGGCCGTGCCGGCGGTGGGCGGGCTCATGGCGGGCCTCGTGCTGTTGTTCGGCAAGCGCCTGCATCGGGGGCAGAGTTCCACCGATTACATGGAGGCGATCCTCATCGGCAGCGGGGAGATCCCGGTGCGGGCCACGCTGGTCAAGAGCACGGCGGCGATGTTCTCCATCGCCTCGGGCGGCTCCATCGGGCGGGAGGGTCCGCTGGTGCAGCTGGCGTCGGTGGCCGCCTCGTGGCTGGGCCGCTGGCGCAAATTCTCGGCGCCGCAACTGCGGCTGCTGGTGGCCTGCGGCGCGGCCTCGGGCATCGCCTCGGCCTACAACGCGCCGATCGCCGGTTCATTTTTCGTGGCCGAGATCATCCTCGGCACCATCGCGATGGAGAGCCTCGGGCCGCTCGTCGTGGCGGCCGTGGCGGCCACGCTGACGATCCGGGCCCTGTCGGATGCGCACACGCTCTACACCGTGCCCGCCTTCACGCTGCATTCGCTCTGGGAGATCGGTCCCTACGTGGTGCTCGGCCTCATGGCCGGCACGGTGGGCCCGATCTTCCTGCGCTCCCTCCGGCGGGCGGAGCGGGTGTTTGCGCTGACCAACCTGCCGCTGCCCGCCCGGTTGATGCTGGGCGGCCTCATCGTGGGGGCGCTGGCGGTGTGGGTGCCGGAAGTCTGCGGCAACGGCTACAGCGTCGTGGTGGAGATTCTCCACGGCCAGATGGCCTGGAAAGTCCTCATGCTGGTGCTGGTGTGCAAATGGATCGCGACGGCGGCGTCCTTCGGCTCGGGGGCGCCGGGTGGCGTGTTCACCCCCACGCTCTTCATGGGGGCGACGCTGGGTTACCTGTTCGGCTTTGCGGTGCACGCCGTCTGGCCGCTCGGGGCGGCGGACCCGCAGGCCTTCGCCCTCGTGGGCATGGGGGCGTTGCTCGCGGCGGCCAGCCACGCCCCGATCATGGCGATCATTTTGCTGTTCGAGATGACGCTCAGCTACGACATCATCATGCCGCTCATGCTGTGCTGCGTGGTGGCCTATTACACGGCGCGCGGCATCGAGGACCAGTCGCTCTACAGCGAGGTGTTGAAGAAAAAGGCCGCCGACGCGCCTGAGCCGGTGCGGCTGCCCGGCGTGGTGGCGGACCTGGTCAAGGCGCAGGCCATCCCGGTGCGCGAGACGGCGCGCTTTGACGCGATCGCCCGCGAATTCCTCGAATCCCGCCAGGAGGAAATCTATGTCACCGCGGACGACGGCCGCTATGCCGGCGCCATTTCCCTGCACGACATCAAGCCCTACCTCAACGACGCCTCGGTGGCGGCGCATGTCATCGCCGGCGACCTGTTGCGGGACGACGTGCTGACCGTGGCGAAACATGCCTCGCTGGCCGAGGCACTGCGGGTGTTCGCCCAACATCCCGGGCAGACGCTGCCGGTCATCGAGGCGGAGAGCGGCCGGCTGGCCGGAATCCTGGTGAAAAACGACCTGTTGCTGGCGTTGCTCGAGGGCCGCGGGGCCGAGAAGCAGCAGGGCAGCCAGCCCCCGTGGCGGAAGTGAGCGGGTAAGGCGGCGCGCCTTTCGTTCTCTTACTCTTGCTCATTCTCTCCTTCTGCGCGGACGAGGAGAGAACGAGTAAGAGAAGGAGAACGATCATGAGGACGGCGCCGCGTTCTCTTTGCCGCTTCGTCACACGGGCGTCACGAAACCGTAACACGGCGCCCCTATTCTGCGCCCACGTTTCGGCCAATCGCCGGGACGTCTCCTCACCAGGCACAACCCTAGACCGTTCCAACATGCGTAACCTAAAAACCAAACTGCTCGCCATGGCGGCCTTCCTGCTCGGAAGCACCCTGGCTGTCGCCCAAGACAGCGGCCCGCTCATCGAGGCCTTGCTGCGCAAGGGCATCCTCACTGATCAGGAGGCGGAGGATCTCCGCGCCGATCTGGCCAACGACGCCACGGCCAAGCTGGCCTCCACGTCGCTGACGCCCAACCTTTCGAAAATGACGATCAGCGGCCGCTTCCAGGCGCAGTTCGTCAGCCTCGACACCGACATCAAGGGCACGCTCGCCGATCCGACGCCGGTCAACCACGCCTTTCTGCGCCGCATCTACGTCGGGTTCAAGCCGGTCTTCAGCAACGGCTGGTCCGCCTACCTGAACTACGATTTCGCCGGCTCGACCTTCGATGCGGCCTACATCGAGAAGATCTTCAGTCCGGCCTTGGTGGTGAACGCCGGCTTCAAGAAGGCGCCCATCGGCTACGAGGAATACTTTATCTCCTCCGGCGCGCTCAAGTCCATCGAGCGCTCGGCCCTCACCCGATTCTTTGTCGAGAGCAACAACGGTCGCCGGCTCGGTGCCGGCAGCTACCGCCAGGGCGTGTGGGTGCTCGGCAAGCAGGGCGGCTGGAGCTACGAGGTCGCCGTGACCAATCCGGAACGCGAGGAATCCTCCGCCGGTGCCGCCGGGGTCGGCTCCGCGGCCAACAACAACTTCGCCTACTGGGGCAACCTGAACTACCAGCAGGCCTTCGCCGAAACCCAGGGCCTGTTCAAGATGGGCACCTCGATCGGCTTCCTGCCCGACCAGGGTGGCAAGACCCTGGGCGCGGGCAACGACCTGACCGTCTGGTCGATCTACGCCGACCTCCGCTATCGCCAGTTCTCGGTCCTCGGTGAATACATGGGCTCGAACAACGAGCAGGGTGTCTCCGCCACGGTGGATGCCAAATCCGCCGGCTATTATCTCCAGGCCTCCTACCGCCACGGGGCCCTCGAGCCGGTCGTCCGCTACACCTTCGTCGATTCCGACGGTCGCGGCGTCCAGATCTCGGACGGCATCCGCTCTGCTCCATCCGGTGGCACGATGAACGAGCTCACCGAGTGGTTCTTCGGCGCCAACTGGTATATCATCGGCAACGAGGCCAAGCACGAGGTCAAGCTGCAGGCCGGCTATCTCTTCGGCGAGTCCCGGGACAGCATCCTCGGTGTTGCCGGCCCCAAGGCCAACACGCAGGGCTTCCGCTCGCAGCTGCAGGTCAACTTCTGATCCTCTCCCAACCAACTCTTCCTAATGAAAATCAACACGTCCCTCAAACGCCTCGCCGTCGCCGCCGCCCTCACGGGCTGCGTGTGCCTCGCGAAGGCCCAGGCCATCAAGCTTGATGAAACCCTCCCGGCCTACCAGCCGGTCTCGGGCATCTCGGGCAAGCTGACCTCCATCGGCTCCGACACGCTCAACAACCTCATGACCTACTGGGCGGAGGATTTCCAAAAAATCTACCCGAACGTCAAGATCGAGGTCGAGGGCAAGGGTTCCTCCACGGCGCCGCCGGCGCTGATCGCGGGCACCGCCCAGCTCGGGCCGATGAGCCGCAAGATGAAGGCCGAGGAAATCGACGCCTTCGAAAAGAAATACGGCTACAAGCCCAAGCTGGTCGGCGTGGCCATCGACGCCCTCGCGGTCTATGTGAACAAGGACAATCCCCTCAAGTCGCTGACCCTGCAGCAGGTGGACGCGATCTTCTCCTCGACGCGCAAGCGCGGCGCGCAGGACATCAAGACCTGGGGTGACGTCGGCCTGACGGGCGAATGGGCCAGCAAGCCCCTCTCGCTCTACGGCCGCAACAGCGCCTCGGGCACCTACGGCTTCTTCAAGGAGATCTCCATGAAGAACGGCGACTACAAGGGCTCGGTCAAGGAGCAGCCCGGTTCCGCCTCGGTGGTGCAGGGCGTCGAGAACGAGCTCGGCGGCATCGGCTACTCGGGCATCGGTTACAAGACCTCGGGCGTCAAGGCGCTCGCGATCTCGGACAAGGCCGGCCCGATCGAGGCCACGCAGGAAATGGCGGAGTCGTTCAAATACCCGATCGCCCGGTATCTCTACGTCTACATCAACGCGAACCCGGCATCGGGCCCGGATCCGTTGGTGCGCGAGTTCATCCGCTTCGTCCTCTCCAAGGACGGCCAGGATGACACCATCAAGGACGGCTACTTCCCGCTCCCGTCGAAGAAGGCGGCCGAGTTCCTCGAGTCCTCCGGCGCCAAGTAAGCATTTTTCCTGTCCGGAAAAATTAGCGTGTGACGGGGCCTGGCTGCCAGTTCAGCCCGGCCCCGTTCCCTTTAACCGTCCCCGCCGGGCCGGTTGTCACCGAATCGTAACATAGCGCCATTGTGTGGCGCAAAACCCGGGCACTAGCCTGTGCCCGACCCTTCCATCATGCCGCCCGCTCCCGCCACCGCCCCCTTCCGCAAGCCGATTTACACGGTTTCGCGCCGGGTGAAGATCATCGACCGGTTGTCCGACCTGTTCATCCGGCTGGGCGGGCTCGGCATCATCGTCATCGTGACGCTGATCTTCGTGTTCATCGGCCTGCAGACGCTGCCGCTGTTCCGCCCGGCCCAGGACAAGCTGCTGTTCGCGGCGCAACTGCCCGACACGCCCGCGCCGGAGCGGCTGCTGGCGCTCGGCATCAACGAATATGAGAGCCACCTCTATTACCTGGATGCGGCGGCCGGGGCGATCCGGTTCATCAATACCGCGACCAAACAGACCGACCGGGTGGTGCCGTTGCCGACCCTGCAGGAGCATCCGGCGGTTTCCGCCTACCGCAGCCCGGCGCGCGACAAGCTCATCATCGGCACGGCCGACGGCCGGATCGTTTTTGCCACGGTGAGCTTCAAGGTGGACTACGGCGCGGATAACAGCCGCACCGTCACTGCCTCAGCCCAGGAGATCGGCCGGCTGGAGGTGGATCCGGAGGGCAAACCGCTCGTGCAGGTGCATGCCCGGATGAACAACAATGGCGACTTTCACTTCGCGGCCGCGACCGCCGACGGGCGGTTGTTCACCGGCAAATTCGTGGAGGACGAGGGGGGCGAGGCCGCCCCCGTGCCAGCGCAGCTGGTGGGCCGGGTCAACGCCCTGGCCATCGACTACGAGGGCAACCGTTTCTTCGTCTCGACCGACCAGGCCCGGCTCTACCAGTGGTATCTGGACAACGACCGGGAGAAGTTCTTCAAGAGCTACGAACTGCCCAGCCCGATCACGACGATGGATTTCCTGATCGGTGACACGGCCCTGCTGTTCGGATTCCAGGACGGCAAGGTCGAATCGTGGTTCGGCGTGCGCGAGCAGGAGACGGACGTGCTGAAGCCGCTGCACCGGATCCATATCTTCGAACCGCTGCCGGCGGCCGTGGTCAAGGTCCAGCCCTCGGGCCGCGACAAGGGATTCCTCGCCGGCGGGGCCGACGGCACCGTGCGCCTGTATTTCAGCACTTCGGAGCGGACCCTGCTCAACTTCAAGCTCGGCGCCGGGGTGCGCGACCTGGTCTACGCGCCCAAGTTGACGGCCCTGCTGGCCCTCGACACCGCCCGCGAGTTTCAGCTGCACCACGTGGACAACCCCCATCCGGAGATTTCCTTCAAGGCCCTCTTCGGCAAGGTGCACTATGAGGGATACGACAAACCGGACTACATCTGGCAGAGCACGGGCGGCACCGACGATTTCGAGGCGAAGTTCAACCTGGTGCCCCTGATCATCGGCACGCTCAAGGGGGCGTTCTACGGCCTGCTCTTCGCGATTCCGATCGCCGTCTTTGCCGCGCTCTACACCTCGCAGTTCATGCATCCCTCCCTCCGCTCGGTGCTGAAGCCCACCATCGAGATCATGGCGGCGCTGCCGAGCGTGGTCATCGGTTTTCTTGCGGGTCTCTGGCTCGCCCCGCTGCTCGAGGAGATCATGGTGGGCGTGTTGCTGGCCGGCCTGGCCATCCCGCTCGTCGTGTTCGCCTTCGTGTGCCTGTGGCAGCTCGCGCCTCCCTCCCTGCGCCGGCGGTTGCCCGACGGCCGGGAGTTCTACCTGCTCGTGCCGCTGGTCATCGCCGGCTTCATGCTGGCCTACTGGCTCGGGCCCCAGGTCGACGCGCTGTGCTTCAAGGGCAACTATAAGCAGTGGGTGTTCGATACCTTCGGCCAGCAGTTCGAGCAGCGCAACTCCCTCGTCATCGGCATCGCCATGGGCTTCGCCGTCATCCCGATCATCTTCACCATCTCGGAGGACGCCTTCTCGAACGTGCCCACGTCCTTCAAGTCCGCCAGCTATGCGCTGGGCGCCAGCAAGTGGCAGACGGCCTGGCGGGTGATCATGCCCACGGCGAGCCCGGGCGTCTTTTCCGCCATCATGATCGGCTTCGGCCGCGCGGTGGGCGAGACGATGATCGTGCTCATGGCCACGGGGAACACGCCCATCATGAGTTTCAGCCCCTTCAACGGCATGCGCACGCTCTCGGCCAACATCGCCGTGGAGATCCCCGAGGCCCCGGCGGAAGGCACGCTTTACCGGGTGCTCTTCGTGGCCGCGCTTCTGCTCTTCCTGCTGACTTTTGCCGTAAACACCGTGGCGGAGGTCGTCCGCCAGCGCCTGCGCGCACGCTACCAAGCCGTCTAGACCATGGCCACGCCCGCATCGAAAGCCTCTTCTTCCAGCCTGACCGCCTCCGGCGGTATCGGTCGCTCCCTGCGCCGGGGCGAACACCTCCTCTGGCTCAGCGGCAGCGCGCTCGCGCTGGCCTTCCTGCTCATCGCTGGCCTGCTGGTCCTCGTGATCACCAGCGGCGCGGCCCATTTCTGGCCGCATCCCCTCACGATGGCCGACCGGGCGGGCAAGCCGCCGGTGATCGGCATCCTCACCAATGAGCAGGAAGAAAAACGCGACGTGGAAGGCAATGTTCTCAAGACCGCGCAGGTGCAGTTCAAGGCCGGCAACCGCGACCTGAACGGCTTTGACTTCGTCTGGGTCCAGGCAGCCGAGCTGGCGAACTTCCGCACGCCGCCGGAAATCGTGGCCCTCGAGCGGCAGGAATACGGCGATTTTTATGGCTTCCTTGATGCGGTGGAACATCGCGGCCAGGTGATCGCCCAAGGCGCGGAAGCCTGGCCGGCGCTCCAGCGCGAAAGAGAAGGGGCCCGGGCGCTCGCCGCGCAGGCCAGGCGGCTGCAGAAGGATGACATCGGCGAGGTCAACATGCTGATGGAGCGCGAACGCCTCCGCCTGCGCCGGGCCAAGCTGGACGGTGGGGCCAAAATCAACAGTGCGGAGGCGGAAGCCAAACTGGCCGCCCATCATGCCGAGTATGAACGCCTGCGGGGCGAGTCGGACCGTCTGGCCGCCCAGGCGGCCGAATACGTGGCCGTGATGCGGTCGGCCGAAGGCCAGACCAAGAAGGTCCGCCTGGCCGACATCGTGCGCGCATTCCGGCCCAACCAGATGACCACGACCGAGAAGTGGGGCCATTATTTCAGCCGCGCCGCCGAGTTTGTCTACGGCGAGCCGCGCGAGTCCAACACCGAGGGCGGCGTCTGGCCGGCGATCTTCGGCACCGTGATGATGACGATCATCATGAGCATCGCGGTCACGCCGTTCGGCGTCATCGCGGCGTTCTACCTGCGGGAATACGCGCGGCAGGGACCGGTGGTGCGGATGGTCCGCATCGCGATCAACAACCTGGCCGGCGTGCCGTCGATCGTCTTCGGCGTCTTCGGGCTCGGCTTCTTCGTCTATTTCATCGGCGGCGGCATCGACCGGATGTTCTACCCGGAATTGCTGCCCACGCCGACCTTCGGCACCGGCGGCATCCTCTGGGCGTCGCTCACGCTCGCGCTGCTGACCGTGCCCGTGGTCATCGTGGCGACCGAGGAGTCCATCGCCGCCGTGCCGCGCGGCACCCGCGAGGGATCTCTGGCCCTCGGCGCCTCGAAGTTCCAGACCATCTGCAACGTCGTCCTGCCCGCCAGCGTGCCGGGCATCCTGACCGGCGTCATTCTCGCGATGGCCCGCGGCGCGGGCGAGGTGGCGCCACTCATGATCACCGGCGTGGTCAAGCTGGCGCCCGAACTGCCCATCGACGGTCACTGGCCGCTGCTGCACCTCGACCGCAAGTTCATGCACCTCGGCTTCCACATCTACGACGTCGGCTTCCAGTCACCCAACATCGAGGCGGCCAAGCCCATGGTCTACACCACGACCCTCCTGCTCATCGTCATCATCATTCTCCTCAACCTCGCCGCCATCCGCCTGCGCGACCGTATCCGCAAAAAATACCAGACCGGAGCCTTCTAATGCCCGTCCTCGAACACCCAACCGCCGTGTCCATCGAACCTTCCCGCACCTCGTCCAGCGCAACCGATCCTGCCCGGCCGGCCCTGCCGAGCCGTCCCACCGTGGCTCCTGCCAGCCCCGCCGCCGAGTCCGCCCCGCCGGCGCCGGTGAAGATCGACCTGCGCAAGGTCGATTTCCACTACGGCGCCAAGCAGGCCATCTTCGATGTCAGCATGGAGATTCCCGAAAAGCGGGTCACCGCCTTCATCGGGCCCTCCGGGTGCGGCAAGAGCACGCTGTTGCGCTGTTTCAACCGCATGAACGACCTGGTGGACGGGGCGCGGCTGGCGGGCAGTGTGACGCTCGACGGGGTCAATATCTTCGATCCGCATCTCGATGTCATCGAGCTGCGCAAGCGGGTCGGCATGGTCTTCCAGAAGTCGAATCCCTTCCCCAAGTCCATCTATGAAAACGTGGCCTACGGGCTGCGCATCGCGGGCATCGACCAGAAGGCGCGGCTGGACGAGGTCGTGGAGAAAAGCCTGCGCGGCGCGGCGCTGTGGGACGAGGTGAAGGACCGCCTGCACGAGAGCGCGCTCGGCCTCTCCGGCGGCCAGCAGCAGCGCCTCTGCATCGCCCGCGCCGTCGCGGTCGAGCCCGAGATCATCCTGATGGACGAGCCCTGCTCGGCGCTCGACCCCATCGCCACCGCCAAGGTCGAAGAGCTCATCCATGACTTGAAGAAGCAGTTCACCATCGTCATCGTGACCCACAACATGCAGCAGGCCGCGCGCGTTTCGGACCGCACCGCCTTCTTCTACCTGGGCAAGCTGATCGAATACGCCGACACCCGCACCATCTTCATGAACCCCGCCAACCCCCAGACGGAAGCCTACGTTTCCGGCCGGTTCGGCTGAACCGCGCCGACCAGTAGCGAGCAGTGGGTAGCGGGTAGTGAGCATAAAATACTTTCAATTCCCGATCACCTACTACTCGCTACTCACTACCCACTACTCGCTACTTCAAAACATGAAACGATTCTTCGACGCCGAGCTGGAAAATTTCCGTTCCCACCTCCTGCAGATGGGCGAACGCGCCATCGACCAGACCCGCCTGGCCATGAAGGCCCTCACCGACGCGGACCTCGCCCTGGCTGACAAGGTCATCATGGCGGACGACGAGCTCGACAAGCTCGAGGTGCAGATCGACGAGGAGGCCATCCGCTACATGACCCTGCGCGGTCCTGTCGCCTCGGAATTGCGCCTGATCGTCGTGGGCATGAAGGCCAGTCACGACCTGGAGCGGGTGGGGGACGAGGCCACCGGCATCGCCCGGCGCGCGCGCAAGCTGGCCATCGAGCCGCGCATCGAGCTTTACGCCGACCTGCCCCGCATGGCCAAGATCGCCCTGGAAATGCTGCGCGACGCGCTCGACTGCTTTGTGCACGAGGACGAGCAGAAGGCGCTGAGCGTCATCCGCCGGGACGCCGAGGTGGACAACCTCAACCGGACGGTCTACCGCCGGCTCACGAGCTACATGATCGAGAACCCGGACACGATCGCCCGGGCGCTGGAGCTGATGTTTATCTCGAAATCACTCGAGCGCATCGCCGACCATGCGACGAACATCGCGGAGGAGATGGTGTTCCTGTCGAAGGGGCAGGACATCCGGCACAGCGACATCGCGAAGCAGGACGTGCCGCCGACGGGCTCGACGCCGCCGGTGTAACTCCGCGTGTAGGGCGCTCAGTGATACCCGAGGGCCTGGCAGGCCAGCATCGTCACGTAACCGATCAGGCCGCAGACCGGCAGGGTGAAGACCCAGGCCCAGATGATGCGCTCGACGACGCCCCACTTGACGGCGCCGAACCGCTTGGCGGCGCCCACACCCATGATCGAGGTCGAGATGGCGTGGGTGGTGGAGAGCGGGATCCCGAGCGTGGAAGCAAAGTGAATGACCATCGCGGCGGTGGTCTCGGCCGCGAAGCCGTGCACGGGCTGCAGCTTCACCATCTTGTGGCCCATGGTGCGAATGATGCGCCAGCCGCCGCCGGCGGTGCCGGCCGCCATCACGATGGCGCAGGTGATGACGACCCATTTGTCCACGGTGAACTCGGGGGTGCGCAGGAAGTGCGCCCAGACCGGCAGCTGGTCGAAGGCGCCGGACTTCGTGCCGGTGAAGAGGGCGAGCGCGATGATGCCCATGGTTTTCTGGGCGTCGTTGGAACCATGGCTGTGGGCCATGAAGCCGGCGCTGACCAGCTGCAGCTTGCCGAAGACGTTGTTCACGATCCGCGGGCGCAGCCGGTGGATCAGCATCGTGAGGAGGAACATCAGGACGGCGCCGCCGATGAAGCCGACGACCGGCGAGGTGATCATGGGCAGCACGACCTTGGGCCAGAGGCCGACAGCCGCGCCCTTGGCATCGGTGCTGGCCCAGTGCAGCACGTTCCAGTTGCCGCCCGACGAGGCGATGGCGGCCCCGCAGAGACCGCCGATCAGCGCGTGGCTGGAACTGGAAGGCAGGCCGAGCCACCAGGTGATGAGGTTCCAGATGATCGCCCCGGTGAGACCGGATAAAATGGTCACCATGGTCACCACATTCGTGTCGACCAAGCCCTTGCCGATGGTGCTGGCGACGGCCGTGCCCATGAGCGCGCCGATCAGATTAAAAATGGCCGCCAGGGCGATCGCCTGGCGCGGGGTCAGCACCTTGGTCGAGACAACCGTCGCGATGGCGTTGGCGGCGTCGTGAAAGCCGTTGATGTATTCGAAGGCCAGCGCGGCCAGCAGGACGATCAGGAATATGGTCATGGGGCTCGGGGAAATCCGCTTACTCCGTTCCGGTTTGCCCGTTCGACTGGCTCAGGGTCCCGAGCTGGTCGAGGGACTGACCGGCCGGTGCTTGTCCGGACCAGTCGCCCGGCAATGGCTCAGGAATATTTCAGCATGATCTGGAAGACGACCTGGCCGGCGTCGCGCGCGCGGTCGACGGCCGTTTCCACCAGGTCGTAGAGTTCCATCAATATGACGACTTCCTTGGCGTCATAGGGGCCGTTGTAGAGGTCCTTGACCAGGGCGAGCATGACCTTGTCGGCCTCGCCCTCGGCGAACTGGAGGCGGGAATGGGCGTCCTGGATGCGCTCGATCTGGGTGCCCTTGCGCAGTTCCTTGACCATGAAGACGACGGACTCGACAGCCTCCTCCAGCAGGACAACCTGGCGCTGCATGCTGTCGCGTGGGACGCGGGCCGGGCAGATGGTGAGGCGCTCGACAATCTTCTCGACGGTCTTGGGGATGCGGTAAAGGGCGAGGGAAAGGGCCTCGATGTCCTCGCGCTCGAAGGGCGTGACGAAGGTCTTGCAGAGTTCCTCGGTGATCTGCTGGGTGATGCGCTTGTCCTTCCGGCGGGTCTGGATGATGTCGTGGATGCTCGAGGCCTGGGCAGCGCTGTCATTGGCCAAAATCTTGGCCAGCAGGCCGGTGCTCGACCGGGCCTCCTCCGCGCTGGCCTCCAGCAGGTCGTAGAACTTCTCCTCCTTGCCCAGCAGCTTCTTTAGGGAAATCATGCCTGAAATCGGATAGCCGATGGACCGGGGGAGGCGAGGGCTATTTTACAAGAATGGGGACTTTTAGAGCGGGCGCCCGGAAGAAAACCGGTCCGAGGGAGAACGACTTGACAGGGGCGCGATGGGCGTGGATGTTCGCCGCTCCCAATTTTACGGCGGCCATAGCTCAGTTGGTTAGAGCACAAGATTGTGATTCTTGGGGTCGCGGGTTCGAGTCCCGTTGGCCGCCCCAATTTCAAGGTTCCTGAGGAAATTTAGTCCCGGTCGCGGCAAAGTCCCGGCCGTGATAGGGCGGGACGAAGACTCGCTGAGCGGTTGGGTGGCACAAGTGACCCGACCCTCCGGCAGGCTTGGGGGGTAAAGACCCGAGTGTGGGTGGCGGAATTGCCGTTGCCGCTTCCCGCGCCCGCTATATGGTTGATTTATGGCGCGTTACCAATTCCTGACTTTCAACATCGCGCATGCCCGGGGGACCATGCCCGTGCACCAAAGCCTGCGGTCCACGGCGCGCATCCGGGCCAATCTCCTGAAGATTGCCGCACTGATCCGGCGGCTGAAGGTGGATATCGTCGCGCTGCAGGAAATCGACGAGAACTCGCGCTGGAACGGGAGTTTCAACCACCTGGCCTTCCTCAGCGAGCACTGCGGCCTGCCGTTCTCCGCGATCGGGCTGACCAACGAGCGCGGCGGCCGGTATCCGCTCAACTACGGCAACGGGGTGCTGTCGCGCTGGCCCATCCTGCACGCCGAGACGGCGACCTTCGGCCGGCGCCAGCTGGGCGACAAGGGTTTCCTCTTTGCCGAGATCGAACTGGCGGCCGGCCGGAGCCTGCCGCTGATCAACCTGCATCTCCACCACGCCTCGCGGACGAAGCGCCTGCTGCAGGCCGGCGTCCTGATGAAGTTCATGACCGAGCGGAAAAAGCAGCGCGGCGTGCACTGGGTGGCCCCGCCCCTCCTGTGCGGCGATTTCAACAATCCGCCGCACCGGCCCGACGCCACGGCGATGCTCCTGGGCTTCTGCGAGGAGACTAACAACTACACCCTCCTGCCCAAGCGAGGCCGAACCTTTCCCGCGGCGCTGCCCGCCTTTATGCTCGATTTCGTCCTGCTCCCCCAGGAATGCCGCCCGGTCCATGCCGAGGTGGTGCGCAGCTACCTGTCCGACCACCGGCCCGTGCTGGTGGAATTTGACCTGGGGTGACCCGCCGGTCGTAAATTTCGCTCGACCCCCGGCGTCCGGCTTTCGACTCTGGGTCCTCATGGATCGCATCAGCCAAGCCTTCGCCCGCGCCGGCCGTGAAAAGCGCGCCGCCTTCGTGGCCTACTTGTGCGCGGGTGATCCGGATTTCAACACCTCGCTGGCGGCGTGCCGGGCGGTGCTGGAGGCCGGGGCTGACGTCCTGGAGCTGGGCGTGCCGTTTTCCGACCCGCTGGCCGACGGCCTCACCAACCAGCTGGCCGCGCAGCGCGCGCTCGACGGCGGCATGACGGCCGCCCGGGTCCTCGAGCTGGTGCGGCAGGTGCGCGAATTCAGCCAGGTGCCGGTCGTTTTCTACACCTACTACAACCTGGTTTTCTCGAACGGCGTGGAGGCCTACGTGCGCGCGGCCAAGGCGGCCGGCGTGGACGGCATGCTGACCCTCGACCTGCCCCCCGAGGAGGCCGGTGAGGTGCTGGCGGCCTGCCTAAAACACGATCTCAAGACAGTGTTCATCGTCGCGCCCACGACCCCCGCCGAGCGGCTGCCGCGCATCGGCGCCGCGGCGACCGGTTTCATTTATTATGTGTCCCGCGAGGGCGTGACCGGCGTTCGCGACCAGGTGGCCGGCA
>JAQSDJ010000149.1:0-8686 GCA_029945855.1 Lacunisphaera sp.
GGAGATGGTAATCGGTGCAATCGGCCGGCCCGACCAACAGGCCGACGGATCGGGCCCCGTGGGTTACGCGTCCGTGTGGACTTACCAGAACTATTTTGCGACCCCGGCAGGGTCCCAGTCGACCGGTTGGACCCAAGTCCTCTCGCCCGAGATCCGCGATCAACACGAACGGGTGGTTCATAAGGCCATGGTAAAGGATGTCCATCGTCCGCAGCTGGGCGTCACCCTCCGCGTGACCTTCGCGCATGGCGTGGTAAGTTCTGTGGCCCGGGCAAAACCGTGATTTCCGTGTCGGCGACGTCGCCCCGGCGAAGTCAGTGGTCAGCACCTTTCCGTGCGCCAGCCTGGACTCCTTTTGCTGCGCCCCAGCTGGAGCGGGGAAAGCCCTCACGGCCCCTCGGGTCCCCATCAGTCCTTGTAGCGTTTATCCCGCAGGTAGGTCTGGATCTTCTGATCAAGGCGAAGGCGGCGCTGGGCCGGGAGAAGGATCTGCTGACCGCCAAGGAACTGCGGGCAATCCAGCCAGGCCAAGCGCCAGCTTGGGCGGGATAAAGGCTGATGTTGTCGTGATTTGCCAGCCGGCTCGACCGGCCGGTCGCCTTGTCAAGAGTCAAGACCTGACGTCCTCAGTTTGGCCCCCGGAGTTCGCGGAGGAATAGGGGCGGTCGTGGTTGCCCGGATTTGACGGACATCCATATCCGCAGCCCGACCCCTTTTTGGCCTCGGTGGTCGCGCGTCCGGCGAAGGTGGTCCACCGGTAGAGGGGGGTGGGCTCGGCGGCGGCGAGGGTGGGTCCGGTGGCGGCGAGGATCGAAGCGATGCCGCAAAGCATGCGCAGGGAAGATCCGACCCTGGGGGCCGGGAGCAGGCGAGAGGGAGCGGCCATATGGAGTAAGACAGCCGAGGTCCCCGAAACCGCCATTCGAACCGGCCGCCCGCAAGGACGGGCTTCCCCCGTCAGCCTTTTGTCGGCCCCCACCGCTGACTGATTTTACTTTTTCGCGTTGGCCCCGGCGCCGTCATTAGTCTTCGGCCGCTTCGGCGGTATCCGCTTCACGGCCGCAACGACATCCTCCTCGGCGTAAACCTGGGCGAGGATATCCTGGGGCTGGCGACCGTCTTCCTTGCGCAGGGAGAAACGGTCGATTACCTGGCCCTCAATGTCGATGACCCGGGCGTCGATGCGGTCGCGCGTGGCAGTGAAGAGGATGAAATGGTGGGCCTTCGTCGCGGCCACCAGCGATGGGTCGGGAACCACGTTGGCTAGCGGGGCGCCCCCGCCGCCAGTGGTCACGTGCTGGATGGCCCACGCGCCCGGCTGGGCTTTGGGTGCAAGCGGCTTGAAACGCTCGTAGAGGTGGGAGTGGCCCGCCAACACGAGGTCGACGTGCATTTCGCGAAACAGCGGCAGATAATGCTCATGTCCCCAGAGCGAGGCATGGCCGCCGAAGTTAAACATCGGCGCGTGCAGCAGCACAATCTTCCACGGCGCGCGACTCGCCCGCAGATCGGCCTGGACGAAGGCAAACTGTTCATCGGTCATCGCGGTCGAACGATAGTCCAGGGTGAGCACATGCACCGGGCCGATGTCGCGACTGTAGAAAGTGCGCTGGTCGCCGGGTTGATGAAAATAGGCGAGGTAGTTGACGCCATCCTGCTCATGATTGCCGATCGACGGGAGCAGCGGCACCTCGTCGATCACGCCCTGCAAGGGATCAAAGAACTCCTTGGCCCAGAGATCGTGCTGGGTGCCTTTGGCCACGAGGTCGCCGGAATGCAGGATGAACTCAGGTGCATGGCGGCGGAAGAGCGCCGCGATTGCCGTGTGTTTGTCCGGATTGGTCCGGGTGTCGCCATACGCGATGAAGGTCACGCTTTCTGCCTCGGGATCGAAGGTCTTGAACTGGCGCGGTCCGCTGCGGTCGGCGCCGACGCTGGCTTCGTAGCGGTATGTCGTTCCCGGCTTCAGACCGGTCACCACGGCCTCGTAGACGAAGCACTCGGCCTTGGCCCCGGCGATGCGCACCGGCGTCAGCGGTCCAAGCGTGCGGTCAAGCCGCTCCCCCTCCCCAAACCGCAACTGGCCGGGTTCCCCGGCCTGCGTTTCCCACATCACGGTGATCGAATCGGGGCCGGGTGCCTGCAGATACGGGCCTTTCGTCAGCGGGGCCGCCAGGGCCGGGAGAGCAAGGCAGAGGAGCGGCAACCACCCGCGCTGGAGCAGACGGCGGGCAAGTGAAGTGCGGATGGCAAGAAACATAAAGGGTCTAGTGACGGGGTTTTGAGAAATAGGTGACGTGAAGCAGGCGTATTATCTGCCGTGCCCCACGTTGGTCGGGCTGGGGAGGAAATGACGTCGGCGCGAGATCGGTATGGCAACGAAGAAACAGGTGACAGCAATGCAGGGTGGTGGGGCCTTTCCTCCCCCGCCTGCACCGAGGCGGGATCGGCCGCCAGATTACTGAGCGCCGGGCTCATGCAATTGAAGTGGGTGGAACCGGTCCTCCGTGACCGGTTCGCCTTGGCGTGCGTCCTGCAACCCGTCCGGCCTGTCGTCCGAAGGCTTGGCGAAGGATGAAGGACGGGTTCCCCCTTGCGATGAGTGAATCAGCAGGGGTCACGCTGAGGTTGCCCGGATTTGACGGACATCAATATCCGCAGCCTGAACCCCTTGCTCGGCTCTTCAGTCAAGATTCAAGACATGACCCCATTTCTCGGCTCTCAGCCTGCTCGCCTTCCTGCGCCGACGGTTGACGAACGGGTCAGCTCGTAATCCGTTGCCCCAGCCTTAGAAAATTGCGTTGAACCAGCATCGCAAAGTTCGTGATGCTAGAGCGTGCTGAATCGACACATAATGGGGTGCGGTTTGCTGTGGGTGTCTCTGGGCGGATGTGCCACTACGAAGGTTATCGCGGCCGAGCCCGCAAGTCCGGTGACGATTGTGGCGACGGCCAACGATTTCCTGCAGGCAGGCGTCCAGAAGTATTATCGCTCGGAGTATGGGCAGGCGTTGGCCGATCTGGAGATCGCGGCGAAGATGGCTCCGGACAATCCTTCGGTGCTCAGTGCCCGGGCGATGGCGAAAAGCGCCCTGAAGGATTATCAAGGGGCTTACGCTGACTTTCAGCAGGCATTGAAACTGAGCCCCGATCTTCCGCGCATTTATTATAGCCGCGGGCTGGCGCTGAGACAGGTGGGTGATTTCTACGGTTCACTACAAGACTTCGACCGGGCGATAGCTTTGAAGCCCGATTTTATCGATGCATATAATTCGCGGGGAGTTTCCTATGCGATGCTGAATGAATATCCCGATGCCTTGCGAGACTACACCCTGGCGATCGAACTCAATCCGCGATTTGGGAATGCCTTCCTCAATCGCGGTTATGCTCTGCGCAGGATGGGAAACTATGCCGAGGCATTGCTGGATTTGAACATTGCCGTTGGACTGCTCAAAACATCGCCGGTGGCCTTTGCCATCCGGGGGAATCTGTTCCGCAATATGAAGGAATACGACCGGGCCCGAGCGGATTTTCTTTCCGCCCAAAGACTCCAGCCAGAGATGGGAGATGCATACATCGGGCTGGGGCGGATCGCCCTGCATGAGGGAAAGCTGGAGCAGGCCTGCGCCGAAATCAGCCGGGGAATTGAAAGGGATCCCCAATATCCGCCCTATTATCTCATTCGCGGTATGATCCATGAGGGAATGAACGACGATCTTAAGGCAGCAATGGATTACCAGAAGGCTGCGGAAATGGAGCAGAACCCAAGGAGTCCAGAAAATGAACTCTATGCCCGCTTGTATTGGAACCTGTTGTCCCGGCGAACGGCCAAAGCCGGCCCGGATGTTCATTTGACAGAACTCCGGGATTTCGGAGACCTGTGGCCAGATCCGATTGTGGCCTTCATAACCGGCAAGCGCTCCGAAGGCGCGATCCTGGCAGACGCCAAGCGACGACGGTGGCCGCAGGAGAAGCGGGAAGGCGAATGCGAGGCGCTCTACTTCATCGGCATGAGTCATCTGTTGGCCGGGCGAACAGAGGTGGCCGCGAGCTATTTTGAGCGCTGCCTTGCGACAGGGTTGGAGACGCTCTGCGAATATTCCTTCGCCAAGTTCAGGTTGGAATCCCTGAGGGCCTCCCGGACAAAAGCGCCTCCAGATCAGTCAAGAGTCAAGACATGACCCCGACCGGCCCCCTCTCGCATTTTCTCGAGTCGTTTCCGCACTTGCCGAAAACCGTGTCCCACTTAGCACTCCTCTGAAAACCCAAGACCAGCAAGGCGGCGGAGAATAGAACAGTTGCGACTAATTAAAGGCCAAGCCCCCCGCTCCTCACACTATGCGGACTTTGCTGTAAGAAACCCACAAGCTGCCGCGGCGAGGATCATGATCAGTCGAGCTTCAGCTTGGGATACAGGCTTTCCGGTTTCCTTGTTGGCATGTCTTACGCCGCCTTCGTCACCAGCGTAACCATATAGATCGAGCAACATCTTCGTGAGTGCAGGATGCAACGCATGCTTCTTGTTCAAAACTTTTACCGCGTCGGACAATGTGGCGCCTTTTTCGCCCGATACTTCTCGAGCAGCGGCTTCAATTGCGGAGACTGACTCTTTTATGGAGTTGTGATAATCAGGCTTCTTCCTGTCCGAAAGAAACTGCAGTGCTTTTTTGAGATGCTCAGCAACCTCACGGGTCGAACCCTCAATTGCTGAATCGATTGCCGCGATCTCCGCTTCTGACGTAATTTCGGTTATGATGTTACCGACGAAGCGATAAACGCAGTTCTCCTTTTCAAGAACTAGGTTAAGTTCTTGAGCAACGCGCGCTCCATATCCTTCAGGGAGCTGTTTGGTGGTGAACTCGATGAAATCTAGCACCTCATGCCATTGGCAGGAGAAGAAATATTCTCGGCATGAATGGATGGTGTCCGAGTAGGATCGCTCAGTGTCTAGGGCATTTTTGAAAAGATCTGTCCAATACTTGGTCCCCAAAGCTTCGAAGGTTTTACGATACGGCTGCTCCCTCGACCGACCATAGCCGTATTCCTCTTTGTAACAGAGTTCGTAGTGGGGCCATAAAACAGACCAAAGAGCGTTTCTGGTTTCTTGATCGATTGCTTCCCGTTGCATCGATTTTGCGGCTGGTTTAATGCCTGCGCGTTGAGAGAATAGCGACATGTATGAACTCGGGTTAAAGTTTAAAGGCCGCGGTGACTTGCGTCACCAGCGGCCCGTAAGTTTTAGAAATGTGGGGTTGGTTTACTGGCAGGCTTCACAGATTTCGCCGTTTTTCATGGCTTCGATGCTGCAGGCGTTTTTCTCGGCCTGGGTGTAGGTCTTAGGGCCGTTGGGGGCAACGGCCCCTACCGCGGTCGATGCGGAGATCGACCCTCCAGCGGCGGTCGCGTCGGCTTTGACTTGCTCGACGCTGTGGGTGCCGCCGGTGTCGCCGGAGTTCTGGCCGCCGTGCTGGCCTTCGCTGACGGCGCCGCGGACTTCCTTCTTCACGTTGACCGTCGCCTTCTCGATGTTCGAGGCACCGAGGCTGCGGAGATAATACGTCGTCTTCAGGCCGGCGTGCCAGGCGTGGCGATACATGTGGCTGAGCACCTTCAGGTCGGGGCTCTTCAACCACAGGTTCACCGACTGCGACTGGTCGATCCACTTCTGGCGGCGGGCGGCGGCGTCGATCACCCACTTGAAGTCGACGTCGAAGGCCGTCAGGTAACGGGCCTTCAGGTCGGCCGGGATGGCCTCGATGTCCTTCAGCTCGCCGTCGAAATACTTCAGGTGGTCGATCATCTCCTGGTTCCAGAGGCCGCGGGCCTTGAGGTCCTTCACGAGGAAGGGGTTCAGGACGACGAACTCGCCGGAGAGGTTGGATTTGACGTAGAGGTTCTTGTAGGTCGGCTCGATGCAGGGCGACGTGTTGGTGATGTTCGAGATCGTCGCGGTGGGGGCGATGGCGAGGACGTTGCTGTTCCGCATGCCGTGCTTGGCGATCTTCTTGCGGAGGGGCGTCCAGTCCATGCGGCCGCCGGCCGGGACCTGGATGGGCAGGCCGCGCTCGGCTGCCAGCAGCTCGACGGTGTCGGGCGGGAGGAGGCCGCGGTCCCACTTCGAGCCCTTGTAGGTCGAATAGGTGCCGCGCTCGTGCGCGAGGTCGGAGGAGGACTCGTAGGCGTAGTAGGCGATGGCCTCCATGAACTCGTCGTTGAACTCGACGGCCTCCTGCGAGGCGAAGGGAATGCCCTTCAGGTAGAGCGCATTCGCCAGGCCCATGATGCCGAGGCCGATGGGGCGGTGGCGCAGGTTGGACGTCTTGGAGGCGACGGTCGGGTAGAAGTTGATGTCGATGACGTTGTCCAGGGCGCGGACGGCGACGTGGATGGTGTCGCGCAGCTTCTCGTGATCGAGGGAGCCGTCGGGCTTGAGGTGCGAGTCGAGGATGACGGAGCCGAGGTTGCAGACGGCGGTCTCCTCGTTCGAGGTGTTGAGCGTGATCTCCGTGCAGAGGTTGCTGGAGTGGATGACGCCGCAGTGGTCCTGCGGGGAGCGGACGTTGCAGGGGTCCTTGAAGGTGATCCACGGGTGGCCGGTCTCGAAGAGCATCGAGAGCATCTTTTTCCAGAGCTCGAGGGCCTCGATCTTGTGGCCCTGGATCTTGCCTTCCTCGGCCATGGCCTCGTAGCGGACGTAGGCCTCCTCGAACTTGCGGCCGAAGAGGTGGTGGAGGTCGGGGGTCTCGTTGGCGCGGAAGAGGGTCCAGGTGCCGCGGGCCTCCATGCGCTTCATGAAGAGGTCGGGGATCCAGTTGGCCGTGTTCATGTCGTGGGTGCGGCGGCGGTCGTCACCCGTGTTGCGGCGGAGCTCGAGGAACTCGAAGATGTCGTTGTGCCAGGACTCGAGGTAGGCGCAGCCGGAGCCCTTGCGCTTGCCGCCCTGGTTGACGGCGACGAGCTGGTCGTTGTGGAGCTTGAGGAAGGGGATGACGCCCTGGGATTCGCCGTTGGTGCCGGCGATGTGGGCGCCGGTGCCGCGGACGGAGGTCCAGGAGCCGCCGAGGCCGCCGGCCCACTTGGAGAGCTGGGCGTTCTCGGCGATGCCGCGATACATGATGCCCTCGAGGGAGTCGTCGACGTAGTAGAGGTAGCAGGACGACAGCTGGGAGTGGAGGGTGCCGGCGTTGAAGAGGGTCGGCGTGCTGCTGCAGAAGCGGCGGCTCTTGTAGAGATCGTAGAGGCGGATGGCCCAGTCCTCGCGGGTCTTCTTCTTCTCCTCGAGGAACAGGCCCATGGCGACGCGCATCCAGAAGAACTGGGGCGTCTCGAGGCGCTTGGAGCGCTTGCCGGTCTTGTCGATGATGAGGTAGCGGTCGTAGACGGTCTGGACGCCGAGGAAGTCGAACTCGAGGTCGGCGGACGGGTCGAGGGCGGCGGCGATCTTGACGAGGTCGTATTCCTTGAGGCGGGGGGAGAGGCGCTTGATGGCGATGCCGTGCTCGATGTAGCGGGCGAAGGCCTGCTGGTGGGCCTTCTTGAGGGAGCCGATGCCGTCCTTGACGATGTCCCAGCCGAGGACCTCCTCGTAGATGTAGCTGAGCTGGATGCGGCCGGCGAACTTGGCGAAGTCGGCGTCCTTCTCGATCAGGGTCTTGGCGTTGAGGATGATCGTGTTGTTGAGGTCGCCGAGGGCGATGTTGTCGAAGAGGGCGCGGCGGAGCTCGGCCTCGATCTGGTCGGAGGTGAGGCAGAGGTCGAGGCCGATGGAGGCGAACTCGATGCGCTTCTTGAGGTCGGTGCCGTCCCAGAGGAAGGTGGAGCCGTCGGCCTTGGCGACGACGATCATGGTGGGCTGCTGGGCGGGCGCGGCGGCGGGGGCGGCCTCGGGGGCGAGGGCGGGCTCGGCGGCGCGGGCGGCGGCGCGGCGGTCGCGGTAGAGGATGTAGTCGGCGGCGACCTTGTAATGGCCGCCCTTCATCAGCTCCTCCTCGACGATGTCCTGGACCTCCTCGATGTGGAGGAAGGCCTGCTTGACGTGCAGGGCGCGCTCGGTGACGGCGCGGGCGACGGCGCCGGCGGGGGCGGGGTCCTTCTGGAGGGAGAGGAAGGCCTTGCGGATGGCGATCTCGATCTTGGCCTCGTTCCAGGGCACGACCTGGTTGTTGCGGCGGATGAGGCGGACGGTGACGCCGTGCGTGTCGCGGGCGATGTTGAGCTTGGAGGCGCGCTTGAGCAGGAGGCTCTTGGCCACATCGTGGGCGTTGTTGTCGACGAGGGTCTTTTCGATGAGCACGTAGAGGTCGTGAAGGGTGAGGCGGACGGGGCCGCGCTCGAGGGCTTTCTTGGTGAGGTTCGAGGCGACCTCGCGCGTGACGTCGGCGACGAAACGCTGGTTCTTCTCGTTGAAAATATCCTTCTCGCCCTTGGCGAGCATGAGGTTGGCGAGCGAGCGGCCGACGGTGTCGGCGACCTCGCTCAGGTCGAAGCGCTCCTCGCCGTGGGGGCAGAGGACCTGGACCTCGGGCACGGGGACGTCCTCGTCGCGCAGGATGTCGCGCCAGTTGTAGTTGGGTTTCTGATCGAGAGGGGTTACGCTAAGTTTCTTGAGGGCAAGATCTTGGGCGATGGTAGAATTGCTCATGGCGGGAGAGGTGAGGGAAAGTGAGAGTGAAGGTGAAGGTGAGAGT
>JAQSDJ010000149.1:8696-14849 GCA_029945855.1 Lacunisphaera sp.
GGTGGGGGGAGTGAGCGGGGCGGGGCAAATCCCCTTTCACTCTCACTTTGCCCTCGTCGCGGGGCGGCGGGGCTCAGAGCTCGTCGTCGCTGGCGCCGTGGAGGGCGGAGGATTTCTGATACTCGGTGACGCGACCCTCGAAGAAGTTTTGCTCCTTCTTGATGTCCATCATCTCGGCGAGCCAGGGCAGGGGGTTCTTCACGCCGGGGCTCAGGACCGCCAGGCCGCAGCCCTCGAGGCGGCGGTCGGCTATGTAGTCGATGTAGGTCAGGAATTCGTCGATCGAGAGGCCGACGGCGTTGACGGGCAGGCAGTCGCGGATGAAGTCCTTCTCGAGGCGGATGCCCTCGGCCATGGTCTGGCGGAGCTCCTCCTTGAAGTCGGCGGTCCAGATCTCGCGGTTCTCCTGGATCAGGTCCATGAAGAGGTTCCGGAAGAGCTCGATGTGGTTGGACTCGTCGCGGAGGGTGTAACGGAACATCTGGCCGATGCCGGGGAACTTGTTCTGGCGGTAAAGCGAGAGGACCATGCCGAAGAGGCCGTAGAACTGGGTGCCCTCCATGCACTGGCCGAAGACGAAGATGTTTTTCGCGAGGAGCTTCTTGTTCTCGGGCTTCGTCATGTCGAGGTCGCGGCGGAGGTCGCGGCTGACCTTGTTGACGAACTCGTTCTTCTTCTCGATGGACTTGATGTCCTCGAACATCGCCTCGCACTCGTGCGGGTTGATGCCGAGGGAGGAGATCATGTAGAGCAGGGAGTCGGCGTGGATGTTCTCCTCGTGCGCGTGGCGACCGAGGACGAGCTTGAGTTCGGGGGCGGTGACGATCTCGCGGACGACGTGCTGGATGTTGTCGCCGACGATGCCCTCGGCGGCGGAGAAGTAGCCGATGCCCATGCGGATGATCCAGCGCTCGATGTCGGACACGTGCGCGGTGTCGCGCCACTGCTCGATGTCCTTGCCCATCGGGATGTCCTCCGGCTCCCAATGGTTCGTCTTCATCGTCTTGTAGAGATCGTAGGCCCACTGGTATTTCAACGGGAGGATGTTGAAGTAGGGCACCTGGCGGCCGTTGATGACTTTCTTGGCGGCGAACGCGGCCTCGGCCTTGTCCTGGTCGAGCACGAAGGTTTTGGTGCCGACGGTGAATGATTTTTGCATGGCTAACGCAGGGAGAGGACTGAAACTTTGGGAGAAAAGCGGTGTGTGTCCCGTGGTCTAGAGACGGCAGAAAGCCATTGGCGACGCTAAGTTGCCAAAACTTCCTGACACGTTGTCGACCACCACAGGATGTGGATGCCCGGAACCTTGACCACAACTAATGGAAATGAGCCCATACCCCGTCAAATAGATTAAGGGACGTTTTTGATAATTTTCCGTCATTTTTGTGTTGGACAAACCGGGTGCCGCTTCACGCAGCCAAATTATTTTGAAAGAAAAGCCGCGCCGGCCGGTTTTCCCTCTGAAAACGGCCCGAACCATGACGGAGAAGACACGGCCGAATATTTTCTTGACGCGAAAATTCCTGAGCCGCCCCGGATTGTGAGAGTAGAAAAATGTTTTCCGGGAAACACGCGCGGCCGGGTCGGATGCAAAACGGGGAGGGCCGGATGATTCACAGCACTCGCCCTGGTGGCCTCCGCCATGGCGGGCGGTGATCAGGCCGGGTTGCTCGCGGCCATCGCCAGCACGACCGGTTGCATAGCCTGAAAGACCTGGACAATTTCGGGCACGGACGGCACGCGGGCCTCACCAAACGCCTGCGTGAGTCGGGCTGGGGAGAGCCTTTCCTGGGCCAAGAGGAAGCGGATGTCCTGCACGTCCTGCGGGTCGTTCCGCATCATTTTTGTGAGAATCAGGTCGGTCCCCGACGGGCGGAATAATTCGAGGTGGCGAAAAGCGACAGTCGCCCGGACGGGCACAATCTTTTCCAGCCAATCGGCACTCAGCAGCACCTGCTCGTCGGTAAAAAGATGGGTCATGTAGAGACCGGTGGGTTCCAATTCCTTGTTGGCCGCCTCAAGCGCGTCCCAAAATTGTCGGTCGGCCTCTATCCGAGCCATCTCGATCGCGGGCAGGATCGCGTCCACATCCTGGGTGACGCCAAAAGCACTGCCATGAGCCCCATAGCCCAGAGCCAAGGCGGCGCGGCCGAAAAGCACGATGCGAGTGGGCTGGCGCAGGTGGCGGTCAAGAGCGTGAAGAATTCGTTCCGGATTATTCACGGGCGGGCGTGCAACCAGTCGGTGTGCGGGATTCCGAGGCGGGTGGTGCCGCTGTGGGAAACAAACCGGCTCCAGTGCGGCAAGCGCCCGGAGGGAACCGGGGGAGGGGAGCCAAGAAGCTGGAGCAACTGCAGCCAGCGGGCAGCCTGTCCGGAGTCATGCGCGACTCCGGCGCGGGCGATGTGGGCGAGCGGACGACTCACGCGCTCCCGACGGGCGATCAGGCTCAACCGGTGCAGATCGCAGCGACTTATGATCTGGGCGGCGCAACGCAGGGCGAAGGGCTCGAATGGCTGGGCACCGAGCAGGAGCAGCGCGACCAGTTCCTCGTGGCTGATGGCCTCCGCGCCCGGATCGCTCTCGGCGGGAGGGTAGACCGAAGCATAGTGCCGGGCACCCCGGGCCACGGCCAGGCGGATGATCGAGGTCAGATCGGCCAGGCCATGCCGGCGGGCCTTGCGCTGCAAGAGAGAACAATGCGCGGTTTCGCCGATTTGTCGGGCCAGCGTGATCACAATCCGGGAAAATGGGCGGGGCCGGGGAAAACGCAACCCCGGCGGTTGGCCGTGACGAAATTCCGCGACGACGTCCGTTTGCAGAGGAAAAATTCCCGGTCGCGGCGCAGGCTTGAAAGTCGCGGGGCAGCGTGTGTGCTGGTCGGAGCCACATGCCGCCGCCTCGAGCACCGTCGGAGACGTCCGCCATCGACCAGGGTTCGCCCGGCGCGCCTTGGTGGCGCGGGCTGCTCGCGGCCGCCGTCCTCGTGCTGGCCACGGGGGCCGTCTACTGGAACAGCCTCGGCACGCCGTTCCAGTTCGATGACGAGCCGGCCATCGTCTACAACCCGACGATCCGCACGCTCTGGCCCCCGTGGGGTGCGCTGCAACCCCCGGCGATCGGCTCGGGCGTGACCGGCCGGCCGCTGGTGAATTTGAGCCTGGCGGTGAACTACGCCTTGGGCGGTTTGGACGTGCGCGGCTACCATGCGATGAACCTGGCGCTGCATGCGCTCGCGGTGCTCACGCTGTGGGGCGTGCTGCGGCGGACGCTGAGGCTCAATGTGGGTCGGGGTTTATCCCCGACATTCCCGAATCTGTCGGGCGTAAAGCCCGACCTACATGACACGACCGAATCAATCGCTCTTGCCGTCGCCCTCCTCTGGGCCGTGCACCCCCTGTTGACCGAGTCGGTGGTGTGCACTGTCCAACGCAATGAGGTGATGGGCGGACTGTTTTTCCTGCTGACGCTTTATGGCTTCGTCCGCTCAGTTGCGGAGAAGGGCGATGTAGGGCGGGATCGCCTGATCCCGCCGTCAGACGCACCGAGGCGGGATCAGCGATCCCGCCCTACAATCATTGCATGGCAGGCCTTCGCGGTGGTGAGCTGTCTGCTGGGCATGGCGAGCAAGGAGATCGTGGCGGCGGCGCCGCTGCTGGTGCTGCTCTACGACCGCACCTTTGTCGCGGGGACCTTCGCCGCGGCCTGGCGGCAGCGCCGGGGCTTTTATCTCTCCCTCGCGGCCACGTGGTTGCTGCTCGCGTGGTTGATGCTGGGCAACAACCAGCGCGGGGGCTCGGTGGGCTTCGGGCTGGGGATGAGTTCGTGGGATTACCTGCTGACCCAATGCCGGGCGCTGACGACCTATCTGAAACTGTCAGTCTGGCCGCATCCGCTGGTCGTGGATTACGGCTCAGGCGTGAGTGGGCTGGGCGAGGTGTGGTGGCGGGGCCTGATCGTGGTGGCCCTGCTGGGCGCCACGGTTTGGGCGCTCGGGCGGAAGCCGGTCTGGGGCTTCGTGGGCGCCTGGTTTTTCGTGATTCTGGCCCCGAGCTCGAGCTTCGTGCCGCTGACGACCCAGACGATCGCCGAGCACCGCATGTATCTGCCGCTGATCGCCGTGCTCGTGCTGGCGGTGGCGGCCCTGCACCGACTGGCCGGGCGCCGGACCCTGCTGCTGGGCGCCTGCCTGGCGGCCGGCCTGGGGGCGGCCACCGTCGGGCGCAATCAGGTCTACCGGAGCGAAATGACCCTCTGGACCGGCACCGTCGCACAGGCCCCGGGCAACCCGCGGGCGCACCTGAATCTCGGGCAGGTGTTGTTCAAGGCCGGCCGGCTGGAGGAGGCAACGAAGCACTTCGAGACGTCGTTGCGGCTCAAGCCGGACTATGCCGAGGCGCATTACAACCTCGGTCTGGCCCAAAGCCGGCTCGGCCGCACCCCGGAGGCGATCGGGCAGTTTGAGGCGGTGCTGCGGCTGGTGCCGGACCACGCCGCGGCGCACAGCGACCTCGGCATCGCCCTGGCGCAGACCGGCCGCCTGACCGAGGCGGAGGCGCATTTTGTGACGGCGTTGCGCCACCGGCCCGATTTTGCCGGCGCGCACTACAACTTCGCCAACCTGCTGCTGCGCACCCGCCGGCCGGCGGAGGCGGTGCCGCATTACGAGGCAGCGATCGGGCTCCAGGCCGACGTGGCGGAATATCACAGCAACCTGGCCGTGGCCCTGATGCAGACCGGCCGCCGGGCGGAGGCGACCGCCCGCTACGAGGCGGCGGTGCAGCTGGCGCCGGAGGCGCCGGAACTGCGGCTGCACCTGGCGCTGACGCTCGCGGCCGCCGGCCGCCTGCGCGAGGCGATCCCGCACGTCGAGGCGGCGGTTCGGTTGCGGCCTGACTTCGAGGCCGCCCGTCGCTACCTTGCCGAGATGCAGGCTGATTTGAAACGGCTGGAAGCGGCGAAACCGTGATGAGCGACGGGGCCGCCACACCCACTGCCGCCAATCCGGCCCGCCGGGGCTGGTGGGCCGCGGTCATTCTGGCCGGGGCATGCCTGGCAATCTACTGGAACAGCCTGGACGCCCCGTTCCTCTTCGACGACGGCCCGGCCATCTTGCGCAACGAGACGATCCGCACGCTCTGGCCGCTGGACCGGGTGTTGCAGCCGCCGCTCGAGGGGGCGGGGGTGACCGGCCGGCCGCTGGTGAACCTGAGCCTGGCGGTGAATTACGCCCTGGGCGGTTTGGACGTGCGCGGCTACCACGCGATGAACCTGGCGCTGCATGCGCTCGCGGTGCTCACGCTGTGGGGCGTGCTAAGGCGGACGTTGTGGCTGAATGTAGGTCGGGGTTTATCCCCGACATCATTGAATATGTCGGGCGTAAAGCCCGACCTACATAACGAGCCCGAATCCTTCGCCTTTGCTGTCGCCCTCCTCTGGGCGGTGCATCCATTGCTGACCGAGTCGGTGGTGTGTGTCGTCCAGCGCAACGAGGTCATGGGCGGGCTGTTTTATCTGCTGACGCTTTATGGCTTCGTCCGCTCAGTTGCGGAGAAGGGCGATGTAGGGCGGGATCGCCTGATCCCGCCGTCAGACGCACCGAGGCGGGATCAGCGATCCCGCCCTACAATCATTGCATGGCAGGCCTTCGCGGTGGTGAGCTGCCTGCTGGGCATGGCGACCAAGGAAATCATGGCGACGGCACCGCTGGTGGTGATGCTTTACGACCGCACCTTCGTCGCCGGCGGTTTCTCCGCCGCGTGGCGCCAGCGCCGGGGCTATTATCTCTCCTTGGCTGCGACCTGGCTGCTGCTCGCCTGGCTGATGCTGGGCAACAACCAGCGCGACGGCATCGTGGGCTTCGGGCTTGGCGTGAGCTCCTGGGAATACCTGCTGACCCAATGCCGGGCCCTGACGACCTACCTGCAGCTGTCGTTCTGGCCGCATCCGCTGGTGCTCGATTACGGCGCGGAGATGGTCCGCCGGCCGGGGGAGGTCTGGGGGCAGGGAATCCTTGTGTTGACGCTCCTGCTGGCGACGGGGTGGGCCTTGGTGCGGAGGCCGGTCTGGGGCTTCGTGGGGGCGTGGTTTTTTGTCATCCTGGCCCCCAGCTCGAGTTTCGTGCCGCTGACCACGCAACCGATCGCGGAGCAT
>JAQSDJ010000149.1:14859-24133 GCA_029945855.1 Lacunisphaera sp.
CCGCTGGTGGCGGTGCTGGTGCTCGCGGTGGCGGCGATCCGGCGGCTGGCCGGTCTGCGCACCGTGCTGGTGGCGGGCCTGCTGGCGGTTGCGCTCGGCGCAGCCACGATCGGGCGCAACGAGGTTTATCGCGACGAGGAAAGGCTGTGGACGGAGCTCATCGCCCGGCAGCCCGCCAATGCGCGCGCCCACGCCAGTTTAGGGCATTTCCTGGTCCGGACGGAACGCTGGGCCGAGGCGGCCGGCCGCTACGAGCAGGTCCTGCGGCTGCGGCCGGATTATGCCGATGCCCGGAGCGACTATGCCGGCGTGCTGGGCCGCCTGGGCCGGCTGCCGGAAGCGATCCCGCATTACGAGGCGGCGGTGCGCCTGAAACCGGACGACGCGATCATCTGCTACAACCTGGGCCTCGCCCTGATGCAGGCCGGACGCTTGCCGGAGGCGCGGGTCAGCCTGGAGAATGCCGTGCGGCTGCCGAGGGGCCGCGGCCGGGCGGACTGGCATGCCACGCTGGGCAATGTGTTGCTCGACCTGAACGAGGTGCCGGCGGCGGCGGCCGAGTTTGCCCGCGCGCTGGAAATCCAGCCGGAGGCGACGGAGGCCCGCCATAACCTGGCGCTCGCGCTCGTGCGGCTGGGGCGGCCGGCGGAGGCGATTCCCCATTATGAGGCGGTGTTGCGGCAGCTGCCCGGCACGGCGCAGGTGCACCACAATCTCGCCCTCGCGTTCGCGCAGGCCGGCCGGGTGGCTGAGGCGATCGCGGCGGAAGAGGTGGCGTTGCGGTTGAATCCGGGCCTGACGGCCGCGCGGGAGCAGCTGGCGCGACTGCGGCGGCGGTGAGGTAGGTGGGCGCGTTGCCCTTCGGGAACGTATGCAAAACCCGCAGCTTATCATTCTGAGCTAAAGACCAAATTTGTGTGCTCCTCCTAACGAACGCTTATGCTGTGATCTTAAGCCGTGCAATGGATCCACAATGACAACCTCTGGTGGATAACTGCGGATTGTAGAAGTCACTTCGGCGATGGACTGATTCATGAGCGGAAGCCGCCAAATCGTTTGAGAATTCTACTGGGCTTTCAAAAGGCGTATTCCTCAGACATGAATATGTGTGACAATTCGCAGTTGGATTGCTCCTATGCCTCTTGCAGCGGGCCAAAACACAAAACCAAAATGAAATCAGAACATATGTTAGAAATGTTCGGCTCGCGTGTTGTTTCCAATACGCTATTCGGAAGGTTGGCCTCCATTATTGGCGGTGCGTGCATAATCCTAGCTATGACCGCACTTTCCCCGGCAGCGAACGCCACAACCACGACAATCTTCTACGATGGCCCGTATAGTGCCTATGGTTCCGCGACAATTGATTTGAATAACTATTCGTCGACGACCATCACAAATCTTTATCTCTATGTGGAATCCGGTGCGGCATCCCAATCTGACAGCACGATATTTTGCTACCTCACTGCTTCGATAGATGCAACCACTGGAAGCATTTATTACTATGACGATTTTAGTAGTGGGCAATACGGCGTTTCCCAACAAGTAACAGTCTCAGCAACAAACATAACGAAGAACGGTAGTGGGCATTGGATCGCTGCTGAACTAACCACGCCCGATGGAACTACCTATAATGTTGATTTGGGCACAGGTTCCTTAGACATACTTGGAGCTGGATCAGGCTCAGAATACGGGACTGGTTCGGCTTACTGCTCGATCACGTATTGATCTGACTGACTGCTGAAAACAACAACCTCAAAAGCCTTTGAGCTGGGCTTTTGAGGTTTTATATTTCTCTGCCTATTCTGTGCGAATTTGCATTTCTTGAGAAAAAATGTCTATGGAATCATGGGGAGCGAGATCGATATTGCGCAATTCGTGGGAGGTGAAAAGTTTTCTGAAGGTGTTCTCCACTGAAGCAAATCCTCTCGTCACGCGAAAGCCTTCGCTGCATCTGTGGCTTGGAATTGTTCTGGTAGGTATGATACATCTTTGCGGCGCAACTTGGCATATTCGCTTTGGGGCGACCAATACGGACGAAGGTTTTTACGCCATCACCACCCGTGCGGTGGCGCAGGGTGAGTTACCCTACCGAGACTTTGGTTTTACGCAGCCGCCCTTTGTCCTCTATGCCAATGCGCTGCCGCTGAAGCTGGCCGGGTTTGGTCTGACCCCGATGCGCATCGTCAATGGAGTGTGGGCCGCACTGGGTCTCGCCTTGGCCGCCTATTGGGTCGCACGGCGGACCAACGCGGCCTGCGGTCTGGGCTTGGCCGTATTGTTTTCGATAAACGCCCCCTGGATGTATTTCATGCACATGGGAAAGACCTATGGCTTCACCACGCTGCTGGTGGTGCTGGCGATGTGGACGTTTCTGGCCTTGAAGCCCGGAACTTGGCGCGCGGCCGCTCTGGGCCTGTTGGTGGTGGTGGGAATTGGCACGCGGCTGACGGCAGCGCCCTTCTTCGTCCTGCTTTGGCTGCTGGCCTTATGGCCCGGTCGGCGGCCGGCCACCTCGGAATTGGTCGCGGCCGTCGCCAGCGTGGGGTTGGCGACCATCGTCCTGCTGCTGCCTTTCTGGTGGGCGGCACCGGAACAGGTCCGCTTCTGGGTCTTCGATTTCCACCGGCTTTCCCTGGGCGCGCGCAAATGGGACCTCGGCTGGCAGGACTGGGTCAGCATCGGCCCGGGGGTGTGGGTATTGGCTGCCTTCGCCATGCTCGTGCTGCGCTCGCGTTGGAAATCAGGTGAAGCCGGCGTGTTTCTGGCCGCAGGGTTGACTTTGGCGGTGAATCTTCTGCCAACCGGGGCCTACGATGAATATGGGATGCCGTTTTTGATGCCTCTGGCAGCAAGCTCGGTTGTTTTGCTAAATGACGCCAGCCGGACATGGTCGCGTGGATTTGTCGTCGCGGTTGTCGGCCTTGCCACCGTCGCGCAGGTGGCGGTCACACCCTGGCTCACCGCGAGTGACCGTCCCGATGTCTGGAGTCGCTGGCTTACCCCGCGCTCCTCGCCCTATGACTACGGTCTGCCCGGAGAAATGGCGCTGGCCCGGGAAATAGTTTGGAAGGAGCTCAAGGCCGACGCCCCATTCATCGGGCCGCATCTGCTGCTTGCGGCGGAAACCGGCCGGGCGGTGCCGCGGGAGCTGTATATGGGGGCGTTTGCCTTCACCGCGGAAATGCCCGCAGACCGCGCGGCCCGCCTGCATCTGGTGACTCATGAAAGACTTGAGCAATGGTTTGATGACCCGCAGGTAACGGTTCTCGGCTTTTTCCCGCGGTTGGCCTTGGATTACGGCTGGTCGATGCCGAGTTATGCCCAGATACCCGACGATGCGCACATGCGTTGGTTCGGCCCGGTCTGGCGGCAATTTCGCATCGCCTACAAAAGCGAGAATTTCGTGGTGCTGGTGCGGAAGCAACCGGCGGTCGGCGAAGCGCGAATCCCATAGGCGGTTGCGAGGAGGCGCCCGCCCGATTGGCTGCACCGTTGCCTGCTGCTGCAGGCCCGGTGTCTGTCCTGGGTTCTTGGTCCAGTTGTGCTATGCTGAGCACCCGGGATTTGTCCGGGCCAGTCGCCCGGCAAACAAAACCCAGGCACACCGTTGCGGCCTGCTGGCCGCCCGGTGTTTGTCCCGGATTCTCGCTGCGCGAAATCCTGGCACGCCGTTGCGGCCTGCTGGCCACCCGGTGTCTGTCCCGAATTCTCGCTTCGCGAAATTCAGGCAGAAAAAAGGCGCCCTGCTTTGCAGCAGGACGCCTTGGAAGTTTTCGCTGCTCTCGCGGTTAGAAGCGCAGGCGGATGCCGACCTGGGCCTGCCAGCGGGAGACCGGGGTGTCGTTCACCGTGGTCGGGACCGTGTCGAGCGTCTGCGTGCCCGCGAACGAGCCGTCATTGAACGTATAAGCCCAGGAACCCAGGCCGCCGTTGCCCGCGGCATTGTAGGAGGCACCGGCGACGGCGCGCTTGTAGGAGAACGGCACTTCCTCCTGCAGGCCCCAGTTGTCGTCGATCAGGTTCCAGAAGTTGATGATGTTGGCGAAGAGCTCGGCGCGGACGTTGCCGCGGATCGGGATCTGCTGGATGAACTTCAGGTCGATCGTCTGCTGCCAGGGCGAGACCTCGCTGTTGCGGCCCGGGTGCGAGCCGGCGTATTTGGCCAGGCTCGTGCGGCCCACATACGCGAAGAACGCGTCGCGCTCCGTGGTGCTGGCCCAGGTGACCTTCGGGTCGGTCGGGCCGGTCGGGACATAGAGCAGATCCTGGAAGGTGAAGCCGTCGCCGTTGGCGTCACCGCGGAACACCCAGGAATACGGGTGGCCGGTGCGGCCCTGGTAGACGGCCGCGATGGTCGTCTTGTATTTCGGGAAGAACTCAAACTCACGCGCCACCTGGATCACGATGCGATCCTTGATGTTGGTGTTCGAGATCGAGGCGACGTCCTCGTTGGGGTTGAAGACGGCGCGGGCGCCATAGTTCGAGCCGGCGACCGAGGAGGTGATGGGCTGGACCTCGGTGGAGTCGCTGCGGGTGTAGGAGGCGGACCAGCTCCAGTGATCCTTCATCGGGCGGGCCAGCTGCAGGGTCACGAAGGTGCCCTTGCCCTTGTCCGTGTTCGTCAGGTAATAGACGTCGGAGAAGGCCGCGACGCGACGACGGCCGGCGGTGGAGGCGCTACCGCTGCCGCTGCTGGGCGTGCCGCCGTAGAGGACGCGGCCGTCGGGGGCGACGGTCGGGCCGGAGGCCGGCAGCTTGTAGTTCAGGAATTCATACTGGATGGCGGAGTCGACCTTGAGGAAGGACAGTTCCGCCGTGAACGTGATGTTGCCGAAGGGCAGCTTGTGATCGAGGGCGAGGTTGCCCTTCCACAGGGAAGGCTGCTTGAAGCTCGGGTCGGTGATGTTGATGTTCGGGGCGGGGGGGCTGCCGGCGGGCGGAACCTGCGTGGTGGGGTCCGGGTTGAACGTGAACCCGGCGATGCCGCCGGAGCTGAACACGCCGACCGCGCCGGTGGCGCCGGCGTTGGAGTAGGCGTTGGAGATCCAGACCGCCGGGTTCTTGCCCTGGAACAGGCCGAGGCCGCCGCGGATCTGGGTCTTGCGCTCCGTCTTGAGCTTGTAGGTGAAGCCGATGCGGGGCCCGAGGGTGGCGTTGCCGCTGTTGGTCGTGTCGTTGGCGGTCACCGGGGTGGTGCCGTCGGCGCGGGTGAAGCCGGCCGTGGAGAAACCGGTGGCCGAGCGCGGGGCCTCGGGGATGTCGGGATAGTCGTAGCGCAGGCCGGCCATGACGGTCAGCTGCGAGGTCGGCTTCCAGTTGTCCTGGATGAAGACCGAGTAGGCATCATAGCTCCAGCGGGCGATGGCGTCGCTGATGGTGAAGCCCGTGTTGGCCTTCTGGAGGGTGTAGCCGGTCACCGGGGTGCCCGCCTGCCAGGCCGCCAGGGACGGGAAGATGTAGTAGCCGTTCGTGTATTGGACGAAGGCGTTGTCGTATTTCGTCGAGATCTCCTCGATGCCGGCGGTGATGGTGTGGTCGCCGAAGGAATAATCCGCCGTGAACCGGCCGAGTTTTTCCTTCGTGATGATCTGGTTCAGCTGGCGGGAGGACTCGGTGCCGAAGAAGACCGCGCCGGTGGTGGTCGCGCCGGTGTCGAGCCGGGTTCCGCTGATGCCCTCGACGCGCACCTGCGGGAAGGGATCGCCGTTGTTGGCCGGGGAGCCGTCATACTTGGTGTAGGAGACGGTGGCTTCCGTGCGGAAGTCCGGGGTCCACTGGCTGAAGACCTGGCCGTTGTAGCTGGTCGTCACGCGCGGCTGGGCATACCAGTAGTTGCTGAGGGAGGTGGTGGTCGAACCGGTGTAGTTGCCGAACACCACATCCTGGCCGTCGTTCTTGCGGTAGGTGACGGTGGCGCGGTGCTTGTCGGAGATGTTCCAGTCCAGCTTGCCGATGGTGACCTTCTGCGTGGTGAGGTTGTCGCCGGCGGTCAGGTTGCCGGCGTCGTAGCCGAAGCCCGTGGCCTTGGCGACGACCGCGGCCAGCTGGGTGGCATCCGGGATGAAGTTCGCCTGCGGGGCGACCGTCTTTCGCTGGAAATCCTCGTAAGCGAGGAAAAAGAACAGCTTGTTCTTGATGATCGGGCCGCCGACGGCCAGGCCGTAGGTGCGCTCGTCAAACGGTTCCTAGACGCCTGT
Source organism: Lacunisphaera sp. (assembly GCA_029945855.1). Lineage (GTDB taxonomy): Bacteria > Verrucomicrobiota > Verrucomicrobiia > Opitutales > Opitutaceae > Lacunisphaera. The sequence goes on from JAQSDJ010000149.1 coordinate 21,057, forward strand.
GATGGGGTTCTTGGCCCGGAGGCTGTCGCTGGTCTTCTCGGAGGAGAGGACGCCTTTGTATTCGTTCGTGCCGGACTTGATGACGGCATTCAGGAAGGCGCCGGTCGCGCCCGCCTTGCGGACGTCATAGGGCGCGAGGTCGACGCTGAAGCTCTGGATGGCCTCGATCGGAATCGGGCTGCGCAGCGAGGAGAAGCCGTTGCTGTTCAGGCCGAACGGGTCGACCGCCTGCACGCCGTCAATCGTGAACGAGTTGAAGCGGAAGTTCTGGCCCTGGGCGCTGAGCTGGCCGCCCTGGTCGAGCGACATGAGGGCGAGGCGTGAATCGAGGACGGCGATGTCCTGGATGTTGCGGCGGACCGTGGAGACGTTCTCGATGTCCCGGTCGCTCATGGTGGTGCCTGTGCCCATCTTGCCGCCGTCGAAGATGCCGTCGCGGCTGGCGGTGACGCTGAGTTTCTCCAGCTGGAGGACCTCGGTGCCGAGGGTGGAGTTCACCGTGGCGGCCTCGCCGAGGTCGAGGTAGACGTCGTTGACGGTCTCCGGCGTGTAGCCCGGACCGGCGATGGTCACCGTGTAGGGGCCGCCGACGCGGAGATTGGTCAGGTTATACTGGCCGTTGGCGCGCGAGGTGGCGACGGCCCGGGTGCCGGAGGGCTCGTGCACCACGGTGACGGTGGCGCCGCCGATCGGCTGGCCATCCTTGCCGCTGACGAAGCCGTTTAGCGCTGATGTCGTGATGCCCTGGGCAAAAGCAGTGGGGACGGACGTCAGAAGAGACGCGACGACCACCGCTGCGGTGAGTAGTTTCAGGAACGATTTGTGCATGGTGCGATGCAGTTGGTGTGAGGATTTTCAGGCAGGTCGCCTGAAGATGGGAATGGCGAAGGGAACGCCTGCGTCATAGTCGAGTCAAGCCTTCAACCCCCGGCACTTGTTCACAGCAGGCAGGTGTTTCACGGCTGTAACATTTCATTATCAGATCTGCTGCCGCCGTCGCGTCGTCGGAGGCCCCGGGGCTTATCTTTCCGCTCGCCTCGCGCCGCCTTTGCGCGCAGTGCTCAACCTTGTGTGTGCCGCCTACACCGACCGCGAAGAACTGGCCAACAGCCTGACCCACGGGCTGGGGGCGGGGCTGAGCATCGCCGGCCTGGTGCTGCTCACGGTGTATTCGTCCCTTTACGGCAATGTCTGGCACGTGGTCAGCACCGCGATCTTCGGGGTGACGCTGGTCCTGCTCTATTCCGCCTCGACGGTCTATCACAGCGTGGGCGGGGAGAGCCTGAAGCCCTTGCTGCAGAAATTCGACCATGCCGCCATTTTCCTGCTCATCGCCGGCTCCTACACGCCGTTTGTGCTGGTGCCCCTGCGCGGCCCGTGGGGCTGGAGCCTGTTTGGCATCGTCTGGGGTCTCGCGGTCGTGGGCGTGGCCCTTAAATTTTGGTTCGCCGGGCGTTTCAAGCTGGTCTCGACCCTGATCTATATCGGCATGGGCTGGCTGGTGGTCATCGCGATCAAGCCGCTGATGGCGGCGCTACCCTCCGGCGGGGTGAAACTGCTCGTCGCGGGCGGGCTGTGTTATACCGGGGGAGCCGTCTTTTATCTTTGGAAGCGCCTGCCGTATCATCATGCCGTCTGGCACCTGTTCGTCCTCGGCGGCAGCGCCTGCCACTGGGCTGCGGTGTTTTTCTACGTGGTGCCGACGGCGGGGTGAGCTGTCGGGCAGAGGGACCTGCCCGACCACCCGGGAAAGAAGAGATCGGGCACAGGGACGTGCCCGACCACCGGGAAAGAAGAGATCGGGCACTGGGACGTGCCCGACCACCTTGCGGGGGTGGGCGGGCACGTCCCGGTGCCCGCAGCTCTGCGATTACCCTTCAGCCAACGAATCTTGGTCAACCACCCACCGCCAGTCGGCCGCTTGTGCGACCAGGCCTTTCACGACAGGGTTTTGGCGAATGTAGTCCGCTTTCTTCTCCAGTTCGACCCGATTGCGAATGCGGTGATCAAAGTAACCGTCTTGCCAGTCCACCTGATGCTGTCGGGCATGGTATGATTTCCATTCCTTGATCACTTGCGACATGGCTTTGTCGCGTGGGAAGGCGAGCAGCGCGTGCAGGTGATCGGGCATCAGCAGGAATAACCGGCAGAACCACCGGTGGCGGGTGTGATAATGCCAGACCGAATCAAGCAAGGGCCGCGCAAGACCAGGCTCAGTGAATGCGAGCATTTGGTCGGCATCACGCCGAATGCGAATATGGAAAGTTTCGCCCTCTGGCACCCAACCTGGTGTGTCGTGATAGAGCCGGCCTCTTTGAACAGCATCTGCAGACATGGAGTTCTGGCCCGAAGTCAGGTTGCTGGAGCCCTGCAGCAGGGCGAGGCGAAATCGGGGAATTACGCATCGGGCAGAGGGACCTGCCCGACCACCCGGGAAAAGACGAGATCGGGCAGAGGGACCTGCCCGACCACCCGGGCAAGGTGGGCGGGCACGTCCCGGTGCCCGCTTTCCGGACTTTTCACCCCGGCAGCTTGATCTCCCCGGCTGCCAGCCGGTGCAAAAACAGCGCCGCGACCTGGGCGCGGGTCGTGAGACTGGGCAGGTGGATCCACTCGTCCGGGCTGTGCAGGCGGTCGCCGATCGGGCCGAGCCCGTCGAGACAGGGGAGGCCGGCGGCCGAAAGGTTGTTGGCATCGGAGCCGCCGCCCGCGTGCACCCAGGAAAAAGGCGCCTGGCCGAGGTCGCGGCCGCATTGCTGCCACGCGGCAAACGCCGCCTCGGTGACGGGGGTGGCCTCCATCGGCGGGCGGTTGAAGCCGCCGCCGAGCTCGAGGTGGTAACCCTCGCGGGCGTTGATCGGCTGGAGGAGCGCCTGGAGCCGCGCCTCCACGGCCGCGCGCTCGGCCAGGTGCGTGATGCGCACGTCCAGCAGCGCCTCGGCGAAGTCCGGCACGACGTTGGTCGCCGGCCCGCCGCCACGGATCGAGCCGATGTTGAACAACACGCCCGGCATCTCCGCCGGAAGCCGGTTGGCGGCGGTGAGGTATTCCGCGAGCGCAGCGATGGCGTTGCGTCC
>JAQSDJ010000150.1 GCA_029945855.1 Lacunisphaera sp.
CGCCTCCAAATACCCCCACAAAAAAAGCCCGCTCTTGAGCGGGCTTTGAAAACTGACTCAGGCCTGGCCTTCGGGCTTGGGCGCCTCGGCCGGCTTGTCGGCCGCGGGTTCCTCGACCGGCGCCGGCGCCGGTTCGGCTGCGGGGGCAGCCGCCTCGGGTGCGGGAACCGCTTCAGCAACGGACTCGGCAGGAGCCGGCTCGGCGGCAGCCACCGGGGCGACGGGAGCTTCGGCGGCGGGAGCCGGCGCAGCTTCCACCGGTGCCGGCTTCTCGACCGCGGGTGCGATCGGCGCGGCCTCAGGAAAGTCCACGGGGTCGTGTTCGTCCTCGCCGGACTCGGCGCGCTTGGCGGCCTGCGGGGCCATCGGCGGCGGGGCGAAGAGCTTGCCGTCGGAGAACTCGGTGACGTAGCCCTCCATCACGAGCCAGCGGAGGTCGTTGCTCATCTTGCGAAGCTTTTCCGACTGCTCCGGCGCGAGCGCCGCGAAGGGCGACTGCGAGGCCGGACGCGGGGCCTCGGCCGGCTTGTCCGGCGCGGCCTCGGTCGAAACCGGGGCCAGGGCGGGCGCGGGCGCGACCGGAATCTCGATGTTGAGGAAGGTTTTTGGCAGGTCCTTGATGTGCACCATCGGGTGCTTCTCGATGAATTCGATCAGCGCGGAGATGGTCTCGGAGAAAACCTGGCCCGGGACGCGGAAGCGGCGCTTGACGGCGCAGACGTAGGAGACGCCGCGCGAGCCCTTCTTGAAGATGGTGAAGCCCTCGCGGCGCAGGCGGCCGCGGAGCGCGTTGGCGGTGTCGAGCGGGAAACGGCGCTGGCGCTCCACGTGGCCCTCAAGGGCGCGGCGGATCTCGCCCGGCGGCAGTTTCTCGATGAGTTTGCCGTGGAAGCGGACGTTCTCGACGGGGCGCACGACCTTGTCGCGGGCGTTCGCCATCAGGTGCAGGCGGGCGTCCTCGATGTTGTCGAAGCTGATGACCTCGGCGACGGGGGCCGCGGCGACGGCGGGAGTCTCGGCGGCGGCGGCCGGAGCGGTGTCGGCGGCCGGAGCGGTCTCCGGCGCCGGCGTCTCGGCGGGAGCCTCGGCCGGCTTGGCGGCGACTTCCATCGGCGGCGTGGTCGCGGTGCGGGGGACGGGCGGCTTCCAGGTGTAGCGCACGGCCTTCTTCATCTTCTCCAGCCACTGGGTGGCGACCTCGGGCTCGCGCACGGAGGTGATGTTCTCGCGGAAGCGGTCGAAGGACATGCCCTTGATCTTCGCGGCGTAGTGCTGCTGCAGGATCTGCTGGTAGCGATGGTAGTTCGGCGGCCCGAGCAGTTCGCCCGTGACGCCGCACTTGTTGATGATCGGGAAATTGCCCTTCGGCGGATCAATCTCGACCTCCTGCATCTCAAAGAACGCGCCGAGGTTGTTGGCCAGCACGTGCGAGATGGCGGCGTCCTCGGTGTCGAACGGCAGGTGGTCCGGCATCGACATGTAGAGCGGCGCGGGCTTGGCGGGCGCAGCGGCCGGGGCGCCCTCGGCCGGGCGCTCGGGCTGCTCGGGCCGGGCGCGCTGGACGACGATCACGAAGCGGTCGTTCTTCTCGAGGACGGCCTTGGTGATCTCAAAGAGCTGGTAGGTGCGGCAGGAGGCGCGCACGGCTTTCACCATGGCGGCAAAGCCGGTGTCCTCGGGATAGCAGGTGGCGACGAAATACGGGCTGATGTAGGGCGCGCGGTCGAACTGCTGGCCGCCCTCGCGGCGATCATAGCCACCCTCGCGGCGCTCGCCGCCCTGGAAATCGCGGCGCGGGCCGCCCGGGGGGCGGTCGAAGCGGCGACGTTCGCCCTGCGGGGGCTGGCCTTCACCACCAGGGGCGCCGGGGGCGCCACCGGGACCGGCCGGGCCGGCCGGCTTGCGGAACGTGCGGCGATCGCGCGACGGTGCGCCGGCGCCGCCGTCATCGCGGCGTGGCGGGCGGTCGCCGCGGTCATAGTCGCGCTCGCGACGGCCGGGAGAGACCGGCTTCACCTCGGTCCATTGGGTGCCGAAGTTAAAGGTCTGCAGCTGGCTGAGGTCGATTTTGTTCAACCCCGGCTGGCTGGGTTCGTTGGCGGGCGTGGTGTCGTCCATGTAAGCTGAAAACGGGCGTGGCTACCCGGTAAGTGTCTGTTGGTGGCTTGGTGTTCCGCATCCTCAGGTCGGAAGTGCGGTAAAGGGGGAGTTTGCCCTGATAAGAAACTGCGAAGCAAGCGCATTTCGGGGCTTTACATCACCCCGGGGATTTACCTACTTCAGCCCTTCCAAGGTTGGAATCGCTCGGGTGGTGGAATTGGTAGACACACACGTTTGAGGTGCGTGTGCCGTAAGGCGTGCAGGTTCGAGTCCTGTCCCGAGCACCAGCCTTCGCCGGGCCTACGGCTGGCAGGCCAGCCCACTGGCAAATGTGCGTAGCCCTCAAAGTGGGCGCCAAGAAGAGGGGTCTACACCAAAGTTTGGGGACCGAGGCATGTTTAGGTTGATGGTTATGG
>JAQSDJ010000151.1 GCA_029945855.1 Lacunisphaera sp.
GGATGCTCGGCCCCATGATCGGCCTGGCGGCCGTCTGCGTGCTGCTCGGCCTGGCCCCGGTGCTGGTCTGGCCGGCGGTGGCGCGCGCGGCAGGCGTCTGGCATCCTGCATGGGTGATGACGGAGCCGCCGGCTCCGTTGCTGACCCTCGGTTTCGTGCATGTCGCGCTCGCCCTCGTAGCAGGGGTGGCGGCGGCGTTCCTGTGGCGGAAGGCACGGGTCAACGGCCTGCAGCGCGGCCTGACCTGGGACTGCGGTTACGCGGCGCCCCGGCCGCGGATGCAATATACCGGCGGATCCTTCGCCGGCATCGCCACCGGCTGGTTTGCGTGGATCCTCCAGCCCGAACGCAGCGCGCGGCGGTTGCGGGGCGTCCTGCCCCTTGAGGCGTTCCGGCAGGAGCGTATCCCGGAAACGATGCTGGAGCGCGTGCTCGCGCCGGTGGGCGAGGGCGTCATTCGGATCTCCACTGCGGTCCGCCGCCTGCAACACGGGCGGTTGCAGGCCTACATCCTTTATGTCGTCGCCGGGATTGCGGCGCTCGGCGGTCTCGTCATGCTGGGAGGTAACCCATGAACGCGGTGCCGGATATTATTTTTCGTCTGGCGTGGTGGCTGATCCTCGCGCCGCTGCTGCCCGGCCTCATCAACAAGGTGAAGGCCTGGGTGGCGGGTCGGCGCGGGCCGCCGGTGCTGCAGTTGTATTACGACCTGGCCCGGCTCTGGCAGAAGGGCGTCGTGCTGAGCACGCTGGCCTCGCCCGGCTTCGTGGTCGGCCCGGCCGTGGCGTGGGTCGCCCTGCTGGGCGCGGTGCTGCTGGTGCCGCTCGGGCCCGCGGGGGCGGCGCTGAGTTTCCGCGGCGACGTGCTGCTGATGCTCTACCTGCTGGCGCTGGCGCGGTTTTGCACGGCGTGGGCGGCCATGGAGACCGGTTCGGCCTTCGAGGGCATGGGGGCGGTGCGCGAGGTCAGCTACGCCGTGCTGGCGGAGGCCGCCATGGTGGCGGCCCTGCTGTCCCTGGCGGTGCAGACGGGCAGCGTCTCCCTGGCGACGATGCTGGAGCCCTCCGCGGGCGCGGGCGCGGTGCTGCTCGCCGCGGGCCTGTTCACCGTGTTGCTGGCCGAGAACTGCCGCGTGCCCTTCGATGATCCCAACACCCACCTGGAACTCACCATGATCCACGAGGCGATGGTGCTGGACCACAGCGGGCCGCCGCTGGCCGTGATCCTCCACGGGGCGTCGATGAAACTGCTGCTGTTCGCCGTGCTGCTGACGGAATCGGTCCTGCCGATGGGCGACCTCACGCCGTTCGCGGCCATGGGCATGCTGATCGGTGGCATCCTGGTCGTGGTGGTCGGGGTCGGCCTGGTCGAGTCGCTGCTGGCGCGGTTCGCGTTCCGCCGCGTGCCGCTCCTGCTCACGACGGCGGTGCTGCTGTGCTTGTTCGCCCTGCTGGTCGCCTGGAAGGGAGGCGCCGTATGAACACCAATCTCAACCTCCTCATCGGGCTCGCGATGGGCCTGAACCTGATCGCGCTGGGCAGCAGCCGGCTGCCGTCGCTGATCCGCGCCGTGTCGCTGCAGGGCATGGTGCTGGGCGTGATGCCGCTGCTGATCGAGGGTGTGGCGGACTGGCGGCTGATCCTCGTGGTCGTGGCGACCGTCGTCGGCAAGGGCTTCGTGATCCCCGCGCTGCTGCGCCGGGCGATGCGGGCGGCCAACATCGAGCGCGAACTCGACCCGCTGATCGGGTTCGTGCCGTCGCTCCTGCTCGGCGCGGGCGGCACGATCGTGGCGGTGGCCTTCGCCTCGGTGCTGCCGCTGTTGCCGGAGCACGCGGGGTTGTTGCTCGTGCCCGGGGCGCTGGCCTCGGTGCTGACCGGGTTCATTTTGCTCATCGGCCGGGTCAAGGCCATCTCGCAGGTCTGCGGCTACCTGATTCTGGAGAACGGCATCTACCTGTTCGGCCTGCTGCTCATCCGCTCGACCCCGCTGCTGGTGGAGGCGGGCGTCCTCCTCGACGTCACCGTCGGCGTGTTTGTCATCGGCATCATCGTGGACCGCATCCAGCGCGCCTTCGACTCCCTCGACACGCGCAAGCTCACCATCCTCCGCGAATGACCGCTTATCTCCTTATCATTTTGCCCCTGGTGGGCGCGGTCGTCGCGGCGGCCTGGCCCGACAACCGCACGCGCCCCTGGCTGCTGCCGGTGGTCGGGGTGGGGCACGCGCTGCTCTGCTTCTGGCTGCTGGTGTTCCCGCCGGAGGTCTCGACCACGGCCTGGCTGGGCTTTGATCCGCTGGCGCGGGCGGTGCTGCCGGCCGTGTCGCTGCTCTACATGGTCTGCGCCGTCTACGGCGTGTCTTACCTCAAGGTGCGCGCCGAGCGGCCCAACCGGGTGTTCGTCTCCGTCCTGCTGGCGGTGCTGGGCCTGCTGAGCGCCGGGCACATGTCGCGGCACCTGGGCCTGCTGTGGATCGCGACGGAGGCGGTCACGCTGGCGGCGGTGCCGCTGCTGCATTTCAACGGCACGCCGCGCGCCTTCGAGGCCACCTGGAAATACCTGCTGGTGGGCGGCACGGGCATCGCGCTCTCGCTGCTGGGTTCTTTCTGCCTCGGGTATGCCTCGCTGCACAGCGGCGGGACGGGCGACCTGACCTTCGCCACCCTGATGGCGCAGGGCGCGGGACTCTCGCGCCCGTGGGTCCTGATCGCGTGGGTGCTGCTGCTCGTGGGCTACGGCACGAAGATGGGGCTGGCGCCGATGCACACCTGGAAGCCCGACGCCTACGGTGAGGCGCCGGGGCTCGTGGGCGCGATCCTCGCGGGCGGCGTGACGACGGTGGCCTTCACCGCGATCCTGCGGGTGCGCGCGGTCGTCAGCGCGGCGGGGGAGGGCGGCATCGCCGATCGCACGCTGCTGGCCATCGGGCTGTTCTCCATGCTGGTGGCGGCGCTGTTCTTGCTCGGGACGCGCGATTTCAAGCGCATGCTCGCCTATTCCAGCGTCGAGCACATGGGCATTTTGAGCATCGGCGCGGCGCTCGGCGGCGCCGGCCTGTGGGCGGCGCTGTTCCATGTCTGGACCAACAGCCTCACCAAGGGCGCGCTGTTCCTGAGCGCCGGCAACATCCGCCGCGCCGCCGGTTCGGCCTCGATGGACGCGGTGCGCGGGATGACGGTGCTCACGCCGCGCTCGGCGGCGATCTTCATCGCGGGCATGTTTGCCGTCACCGCGTGCCCGCCCTTCGGCCCGTTCTTCAGCGAGCTGGCGCTGGTGCGCGCGGGCTTCGCCTCGGGCCACGGGTTGGCCATCACGCTCTTCCTCGGCTGCCTGCTGTTCGCCTTCTTCGGCATCACCCGCGTGGCCTTCGGCATCGTCGACGGCCGGCCGCGGCCCGCAATGCGGACGGAGGGCCGGCGCTTCGTCGAGACCGCGGGCGTGATTTTGCCCCCGCTCGCGCTGCTGGGGATTTCCGTGTGGCTGGGTTTGTTCACCCCGCCGCTGCTGCGCGAAGTCTGGCAGGCCGCCGTGACGCAACTCTATCCCGGGTCATGAGCGCCACCACCCCCTTTGCCCTGCTGGCCAACGCCACCAGCCTGCCCTGGACGGAGGTGCCGGAGTGGCCGGTCGCCGACTTCGTCCCGGCGGTGAGCCAGGAACTGACCCGCGGGGCGCGCCTGTGCTCGTGGTTTGGCGTGCCGGAGAGCGACGGGGTGCGGTTGGTCGCGGTGCTGGCCTTCGATGCCGACAACACGCTCGCCGTCGGCCGCAGCCGGCCGTTCACCGGGTCCTATCCGGCCCTGACGACGGCGCATCCGCAGGCCCATCTGTTCGAGCGCGAAGTATGGGAGCAGCACGGCCTCGTCCCCGAGGGCCATCCCTGGCTCAAGCCGGTGCGCCGCACCGCGGGCAACGCGCCAGCCAACGGGGAATTCTTCCGGGTGGACGGCCGCGAGATCCACGAGGTGGCGGTGGGGCCGGTGCACGCCGGCATCATCGAGCCGGGACATTTCCGCTTCCAGTGTGCCGGCGAGGAGGTGCTGCACCTCGAGATCGCCCTGGGCTACCAGCACCGGGGCGTGGAGGAGGCGCTCGCGGGCGGACCGCACCGCTCAACCCTCGCCCAGATGGAGACGGTGGCCGGGGACACGACCACCGCCCACACCACCGCGTATGCGACCCTTTTGGAATCTCTCGCCGGGACCGAGGCCCCGCTCCGCGCCCAATGGCTGCGCGCCATCGCGCTGGAGCTGGAACGCCTGGCCAACCACACCGGGGACCTCGGCGCGCTGGCCAATGACGTCGCCTTCCTGCCGACCGCCGCGGCCTGCGGCAAAATCCGGGGTGATTTTCTCAACCTGACGGCGCTGCTGTGCGGCAACCGGTTCGGGCGCGGCCTGGTGCGGCCCGGCGGCTGCCGGCTGGACCTCGACCCGGCGCGCGCGACGGAACTTGCCAAGCGCCTGACGGTCGCGCTCGCCGACACCGACCAGGCGGACGGCTGGCTCTGGGACGCCGCGTCCGTCCGCAGCCGTTTCGAAAACGTCGGCACGGTCTTCACCGCGCAGGCGACGGAGATCGGCCTGGTCGGCCTGGCGGCCCGGGCCTGCGGGCTCGTGCGCGACGTGCGCTACGATCATCCGGCGGGCTGGTATCGTTTCGCGCAGGCGCCGGTCGTGGTGTGGCCGGGCGGCGACGTCTTCGCCCGCGCGCGGGTGCGCTCGCTGGAGATCCAGCGCTCGGGCAAGTTTCTGCTGGAGCAGCTCGCGGCGCCCACCGAGGGTGAGATTCACGCCGAGCTCGCACCCCCGGCGGGAGACACGCTGGCCGTGGTCCTGGTGGAAGGCTGGCGCGGAGAGGTCTGCCATGTGGCCCTGACCGATCCGGCGGGCCGGTTCCGCCGCTACAAGATCACCGATCCCTCGTTCCACAACTGGACCGGCCTCGCCCTGGCGCTGCGGGGCACGGCGATCTCGGATTTTCCGATCTGCAACAAGAGCTTCAATCTTTCCTACTGCGGCTTCGACCTGTAGCGCCGCCCCGATCCCATGTTCCTCCTCGACACCCTGACCCACCGCCTGAAGCGCGGCTGCGAGACCATGGCCTATCCGAAGGGTCCGGCGCCGGCGCTGCCCGACCGGCACGGCGGCGCGCTGCGGGTGGAGGCGGCGAAGTGCACCGACGGCTGCAGCGCCTGCGTGCCGGTGTGCCCGACCGAGGCCATCACGCGCCCCGCCGGGAAGGCGGTCGCGCTCGACCTGGGGCGCTGCATCTTTTGCGCGGAGTGCGTGGCCGTCTGCCCAACGAAGGCGATCACGCAGACGGGCGACCACCGGATGGCGGTGCGGCAGCGGGAGGATCTGCTGCTCGGCGAGCCCGGCCGGGAGGAACTCCGGCTGGCGGCCGCGCTCGATGACAAGTTACGCAAGCTGTTCGGGCGTTCCCTCCGTCTGCGGCAGGTGAGCGCGGGCGGCCGCGTGCGAGGCCGACGTGAACGTGCTCGGCACCATCGGCTGGGATCTCAACCGCTTCGGCATCCAGTTCGTGGCGTCGCCGCGCCACGCGGACGGCCTGCTGATCACGGGGCCGGTGACGAAGGCCATGGAACTGGCCTTGAAGAAAACCTGGGATGCGGTGCCGGAGCCGAAGATCGTCATCGCCGTCGGGGCGTGTGCGATCGCGGGCGGACCCTTCGTCGGACACGCGGAGGTGCACAACGGGGCGGCGGCGGTCGTGCCGGTCGACCTCTACATTCCCGGCTGCCCGCCGCATCCGCTGACGATTCTCGACGGTCTGCTGCGCCTGCTCGACCGGCTGGAGGAGAAGCGCCGGACGGCGGCCGGCAGCTGAGAACACCTGCGCCCCGTTGGTTCACTGCAGGCGGTGCGCCCGCGACTGAAGGTGGCTCGGCCTAGAATCACCAGACCTGACATCTTTCGTTTAGACCTCGCATCAATTTCCGCCTGCCCCCCTTTTGTCTCCCCCCAGTAACCGGCGTCGTAACCACGTCGAGGCACCCGGCGGGAAGCGAACGCCTGCCCGCGTTTGGGTCGCGGAGCCCAGGCCCGTTTGTAACGTAATACGTTACAAATATCCGCCCATGGAAATCGAATAAACCACGCGTGCTCCCGCGGAATGGCACTGGAGAGGGGCCTTGTCATCCGGCGCTCAGCCGATCTCGTGTCATCCAGTCGCCCGCGAATAGCGCGAATGGCGGCCAGCGAGTTTTTCATTTCTGCCGCCACTAACCGGCGTCGTAACCACGTCGAAGCACCCGGCGGGAAGCGAACGGCTCCCCGCGTTGGGTCGCGGAGCCCAGGCCCGTTTGTAACGTAATACGTTACAAATATCTGCCCATGGAAATCGAATAAACCACGCGTGCTCCCGCGGAATGGCACTGGAGAGGGGCCTTGTCATCCGGCGCTCAGCCGATCTCGTGTCATCCAGTCGCCCGCGAATAGCGCGAATGGCGGCCAGCGAGTTTTTCATTTCTGCCGCCACTAACCGGCGTCGTAACCACGTCGAAGCACCCGGCGGGAAGCGAACGGCTGCCCGCGTTTGGGTCGCGGAGCCCAGGCCTGTTTGTAACGTAATACGTTACAAATATCCGCCCATGGGCGCTGATCCGCGTGAGGTTTATCTGGCCTCGCGGAGCCGCAAAGGCTGCTGGCGCATGAGCACGAACAGCATCGGGCAAGCGGCGCTCACGAACGAGTGGTTGGACCAGCAAGGCGTGCCCAACCTGCAACTGCTGTGGATCGCCTATCATTACCCGAGCCAGAGGACGCCGACCGCGCAAGCATCGGCGGAGCCTGAAACGACACGGTAATCAGATCGGCCGGATACGGCCTGTCGGCCGTAGCCTTGGCGAAGGCTGAACCCGTATGTCCGGTGGTGTGGGGGCCGGAGGCTAATTACCCCCGGCTACCCGATTCGGCCTTCTTCGTCAGGATTCGACCAGCGAGAAAGAACAGGCATGAAGACCAAATATTCGCACCGCGGGTGATTAATAGACCTTGTCGAAGGACGTGCCGTTGAACCGGCAGACACTGCCGTCGCCCAGGCCGAACCAGAGCTCGTCTCGTCGGTCGCGATAGATGGTCCACACCATGGAGCTGGTCAGTCCGTCGCGTTGGGTGAAGTGAGTCAGCCGCTCACCGTCGTAGCGCCACACACCGCTGTCGCGCGTGCCGAACCACATGTTGCCGGCCGCGTCTTCGGCGATGGAAAACACCCGACTCAAGGATCCCGACGCGCCCTGGTCCTTGAGATTGAGGCCGTGCTGTTTGGTGAAGTTGGACAGGGATCGACCGTCATACCGCAGCACGCCGAGGCCGTTGTTGCCGATCCACAGCACTCCGCGGCTGTCTTCGAAAACACTGCGGACGTGAAACGGCTCCTCTTCCGCCGCGAGGCCCAAGGTTCGGTCGTTTAGGATCGTGAAGTTTCGTCCGTCATAGCCAAACACCGCCGGATACGTCCCGAACCAGATCATCCCGTTGCGCCCGCGGCTGATGCCGGTGACGCGGTAGTCGCCACGGGTGGCGACATCAGGCGACACCGGGAAGGGCAGAAATTCCAGCCTCCCGCCATCAAAGCGATACACCCCTTGGCCATTGAACTGGGCAGCTGGTTTTCCGCTGTCGCCGATAAACCAGAGATCACCGGCGGCCTTGCGCCAGGTATGTCCCAGGGTGACGTTCCGGTCGTCCTGATTTCGTCCGACTTGGGTCGTGAACGATTTGCCATCGAAACGGCTGATCCCCTGTTCGGTCCCGAACCACAAGCCTCCGGCCGCATCTTCCTGAATCGTTCGGACCTGATTTCCGCTCAAGCCATCGGCCACCGTGTAGTAGGAAAACTCGTGCCCATCCCAACGGCTCACGCCCTCATGGTGGCTTCCGAACCAGAAGCGCCCCTGGCTATCCTCAAAAATCGAGCGAATGCCGGAGGTGAACCGGAGGGACACCCTCGAAGGTTTCGCCTCCGCGACCGTTTCGGGCGATCGGTCAATCCGGACCTCTCGCCCATTTGCATTGGATGCGCCCTGACCCGATTGCGAGCCTATCGTAAACGCGAAGCTGCAGAGAATAGAAATCTGCCGAGGGATGGACGTCTTCATCATCTTCCGCCGATCGATTCAGATCAGCCACGCCCGCCCGGCGGGCGAGCCGTCTCTTTCCTGTCCGCCGTAGGCTCGGCGAAGGCGGATGAAAAACTGGGCCATGTTGAGCGGAGATATCATCAGCGATTCAGGTGAGATCAAGGGCGTTGCTGCTGTAGCTGCTGGATCGGCTCTTTCTTTGCGGGAGATGAAGTGACCGAGAGAAGCACTGCCAGCCCTACAAAAAGAACGGAACTTCCAATCAATCCGCGCGCCAGGCCTCTAGAGATGGAAACGGATTTCATAGCGAGCCGCTGATCGGTAACAGCTTTCTTTAATTCTGTGGAGCCGTCGCTACCGAACGCGAGGTGCTCAAGGACCTCATGAGACTTATAATACTGGGCGTAAGCTCCGTCGGGACGAAGCAGCCAGCAAGCCCACGCTCCCGTGACGATCGCGCCAGCAAGCGAGAGAACGATGGCAATTCTTTTCATAGTCTTCCGCCGAACGATTGAGCTCAGACACGACTGGGAGCGGAGCTCCCGGTCGTTGTCTGTGCCGGCTGGATCGGCGTTCTTCATCGTGCGATAGCGCACCAGATAATCGCGCAAAGACCAAGCCAAGGAATGGTGTGAATGCCCACGCGGGCGAAAATCGGCATCGAAACCGGCTGCTGTCTCGAAACCCAACGCGCCCTTCTTTCTTTCGGGAAGAGAATCGCTGCGATCCAGACAGTCGAGGCCACCAGTAGGAATGCCGCCGAGTAGAAGGAACGGCGGAACGGCTGCCCCGGCTCCGCGGTGAGCATGATGTTCAGAAAATAGACGACGAACAGCCACCACCACCATAACGGACCGAATATGCGGCGAGAAAAGACGCTCTCAAAAAGCCCCGCCTGCTGGCTGAATTGCCAGCGTTCTTCTTCGCGTTGGGCTTTCTCGAAGCGATCCATTTTCTTCCGCCTATCGTCCTCAGTCAGACACGGAGGGGCGAAGCCCCGGAGTTGTCTGTGATGAGCTGGTTGAACCAAGCCGCTGACGCGGCGCTGGGGTGCGGGGGTGGCATGGGGTGAGGCGGATTGCCGCGAAGCGTGGAGGCAACGTTGGCGGCGGGCAAGGCTGGAGGGGGCGATCCGACGGGGGGCGATCCGACGGGGTCAGGCCGCTAGGTGCTACTTCCTTGTTTGGCATAAATAGGCGCGCACCGAGCTCGTCTTGCCCATGCGCAATGCCGCTGTAATCCACGCATAACGTGCCCCCGCCTGCCGCAGCCGCCTGGCAGCGGTGATTTTCCACGGGGCGCAACCGATCGATTCCGTGGCATCCTTTGCCGTTTTCCCCGCCTGCTTCAATTCCCGTTCCAATATCAGGGTCCAATGCGCCTCCTTTAGCTCCGTCAGTTCCCCCGCCTCCACGCCCGGACTCAGTGCGCGGTGCGCGTGATCCTGGGCGATCTGCTTCCGCCAAGCCAGGGTGCCAATGGCCCAACCGGCGGACAACTTCTGCAAGCCCAGCCGTTTCTGCTCCGCCTCGTCTCGCGCCAGACCGATCAGATAGGCAACATAGGCGCGCAATCCGGCCGATGAATCAGTCCACCCATGTTGACGCAGCCAGTCCGCGCACACCAGCTGGGCCGGACGTTCTGCCGACAGAAATACCCGCAAGCTGCTCCAGCGAAAACTGGCCAGCTGCGCCGGCGTGGTGGCTCCCGCCCGCACCGGATTAAGATGGATATAGTCCACCACCCGGGCCAGTGCCGCCGCGTCCTCGACCAACAGCGCCTGATACCGCCCTTGAAACAAATGCCCACGCGCCTGCCGCAGCCGGTTAAACCGCGTCGCAAATGTGCTCTGCAACCAATGCATTCCCTCCACCAGATTCGCCCGCGGGGTCTCCACCGCCAGATGGTAGTGATTGCGCATCACCACCTGTGCATGCAGCCGCCACCCGTGCAATGCGCAGGCCTCCAGCACGACCTTCTCAAACGCCTGCGCCGCTCCCGCCGTGCCAAACACATCCCGGCGATAGTTTCCCCGGTTGATCACATGATAGATCGCGCCTTCATATTGGATCCGCAGCTTTCTGGCCATACGGACACTTTGCCGCGACCAATCTCTCCGGCAACACGAATAGTAGCATCTAGCGGCCTGACCCCATCAGATTTTCCACCCCATCAGATTTTCGCCACCAATCCACTGGATGATTTGTTGAAGGCGTAGGCCGGCGAACCCAGCGGTCGCAAAGGATTCCCGGAGCAAGCTGCGGGGCATTTACTCGAACCGTCCGCGGGCGGGGGCGCCCGCGCTCCAGTCGCCCCCAAAGCCGCGGCCGGCGTGCGTAGCGGCGGTTTCCCGAGCCCTTTGTAGTTACCACGGGCGGTCGCGGGCGTCCACAAGGGACGCCCCTACATGAGGCAAGGCGGATGCGGGCGTCCACAAGGAACGCCCCTACATGGGGCAAGCCCGATTCAGCCGGCATGTCCGCCATAGCCTTGGCGACGGCGGAAGGATTGGTTCCACCGGCGGCCAAGGCAAACCGGTCGCGGAGGACCGGTTCCACCCTAGGCCAAGGCAAACCGGTCACGGCCTGTCCGCCATAGCCTTGGCGACGGCGGAAGGACCGGTTCCACCTTCGGCGCGCTATTTGCCGAGGACGGTGCGGATGATCTTGCCGAGGTCGCCGACGCGATAGGGTTTTGGCAGGTAGCCGTAAAAACCCATGTCGTAGAACTGGCGGGCCATGGCGTCGTTGTCGTAGCCACTGGCGATGATGGCGCGCACCTCGGGGTCGAGGTCGCGCAGGTGGCGGAAGGTCTGCTCGCCGCCCATGCCGCCGATGATGGTGAGGTCCATGATGACGGCGTCGTAGGGCCGGCCGATGTTGAGGTAGCGCTTGTAGAACTGCACGGCCTCCTCGCCGTTCTTCGCGATGTCGTATTTGTAGCCGAGGCTCTCGAGCATGCCGCCGGTGAGGGTGCAGATCTGCTCGTCGTCGTCCATGAAGAGCACCCGCCCGGTGCCGAAGCGCAGGCTGGGGGCGCGGCGGGCCTCGATTTCCTCGGGCTTGTCGGACTGCGGGAGGAAGACGGTGAAGGTGGTGCCGGTGCCGAGCTCGGACTCGACGCCCATCTGGCCGCCGTGGCGCTTGACGATGGAGAGCACGGTGGCGAGGCCGAGGCCCGTGCCGGTCTTCTTGGTGGTGAAGAAGGGATCGAAGATCTTCTCGAGGTGCTCGGGCTTGATGCCGCTGCCGTTGTCGCGCACCTCGAGGGCGACGTAGGTGCCGGCGGGGAGCGGGGCGATCTGACCCTCGGTGAGCACGACGTTGCTGGCGTTGATCCGGATGTGGCCGCCGCCGGTGGTCATGGCCTGGATGGCGTTGATGACGAGGTTCTGGAACACCTGCAGCATCTGGGCGCGGTCGACGCAGATGGTCTGGGTGTCCGGCGCGACGGCGACCTCGACCTTGACGGTCGAGCCGGCCGCGGCGAGGCGCACGGCGTCGGTGAGGATGTCGGCGGGCTTGACGACCTGGCGCACGCCGGTGCCGCCCTTGGAGAAGGTGAGGAGCTGCTTGCTCAGGCCCTTCGCGGCGAGGCAGGCGCGCTCGCTGTTCTCGAGGCCGGAGTCGTCGCGGGCATCCTTGGCCAGGGAGACGCCGCCGAGGATGGTGGTGAGGAGGTTGTTGAAGTCGTGGGCGATGCCGCCGGCGAGCTTGCCCAGGGACTCGAAGCGGTTGGAGCGGACGAGTTCCTCGGGCGTGAGGGTCATCTCGGCGGGATTGCGGAACACGAGGACGGCGCCGGCGGGCTTGCCGGCGGAATCCATGACCGCCCGGGCGCTGAAGGCGATCGGGGTGGCCTTGGCCGCACCGGTCTCGAGGGCAAACTCGGCGTTCAGCGCGGTCGCCTCGCCCGACATGAGGGCCTTGGCGACCGGGCTTTCGCCCGGCTGGCCGCTCTCGCGGTGCACGAGGCGGAAGACATCCTGGGACTCCTGGCCCACGCATTGGGCGCTGGTGCGGCCCAGCAGGCGCTCGGCCTTCGGGTTGAGGAAACTGACGAGGCCGTTCGCGTCGGTGAGCAGCAGCGCTTCCTGGAGTTCCGCGAAGAGCACCGTGAGCTGCGCGGCGGAGACGCCGAGGCTGGTTTCGGCCGGCACGCCGCCCTCCACCAGGGCCTCGGGCAGGGGCACGGCGAAGCCGAGGACGCGCTGCAGTTCCTTGCGGCGCGAGATCTGCCGGGCGACGCAGGCGTAGACCAGCACCTCGCGGCCCTCGCGGTGGCGCAGGCGCAGGGTGTCGAAATACGCGAGCTGGCTGGGGTGTTGCGCGAGGAAATACGCCTGCACGCCGCCGACCGTCTCGTCGAGCGGCAGCGTGCGCAGGAAGGACTCGAGCGTGTCGGACAGGTCGGCGTCGGCATAGCCCAGCAGCGACTTGAAGCCCGGCGAGAGCCAGTAAAGGCCGGAGGAAAAATCGAGGTCGATGATGCCCACGCGGCCGCGGTCGCCGAGCTGGTCGAGGCGTTCCTCGGCGCGGAGGCCGGCTTCCTCGAACTCCTTCTTGTCGGAGACGTCGAGATGCGCGCCCATGACGCGCTGCAGGGCGCCGTTGGGGCCGTAGACCTGCAGGCCGACGCTTTGCACCCACGCATAATGCCCCGCCGCGTGCTTCATGCGGAACTCGAGGGAATACGGCCGCGTGCCGGTGCCACCGCCCCGGCCGTGCCGGTCGGGGGCGGCCCCGGAATCATCGGGATGGATGAGCCCCAGCCAGGTCTCGTAGGTGTTGGCCAGCGAAGCATCGGTGTAGCCGAGCATGCGTTTCCAGGTGGGCGAGTAATACACCTCGTTCTTCAGGAAGTTCAGGTCGAAGAAACCCAGCGGACTGCGCTCGTTGAGCTGCGTGAGAAAACTCTCGGCCGCCGCACCCGCGGCCGCCGGGACCGGGCGGGGGAGTGACGCGATCGGGGTTGCCGCCGTCGCGGGCCGGTTGATGAAGGCAAAATAGCACACCGGCGCGTCACCGGCCTTCTCGATGCGGACCAAGGCGTCGAAGGCGGCGGCCTCCTTGGGTTGGAGTTTCAGCGTGATGGGCTGACCCTGGCCGGCGGCCAGCAGCACTTCCCACTGGGACTGGATCCAATCGGGATCGCGGGAAACGACGTCGAAGGTGAAAAGATTGGGGAAGAAATCGTTGACCAGCTCGGTCGGGGAGGCCTGCCACAGCGTGCGGGCCGCGGCGCTGACCACCTGGATGCGTCCGTCCGTGTCGAGCACAAGCACGGCAGCGCCCATGGTCAGGCCCAGATTGTTCGCGGTGATGGCGGGAGGTGTGTTCAAGCCCTGATGCAACAATTTGTAATCAGCCGGAATAAACCGGCGAGCTTGATTTTGACCCGTCGTGCGGCGCCGGGTGCGGTATTAACTGCGCCGGGTTGCGTGAATAGAGCTCCCGGGCGACCGGCTCAGGTCACCCGCCCGGCCTGCTGCCAGCGCTGCAGGCGCTTCTCCAGGAAGTCGATCCAGACGGGCTGGTCGTTGAGGCAGGGGATGTGGGTGAAGGTCTCGCCGCCGGCGGCCTTGAAGTCCTCGGCGCCTTCCACGCGGATTTCCTCAAGGGTCTCGAGGCAGTCGGTGACAAACGCCGGCGTGATGACCAGCAGGCGTTTCTTGCCCTGCTGGGGCAGCTGCTCGAACAGGTGGTCGGTGTAGGGCGACAGCCAGGGTTCGCCGACGAGGCGCGACTGGAAGGAGATGGACCACTTGGCCGGGTCGAGCCCGGCCTTGGCGGCAAACAGGTGCGTCGTGCGCGTGACCTGTGCCTTGTAGCAGGTGCTGTGGGAGGGCGAGCAGCTGTTGCAACAATCGGCCACGACCTGGCAATGCGCGTGCGAGGTGTCGGCCTTGGTGAGGTGCCGGACCGGGATGCCGTGGTAGCTGAAGAGCAGGTGGTCGTGCGGCTGCGCGAGGAAGGGGCGGGCGCTCTCGACCAGCGCGTCGATGTAGTCGGCGTCGCTGTAGTAGGGCAGCACGCACTCGATTTTCATGTCGGGCGCGATCTTCGCGGCCTCGCGCTGGACCTTCACCACGACGGTCTCCCAGCTCGACATGGCGTAGTGCGGGTATTGCGGGAACAGCAGCAGGTGGTCGATGCCGTCGGCGCGCAACGTGTGCAGGACGTCCGGGATGGACGGATTGCCGTAATTCATGGCCAGGGCCACGGGCAGGTCGGTGCGCTGCTGCAGGGCGGTCTGCGTGCGCTTGCTGGTGACGATCAGCGGCGAGCCCTCGGGGGTCCAGATGCTCTCGTAGGCGTGGGCGGACTTGGGCGCGCGGAAGCGGCAGATGATCTGGTTGACCAGGAAGGAGCGCAGGAAGGCGTTGGCCGGCCGGTCGATCACGCGCTCGTCGCCGAGGAATTCGCTCAGATAGCGCCGCACGTCGGGGACGGAGGTGGAGTCGGGCGAACCGAGATTGAGGAGGAGGACGGCGCGTTTGGGCATGCGGGCGTATACATCAGGAGGGAGCGGCGATTTGTCAAACGAGGTCGCGGCCAAGCGATAGATCAGCTGTTTCTAGCGGATGGAGGGGCCTTTGTCGCCGGGACAAATCAGTTCAACCACAGATAAACACAAATACACACTGATAGATAAGGCTTTGAGAGGTCCGAAATTGGAACCGTTCGATGAGCCGGCATTTCCCTATGCGGTTGCCCGAAACCCACCTTGTGTTGTTCGGATCCTGGTCCCTGTAGGGGCGCGCCTTGCGCGCGCCCGAGAAGCCACGATATCGATGCAGGGCGCGGTCAAGCCGCGCCCCTACAAAGATCCCAATGTAGCAGGTCGGGGTTTATCGGCCATTTATCCCCGACAGCTGGGGCCCAAGTGTCGGGCGTTCCGCCTTCGCCAAGGCTACGGCGGACAAGAAAGCCCGACCTACAGGCGGCGGCTCCCGCTCACGGTGATTAGCGCGATGGCAGTCCGGGGTGGACCGGGTCTAATGACGGCCGGGGGGCGGGATTTGAACTGGCATTGGCCTCGGGCGGTTCGTTCAATGTCCCGACTGCGTCAACCTCCGACCCACACTTTCCCATGAGCTCAAACCGCCCGCCCGTGCTCCTCGTCATCCGTGACGGCTGGGGCAAGAATCCCGATCCCTCCCAGGACAAGACCAATGCCGTCCATCTGGCCGTGAAGCCGTGCGACGACCTGCTGCACGCGAAATACCCGGTCACGCTGGTGCGGGCCTCCGGCCTCGACGTCGGCCTGCCCGACGGCGTGATGGGCAACAGCGAGGTCGGCCACGAGAACATCGGCGCCGGCCGCATCGTCGACCAGGAACTGGTCCGCCTGAACAAGCTTTTCCTCGAGAAAAAACTGGCGACCAATCCCGTCTGGCGTGCGGTCGTCGCCCGGGTGAAGGAAAGGAAATCGAAGCTACACCTGATGGGCATCGTGTCCGACGCCGGCGTGCACGGCATGCTCGAGCATCTTTATGGCATCCTGCGCCAGGCCAAGGAGGACGGCCTGACGGAAGTCTACATCCATGCCTTCACCGACGGACGCGACACGCCGCCGCAGAGCGGGCTCGGCTACATCAAGCAGGTCGAGGCGAACTGTCGCGAGATCGGCCTCGGGAAAATCGCGTCCGTCTGCGGCCGCTTCTGGGCGATGGACCGGGACAACCGCTGGGAGCGCGTCCAGCAGGCCTACGACATGCTCACGGGCCGCAAGGCCAAGGCCACCGCGCCTGGCGCCGAGGCCGCCGTGTCGAATTACTACTCGAACCCCCTCAGCCCGACGCAGAATGGCGACGAGTTCGTGCCGGCGACGGCGATCGTCGGGGCCGACGGCCAGCCGGTGGCGACGATCGGCAACGGCGACGCCGTGCTGTTCTACAATTACCGCGGCGACCGGCCGCGCGAGATCACGCGGGCGTTCGTCATGGACGACTTCAAGGGTTTCGACCGCGGTCCGAAGCTCGATCTCTATTACGCGACAATGACCGAGTATGAGAAGGGCCTCCCGGTAAACGTGGTCTCCGGCAAGCCGGAGAAGCTGAAGAACATTCTTGGCGAGGTCGTGAGCAAGGCCGGCCTGGCGCAGTTCCGCTGCGCCGAGACGGAGAAGAACCCGCACGTGACCTTTTTCTTCAACAATTACCGGAGCGAGCCTTTCCCCGGCGAGGACCGCGCCTGCCCGGCGAGCCCCAAGGTGCCGACCTATGACATGCAGCCCGAGATGTCCGCCGCCGAGGTGACGAAGGCGGCCAAGGAAGCGATCCTTTCCGGCAAATACGGCCTGATCGTGGTGAATTTCGCCAATCCCGACATGGTCGGGCACACCGGATCGCTGCCCGCGGCCGTCAAGGCCGTCGAGGCGACCGACCGCGGGGTGGGGGAATTGCTGGCCGCGTTGGCCACCAAGAACGGCAAGGCCGTGATCCTCGCCGACCACGGCAACGCCGAGCAGATGTGGGACCCGACGGTCAACGGCCCGCACACGGCCCACACGCTCAATCTCGTCGAGGTCTTCGCCGTCGGCGAGGGCCTGGTGGCGGGTCAGACCAAGATGCGCACGGGCGGCCGCTTGGCCGACATCGCCCCGACCGTGCTGGCGCTCATGGGCTTGCCCAAACCCGTCGAGATGACGGGCGAGAGCCTGGTGGTGGGCTGAGTGAGGGCGCGCACAAGGCGCGCCCCTACGCCGATCTTAACAGGGCGTGCACAAGGCGCGCCCCTACGGTGTTATTGTAGGGGCGCGGCTTGACCGCGCCCGGGTTTTGGCGAACGTTTGCGCCATGCCTGCAACGTCCCGGCGCACGACCGAGCGGTTGCACCTTGGCCGCGTCTCGGAGCCTGGGGCGGTTTATTTTGTGACTTTCGTGACAGCCAATCGGATGGCTTGGCTGGCCCAGAGTGGATCGACCGCCTGCCTGCTCGCAGCGTTGCGCAGCTGGCACGCGGAGGGCGATGGAACGGTGCTGGCTGCGACAGTGATGCCCGACCATGTGCATGTGCTCTTCGTGTTGGGGCAACGGCTGGATGTCGGACGGTGTGTCTCGCGCTGGAAGACCGAGGGGCGCAAGGCGGCAGGCTACGCGGGTGAGTGGCAGCGTGACTTTTGGGAGCATCGGCTGCGTCAGGAGGATTCGCTCGAGGATTACGGGCTCTACCTTTTCCTTAATCCATATCGGGCCGGCTTGTTGTCGCGTGACAGGTGCTGGCCGGGATGGTGGGTTCCGGAGCCGGTTTGCTTCCGGTTCATGGCACTGCTTGGGCCGAAGGGCGAACCGCCCCGCGAGTGGATCGAGTGGCCGGACGAGAGGTTTGCGGGATTGGCGACCGGTGCATGAACAAGGGCGCGCACAAGGCGCGCCCCTACACCAATCAGGGCGCGCACAAGGCACGCCCCTACACCAATCAGGGCAGGGTGCGCACAAGGCGCGCCCCTACACCGCCGCAACCTGTAGGGGCGCGGCTTGACCGCGCCCGGGCCGGCCCCCCGTGTCATACTGGACCAAATTCTGATTGCCCCGGGGTGGGGCGGGCCGTTTGGTTGAGCGTTCCGCTCCCATGAAACGAACCCATCACTGCGCCCAACTCACCAAGGCCGATCTCGGCACCCCTGTCTCGCTGGCCGGTTGGGTAGATTCCATCCGCGACCACGGCGGCATCATCTTCGTCGACCTGCGCGACCGCCAGGGCATCACCCAGGTCAAGTTTGACTCCGCCCTGCGCGAGCAGGCCGCCCTGCTGAAGGACGAGTCCGTCATCGCCGTCGCCGGCAAGGTCGAGCCGCGGCCGGACGCGATGATGAACAAGAACCTGCCGACCGGGGAGATCGAGGTCGATGCGACCGAGCTCGTCGTGCACAATATTTCCGACACGCCGCCGTTCCCGCTGACGGACGCCGGCGGCGACAAGGTCAACGAGGACCTGCGCCTGACCTACCGTTACCTCGACCTGCGCCGCCCGAAGATGCGGAAGAACCTGCAGGTGCGCCACCGCGCGGCCAAGTCCGTGCGCGACTACTTCGACGCGCAGGGCTTCATCGAGGTGGAGACGCCCGCGCTCTTCAAGAGCACGCCCGAGGGCGCCCGCGAATACCTCGTGCCGTCGCGCATCCATCCCGGCCAGTTCTACGCGCTCTCGCAGTCGCCCCAGCAGTTCAAGCAGATCCTCATG
This sequence comes from Lacunisphaera sp., assembly GCA_029945855.1. Classification (GTDB taxonomy): domain Bacteria; phylum Verrucomicrobiota; class Verrucomicrobiia; order Opitutales; family Opitutaceae; genus Lacunisphaera. The sequence continues at coordinate 18,294 of JAQSDJ010000151.1, forward strand.
GTCGCGGGCGTGGAGAAGTATTTCCAGATCGCCCGCTGCTTCCGCGACGAGGACCTGCGCGCCGACCGCCAGATGGAGTTCACCCAGATCGACGTCGAGGCCTCGTTCATCGACCGCGAGGGCATTTATTCGCTCTTCGAGGGCATGCTGAAGAAGGTGTGGCAAGACGTGCTCAACCACGACCTGCCCACGCCGTTCCCGCGCCTGGCCTTCCACGACGCGATGAACCGCTACGGCGTGGACAAGCCCGACACGCGCTTCGCGCTCGAGCTCGTGGACTTTTCGGAGCTCTTCAAGACCTCCGGCTTCAAGGTCTTCGCCTCGACGGTCGCCGCCGGCGGCTGCGTGAAGGCGGTCAACGCCAAGGGCCTCGCCGACATCACCCAGGGCGAGATCACCGCGCTCGAGGAGGTCGCGAAATCGCTCGGCGCCAAGGGCCTCGCCTTCATCAAGGTCGAGAACGGCGAATGGAAGTCGCCGATCGTGAAGTTCTTCACCGACGCCGAGAAGGCCGAGCTGACGCAGCGCCTCAACGTCGAGAACGGCGACATCATCTTCTTCGCCGCCGCCCCGTGGGAGCGCGCCTGCGCGATCCTCGGCCGCACACGGCTCGAGGCCGCCCAGCTGCTGGTGAAGCGCGGCAAGATGACGATCCGCGCCGACCAGTGGAATTTCCTGTGGGTCGTCGATTTTCCGCTCATGAGCTACGACGAGGAGCGCAAGAGCTACGTCGCCACGCACCATCCGTTCACCGCGCCGGTGGCGGAGGACGCGGCCTATCTCGACAGCGACCCGAAGAAGGTCCGCGGCCAGCACTACGACGTCGTCCTGAACGGCATGGAACTCGGTGGCGGCTCGATCCGCATCCACCAGCCGGCGCTGCAGAAGAAGGTCTTTGAGGACGTGCTCAAGATTCCGGCCGACGTGGTCGAGAGCCGCTTCGGCTACATGCTCAAGGCCTTCACCTTTGGCGCGCCCCCGCACGGCGGCATCGCCTTCGGCCTCGACCGCATGGTGGCGCTGCTTTGCGGCACGACGAGCATCCGTGACGTCATCGCGTTCCCCAAGACCCAGAAGGCGCAGGACCTCATGGCCCAGAGCCCGACCCCCGTCACGGCCAAGCAGCTCAAGGACCTGCACATCCAGACGGTTATTCCGCCGCAGTGATGCGAAGGTGGAGCGCGTCCTCCCGCCGTCGCCAAGGCTATGGCGGACAAGCCGGACGCGCTTAACCCGTCCGGAGGACGGGTTCCACCCACGAACCTAAGCTTGCGCTGATGGCCTGATTTCCGGACACTGGCCCAAAACAAAGCTCTCTCCCCATGAAACTCATTACCGCCATCATCAAGCCGTTCAAACTGGAAGCCGTCAAAGAGGCCCTCACCGCCGTCGGCGTCGAGGGCATGACCGTCAGCGAGGTCAAGGGCTTCGGCCGCCAGAAGGGCCACACCGAGGTCTACCGCGGCAGCGAATACACCGTGGACTTCCTGCCCAAGGTGAAGATCGAGGTCGCGGTGAGCGCCGACCTGAAGGACAAGGTCATCACGGCCATCGCGAACGCGGCGAAGACCGGCAAGATCGGCGACGGCAAGATTTTCGTCACGCCGATCGAGGACATGATCCGCATCCGCACCGACGAGCACGGCGAAGCGGCGGTGTAGTCATCCTCCAAAAGCAGGTAGCAATGCAGCCGGCCTCCCTTGGGGCCGGCTTTTTTGCGTCCCGTCGGGGAGCGGGCCGACACTTATGTCACGCGGTCGGAAAGAGAATCTCCGGCTGGCATTGCTTGTGCTCAAAGCGGTCATCCAGTCCTAACACTGGCATCAAGTCACACACCAAACCTCCCACACCTATGAAGCTATGGTTTAAGTCAGTCCCCAGCGTGTTTAGGATCGCAGGCCTCAGTGCCATGCTACTCCTGGCGCTCTCGTCTGGATTCGCCCAGGAGGCCGCCGCGGCGGCCCCCGAGGCGGCTGCTCCCGCGGCGGAAGCCCCCAAGTATGCCGATCTGGCGGCCTTCCAAGCCTCGCCCGACTACGCCGTGTTCACCATCAACAATCTCTGGATGATGATCGCCGCCTCGCTGGTGTTCTTCATGAACCTGGGTTTCGCCTGTGTGGAATCCGGCCTGACGCAGTCGAAGAATACGGCGAACATCATGTTCAAGAACACGATCGTGCCCTGCATCGGCATCGTGACCTACGCCTTCGTGGGTTTCAACCTGATGTATCCGGGCGCCGACTTTGCGGGCAAGTGGTTCGGCTTTGCCGGATTCGGCCTGGGGTTCGCCGATGATGTCAGCGGGCTGACCTCGGTCTACAACGCCGGCTACACCTACTGGACTGATTTCCTCTACCAGGCCATGTTTGCCGCCACCGCCGCGACGATCGTGTCCGGCGCGGTGGCCGAGCGCATCAAGCTCAGCTCCTTCATGGTCTTCACCGTCCTGCTGGTGACCATCTCGTATCCGATCACGGGCATGTGGAAATGGGGCAACGGCTGGCTCAACACCATGTCGACGCCGTTCTATGACTTCGCCGGCTCGACGATCGTCCACTCCGTCGGCGGCTGGGGCGCACTGGCGGGCATCATCATCCTCGGCGCCCGCCGGGGCAAGTTCAAGGACGGCAAGGTTCAACCGATCCTGGGCCATTCCATTCCCCTCGCCACCATCGGTGTGTTCGTCCTCTGGCTCGGCTGGTTCGGCTTCAATGGCGGCTCGGTGCTGTCCGCCAATCCCGGGGCGGTCTCGCTGGTGCTCGTGACCACTTCCCTCGCCGCTGCCGCCGGCGCGCTCGGCGCGACCTTCACCTCCTGGATTGTCCAGAAACGGCCCGACGTCTCGATGGCTCTCAACGGCGTCCTCGCCGGTCTCGTCGCCATCACCGCCGGGGCCGACCAGATGAGCCCCAACGAGGCCATGCTCATCGGCCTCATCGGCGGCGTGATCGTCGTCTTCTCCGTCATGTTCTTCGACAAGATCAAGCTCGATGATCCCGTGGGGGCGACCTCGGTGCACCTCGTCAACGGTATCTGGGGCACGCTCGCGGTCGGCCTCTTCGGCAAGCTGGCCGGCACCGCCCAGCTCGTCTCCCAGCTCAAGGGCATCGTCTCCATCGGTCTCTTCACCTTCATCTTCTGCTTCGTGGCCTTCTATGCCATCAAGCTGATCATGGGCCTGCGGGTGACCGCGGAGGAAGAATCCGAGGGTCTCGACATCGGCGAGCACGGCAACGAGGCTTATCCGAACTTCTCCACCGCCCACAAGTAACCCCCGACCAGCACCCACTCATGAAACTCATCATTGCGATCATCAAGCCGTTCAAGCTGGACGAAGTGAAGGAAGCCCTCGGCGCCGCCGGGATCCAGGGGCTCACGGTCACGGAGGTCAAGGGGTTCGGCCGCCAGAAGGGCCACACCGAGATCTACCGCGGCAGCGAATACACGGTGGACTTCCTGCCCAAGGTGAAGATCGAGCTCGCGGTCAGCGACGAACTGGTGAAGCCGGTGGTGACGGCGATCACCAATTCGGCCAAGACTGGCAAGATCGGCGACGGCAAGATCTTCGTGCTCCCGCTGGAGGATGTCATCCGCATCCGCACCGACGAGCACGGCGAGACCGCCGTCTGATCCTATCCACCCGTCGTTTTCACGAAGCCGGCTCCTCAGGGGGCCGGCTTTTCATTTATCCGTAGGGCCGGCGCTTGGCGCCGGGCCGCGGCTCCCACCCGAAAACGGCCCGCCGACAAGCGGCGGCCCTACATTGCTGCGGCTGAACTTTGGTCCTCCCGCGGTTGTCGCCCGCCCTGCTATGACGCGGAATATTGCAGGGCAGGGGACGAGTTAATGACATTCATGGCATTGGAGCTGCTAAGCCAGCGCCGATGAAACAATCCATCTACCCCAGAGTCACGCGTCTGCTTGCCCTCGCGGGCGTGTTGTTCGCCTTCACCCTTGGTTTGTCCGCCCGGGCCGAGGAGGCCGCGGCTGGTCCGACGCCGGAAGAGCGCATCGCCGCCCTCGAGGCCTACATCAACAACACCGATCCCGGCAAGTCCCTGGCCGGCGTCCCCGGTCCCGGCCACAATGCCTGGATGATGACCAGCGCCGCGCTCGTGCTCTTCATGACGCTGCCCGGGCTGGCGCTCTTCTACGGCGGCCTGGTCCGCAGGAAGAACGTGCTCTCCGTCATGGCCCAGTGCCTCGGCATCACCGGCCTGGTGACCATCCTGTGGTGGGCCTTCGGCTACAGCCTCGTGTTCGGCACGAGCTACGGCAGTCCCTTTGTCGGGGGCACGGATTTCCTCTTCCTGAAGGGGGTCACCTCTGCGCCGAACACCAATTACTCCTACTGGGTCAGCCAGAACGTTTTTGCGATGTTCCAGATGATGTTCGCCATCATCACGCCGGCGCTGATCGTCGGCGCGATCGCCGAGCGCATGAAGTTCAGCGCGATCCTGCTCTTCGTCACGCTCTGGATGGTCATCGTCTACTTCCCGCTGGCCCACATGGTCTGGGGCGCCAACGGCTTCATGAACGGCGTCTGGAACGCCGACGCCGTGATCCCGGCCATCGACTTCGCCGGCGGCACCGTGGTGCACATGTCTTCCGGCTGGTCCGCCCTCGTGCTCTGCCTGATCCTCGGGCCGCGCCTCGGTTTCGGCAAGACGCCGATGCCCCCGCACAGCATGGTGCTCTGCATGGTCGGCACCGGCATGCTCTACGTCGGCTGGTATGGCTTCAACGCGGGTTCGGCCGTCGCCTCTGATGGCGTCGCCGCCAACGCCTTCATGACCACGACGATGGCCGCCGCGATCGCGGGCTTCGTCTGGGGCGCGATGGAGAAGATCACCCGCGGGCACGCCTCGATTTTGGGCTTCTGTTCCGGCATCGTGGCCGGCCTGGTCGTCATCACGCCCGCCGCGGGCTTCGTCAATGCCACCGGCTCCGTCATCATCGGCGTGCTGGCCGGCATCATTCCCTTCCTCGCCTGCACCAAGCTCAAGGGCTTCTTCAAGTATGACGACGCCCTCGACACGTTCGGCGTCCATGCCGTGGGCGGCACGCTCGGTGCGCTGCTCACCGGTTTCCTGGCCACCTCCGAGGTGAACAGCAACCTGATCAGCGACGGCTACGCCAAGAAGAACGGCCTGGCCGCCCTGGTCACCGACGGCGGCCTCTGGCTCACCCAGCTCAAGGCCATCGGCATCACCCTGGTGCTCTCCATCGTGGCGACCATCGTCATCGCCTATGTCGTGAAGGCCCTGATCGGCCTCCGCCCGAGCGCCGACGAGGAACAGCAAGGCCTTGACCTCGCCGACCATGGTGAGGAAGGCTATATCTTCGAGGCCAAGTCCTGAGCCCAACCCTCATCAATCACACCATGAAACTCATCATTGCGATCATCAAGCCGTTCAAGCTGGACGAAGTGAAGGAA